>CAIVHB010000042.1 GCA_903905585.1 uncultured Ferrovum sp. | reverse complement strand
CCTCCATCACCAAGGAAAATTCTACCAAATGGCCAGTTCCAACAAAAAAACCCAAAGGTGACTGAAAAAAGAAGCATAGAGTAAATAAATAAATCTCCTTGGTCGAACTGGTGGCTAATAAAGGCCATTGAGGCTAACATGAGTAGCACTTGGCTGCTGGCTAGTCCGTTAAAGCCGTCGATAATGTTAACCGAGTGAGTAAAGCCAGCGATCACCAACAAGGTGATGAGGTAAGCCATGACAGGCCACTGCAAGAGCCAGTCGACCGGGATGACTCCCGTCCTTTCAACACCAAAACCCATCAAAAACCAAAAACAACTTGCTGAAAACAAAGCCAGAAGCAGACGCACTGTAGCAGGTACATGGTGTGTCAAGTCCTCAATCAAGCCACCCAAAAAAATTGGGATCGATGATAAAAAAATTAACAAAAGAGCGTGGAACAGTGGTGCATCGACTTTAAACAATAGTACCAGTCCAAGGATTAGACCCAAGAAAATACCTACACCACCCAGACGAGATGTAGGTGCCGTGTGAAACTTTTGTACACCCAACTCCCGATCAAGCCCAAGTGAAGTCCTGCGGCTTATGACTGCGATGGCTCCATTGCAAGCAAAAGAGATCAGAAAGGTCAGGGCTACGAGAAAAAGAAAACTCGTCATTGCCAGATCTAAATCCACCAAGCGCGCTTCAAAGCATGAAGCTTTGCACGTCCCTCTGATGATTGAGCGGTGTTGCGTACCATGTTTCTTAAAAAAGCAAGTAGAGTTGAAAATACAAATCCGCCCAAGGCTGAGTTCACAACAAGTTGTGTCCTTTTAGGAGAGGATCGTCTCTCTGGTGGGGTGGCGGAATCAACCACCTGAACCAGGGGGCCCTCTTTGGACTCATCAACTTTGGCAAGCTCGTACTGCTTGGCAAAAGCCTCGAGCATCGACTCCTGGACCTTCATGTTGCGGTAGCTTTGGATAGCCTCTTGCTGTATGGATTGTGGGTTCGATGTGTCAAGGGATCCGCGCTCAAGTTTTAAAAGGTGCATCTTCATGGCTGCGAGTTCAGTGACCAGTTTCTTGACGTCATTGTTCTCCTGTGTAGCATAAGATTTGAGTGCCTGGAGCTGAATCTCCCGTGCTGCAATCTGTCCATGCATTTCCGCGATCGCCTTGACGCCTGTTTCAGCCTCAACTGTAGGCAGTTGAAGGCCCGAACGATGCTGTGCGTTCCTGAACTGGGTCTCTGCAAGTGACAAGTCATCCTGGGTTTTCTTGATCTGGTTCTCGAAGTATAAGCGCCTTTGTTGAGCCTCAGTGACGGCAAGCCTACCAAGAAGGGTGCCGAGTTCATCAACAAAGGTGTTGGCCATGTTGGCCGCAAAGACAGGATCTACATCATCTACCTCAATGGACATGAGGGATGACTTCTTATCGGAAACGATTCTTGCGTGTTGGCTCAAGGACTGCCTGCAATCAATCACGAATGGACAATGGTAGCGGTCCATGAGATTGAAGTGATCAATGATTTTCTTTTGAAAGCCTTCACTGGTCATAAATGAAACATACATGTCATCCGGACTCTTTATTCCGATGGTGCTCGATGCAACGCCGGCAAGTGCACCAAGACTGGCCAGACTCGAGGCAGCACTCGATTGTTGCTGCTGCGGTGGCATAACCAGTGTGCGTGCCGTAAAGACAGGCGTCATTAAGAGGCTGACGATAACTGCGAGGAGAGCTGAGGCCAATGTAAGGCCAATGATCAAAGACTTTTGCTGACCGATGATGGTCAGAATGTCGATCAATGAAATGTCCTCTTCTTCCTGAGGAGTAGCTGATGCGCCGTTTGTGAGTTCAGTCATGTTCAGATCCTCACTGACGCAGAGTCTTGATGGCGGCAGCGCCCAAACCCAGTTGGTAGAAAATCTGCGTAGCGCCCAAAGTGTTTCTAAACACAGACGACCAAACCGATTCACGGTCTAATTTCTCAGGCATGACGATGGTGTCTCCAGGAAGAACTTCCGCAGTCATGACTTCATTGCGCCACGATCCGGTCGACGATAATGCCGTGCCATCCGCTCTCAAAAGGATAACCGCCTCGCGGTCGGCTCCAGAAGTGACGCCAGCCGCATTCAAATAGTCTGAAGTTTTAAGACCCTTCTTAAAAAGAAGTGCTGATTCAGTGTTGACAGAGCCATAAACATAAACGAAATCAGGTTTGGGTGGCACGATCAAACGGTCAGAATTTTGAAGGCGTAGGGGAGGGAGTTCGTTGAGGGTATTCTCTATACTGGGCGTGAGTCCTAGGGCAATACGACCTTCAGGCTTTAAATTCCTGAGTCGTTCAATGGCTGAACGCTGTGATTGCTGGGCGGCAGCAACGCGCGCCTGAAGACCCATCGTGTCAGTTGAGGCGCCCATGCTCTGAGAGAGCTGTGTGAGGGAAGATGTGGACTCTGATTCTAGTCGGCGAAGCAACTTGTCCAAGTTTTCTAGCTGAGTTTTGCGAACGTCTTCCCTGAAAAATCCCGCTCCATATAAATAGGCATCAGGCGACAATCCACCCGCACGCTTGATGAGAGTGGGGAGTGTGTCTCCTGGACTTGCCTGATAGATGCCAGGCTTCATGACCTCTCCCTCAATGCGGACAGTAATACGACGCTTGGCTAGTGGGACACGAATGTCGTCCAGCGAGAAGACAGTGACCACGTCGCCTGCTTCAAGGACCAAATTGTCAGGACCATTCGGGTGATCTAAAGCTGCACCAAGATTAAAGGGCAATAGAGAAATGCTCAAGTCCTTTTTGATGACCCTTTCTACCACCGCATAGTCAAAGTTGACCTGATCCATGAGGCTACCGACCTGATCCGCCAAATTTTTACGTTTGAAATCATTGATCTCTGGCTGTTGAGCAAGGAGTCGGTCTTCTCGCTGCTGGCGCCACTTGTCCAAGCTCACCACATTGGACTGTCCATTATCATTGGCCGTTGGCCCACTGGTTTGAGAGGGCAAACCCATTTTGGATGAATCTACTGTGAGTTTAGATGCTGCATTCAGGGGCTTGATATCTTGCGATTGCTTATTCTGAATAAGCTGTTGGCTCTGATCGAGAAGCAGGTCAGTGGGTATTTTCTCGCGATCACGCTGCGTTCTCTCTCGCTCATTGGCATCAAAAAGGACCTCATTTTGTAGGCGCATCGAGTTTCGGCTCAATAGGATTTCGCGCGAAGGAATCAGGTCCTGAACCCGCATGCCCTCCTTCCAAGGAGCTCTTTTGGGTTGGGCAACATTGCCGCGCAGGGTGACTGCATTGCTCATTTCAGTCGTGATACTGTAAAAGTTGACGAGGTCACCTTTTTTAAGCGGGGTTTTCAGTCCTTCACCCCTCAAGGTGACATTCATCACACTTCTGGGTTGTGACTGGGTTGGGTCGAGACGCTCAAGTGTTGCGCTCATAGGGTTGGTGGTCAGGGGAAGGCCACCAGATAAATTGACAAGATCCTCAAGGGATTCGCGTTCGTTTTTGAGTTCATAAATGGCTGGGGTACTGAGCTTGCCAACCAATGCAACATACCCAAGGGCTGGGGGCATGACCAGCACATCCCCATCGATGAGTTTTACGTCCCCATTCGTTTGACCTTTGGAGAGGAAGTCGTAGAGGTCAAACTCAGCGATCACTTTGCCGGCACGCTTTAACTGAACGTGACGCATAGAGCCGTTGTTGTTGGGACCACCGCTTGCAAATAAGGCTGAGCTGATGGTGGACAGTGAGCTCAGTGTATAACTCCCAGGACGTCTGGCTTGGCCTACTACGTAAACCGTGATGGATCGGGTTTGCCCTAGCGTCACGCTGAGGTCAAAATTCTTGAACTGTTTAGAAATCGCTTGGGTTATAACACCTTGAGCATCGCCAAGCTTTACTCCAGTAACACTGAAGCTGCCCACTTTAGGTATCGAGACCAATCCACTGCGGTCCACGACTGCCTGGTAGTTGATATCGATGGAGCCCCAAGCACGAACAAGGAGTTGGTCTCCAGGGCCGAGGGTGTAATCGGATGTGACGGGTGCATTCGTGAAGGGTGCGTAAGGATAATAAGTCTGGACGTTTCCCATGACATCCGAAACAGATAACCCATCATTTTTTGGTGCAGTCTCAAACTGATGAATGTTCTCAAAGATGTTGGCGCCAAAGAGTGGGTAGGACTGGCCCGTTACTTGAAGAACGTACTGCTGAAAGTTGTTGGGAGAAAGGGGAATGAAAACTGGAATGGGCACCCGAGTGTTACTCGGCACCACAGGGTCAGCTCCCTTGATTTCCTTGGTAGAAAGCACGCCAAGTCCCCCATTCATACCCCCAATGCCGCCCCCAACGCCTAAACCCCCTTCAAAACCAGAAACACCGAGGGAACCAATTTGGCTTTGAATGCCAGTGGCTCCGGCAAGTCCAGGGGGCAAGACCTGTGAAAAACCAAGACTAGACAAGGTGAGAAGGAAGGCTAGGAAAGCAACTCTTTGTACCAAAAGTCTAAAGTATAAGGACTGGATTGATGGGACCCAGTCTGGGAAATATGTTGTTCTCATTAGCCTCAGCCTTGAAAGTGTGGATTGCACAATGTGCAGGTTTTTAGTCTATTGAATTCTATCTCTTTAAAAGTGAAAAAGAGGCTGTTTTTCAGCATTTTGATTCATTTACCTTTGAAGTTTAATAAATCATTTATTTGGTGAAGTATGCCGCATACTGTAACTGTCGTGAAATAGGTAGAAAGGCGTAATATATATTAACACGTAATCAAAATTTGTGCCATATTGATGGTTTATGATACACTTTGTTAAATTGTTCAACTTAGAACGCATATTTTTCTGTTTAAGCGGGTTGACTTTGAAATTTCGAATTGGTAAGCGCTTTTTTCGAGAATTATTTGGGGCCTTCAATTTTGACACCAGTGGTGCGCAAAGTGCGGTAGCCCGTCCGAGTGTTTTTTTCAATCAGACCCAATATCAAATCACATTATTTTTGCGATGAGTAGACAGGCCGACATTCAAGAGGATACAAACTTCAGGGTGATGAGGATCCTTCAAGACCACCCAGAGATCACGCAGCGAGAGCTTGCCAAGAGACTGGGCGTGAGTTTGGGCGGCATCAATTACTGTCTTAATGCGCTAATAGAAAAGGGTTTTATCAAAGCCCGCAACTTCACGGGCAACACAAACAAAATCAGCTACGCTTACCTCCTAACGCCGAAGGGGATTCGTGAAAAAACAAAGCTCACAGTCCGTTTTTTGCAGAGAAAGATGCAGGAGTACGCGGACTTGAGGGGGGAAATCGAGCAACTCAGAGCTCAGGTGAACTTACCTGATTCCTCGGTGAACAAGCAGGGTTAGGTCTCGAATTCATCTGGTTTTTTTAAGGAAGGTGGCCGGTGACTTATTTGGGTGAACCAATTGGCTCAGTAGCATGTTTTAGCAGGCTTACTGCTTTTTCACTCATTAATTGGTGTCCTGAATAAGTAGGTTTGATTGCTCTCCTACTACTTTGGTAATTGCTAAATTGATCTTACTTGATGTAGTTTTTTGAGCGTTTATATTGCCTGCTTTTCCAACACACGATAATTTTCACGTTTAGAAGGTAGGATATTTGAATTTTCACCGTTGAATGGCTGTGGTTTTACTTGTTTGGGATTGTCGGTATTGCTAAAGTAGTTCTTGGATGAGATGGTTTTTCTTGGATGCTAGACTCTTTAGAGCTACTTTAAGGGATAGGTTTGTGCCGAGTCCATTCATCTTGGTGCATTAGGTCATACTCATGATTGCAACGTTTTTTTACCGTCTCTTTCTTAATTTTGGGTACTTTTTGTTAATCCTAAAGCAATAACATGACTCTTCAAGACATCAAACTGGCCGTCATAGGTTTAGGCTACGTTGGACTGCCGCTCGCAGTCGAATTCGGTAAACTTCGCATAGTAGTGGGTTTTGATATTAACCAAAAGCGGATTGACCAGCTCAAAGCCGGACAGGACTTTACTCTGGAAACTGAAACTCACGAACTGCAAGCCGCTAAACACTTGAGATTCAGCACTAGCCTAGATGACCTTCGCACTTGCAACGTTTTCATCGTCACCGTACCAACCCCAATTGACCAGCACAAGCGCCCCGACCTCACGCCACTCATCAAAGCCAGCGAAACAGTTGGAAAGGTGCTCAAGTCTGGCGATATTGTGATTTATGAGTCCACTGTGTACCCTGGTTGCACAGAAGAAGACTGCGTGCCTATACTGGAAAAGTTCAGTGGCCTTAAGTTCAACCAAAACTTTTTTTGCGGCTACAGCCCCGAGCGAATCAACCCTGGGGACAAAGAGCATAGAGTTAGCACCATCAAAAAAGTTACATCTGGCTCAACGCCAGAGATAGCAGACCTAGTTGATGCGCTTTACAACCAAATCATCACCGTAGGCACTTACAAAGCTAGCAGCATCAAGGTGGCTGAAGCGGCCAAAGTGATTGAAAACACCCAACGCGATGTCAACATTGCATTGATTAACGAGCTTGCCTTGATCTTCAACAAAATGGGCATCGACACCGAAGCCGTGTTGCAAGCCGCTGGTAGCAAGTGGAACTTTTTGCCCTTTCGCCCCGGCCTGGTTGGCGGCCACTGCATTGGTGTGGACCCTTATTACCTGACGCACAAGGCCGAATCCATTGGTTACCATCCCGAAATCATTTTGGCGGGCCGTCGGTTGAATGACAGCATGGGTGCATACGTTGTCACCCAGCTTGTTAAAGTCATGACCAAGCGACGAATACCGGTGCAAGGCGCCCGCATTTTGGTGATGGGCCTCACCTTTAAAGAAAACTGCCCCGACCTACGCAACACCCGTGTGGTGGACATTGTCAAAGAGTTGGCCGATTACGACGTTCAGGCAGACGTGTTTGACCCCTGGGCCGATAAAGCTGAGTCTGAACACGAATACGGCATTACACTGGTGCAGCAGCCTAAGCCTGGTGTGTACGACTCCATCATCATCGCTGTTGCCCACCACCAGTTCAAAACCATGGGTGCGGTCGCCATTCGGGCGCTGGGCAAGCCTGAGCATGTGCTGTACGACCTGAAGTACCTGTTGCCTGCGGTTGATAGCGACATTCGCCTCTAGTCCACGTGCATTATGCGCAATCAGCTATCAACTTTATAGTATTCATGACAGCCTATACCCAACTTCAAACCCGCCTGCAAGCCGAGACCAACACCTGGCTCATAACCGGCGTGGCAGGCTTTATCGGCAGCAACCTGTTGGAAACTTTGCTAAAACTCAATCAGCGAGTGGTGGGCCTGGATAACTTTGCTACCGGCCACCAACGCAACCTGGATGAAGTGCAAACCCTGGTCACGCCCACCCAATGGGCCAACTTCAGTTTTATCAACGGCGACATCCGCAACCTGATGGACTGCCAAAAGGCCGTTACTGGTGTTGACTATGTGCTGCACCAAGCCGCCTTGGGGAGCGTTCCGCGCAGCGTGGCGGACCCCATCACAACCAACGCCACCAACATCAGTGGTTTTTTAAACATGCTGGTAGCCGCGCGCGATGCCAAAGTTAAGCGCTTTGTGTACGCCGCCAGCAGCAGCACCTATGGCGACCATCCAGCCCTGCCTAAGGTAGAAGACATCATTGGCAAGCCGTTAAGCCCATATGCAGTTACCAAATACGTCAACGAGCTGTACGCCGAAGTGTTTGGCAAAACTTATGGCCTGCAAAGCGTAGGCCTGCGCTACTTTAACGTCTTTGGTCCGCGCCAAGATCCCAATGGCGCCTATGCCGCTGTTATCCCTAAGTGGATCAGCAGCATGATCAAAAGCGAGCCTATCTACATCAACGGCGACGGCGAGACTAGCCGCGACTTTTGCTTTGTAAAAAATGCCGTTCAAGCTAACTTATTAGCAGCCACCGTGCAAACTCCTGAAGCTGTCAACCAGGTCTATAACGTGGCTGTAGGTGACCGCACCACACTCAATGAGTTGTTTGCTTTGATTCGCGACAACCTGGCGGTCTACGGCATAAGTGCCGACATCAAACCCGTTTACCGAGATTTTCGCGCTGGTGATGTGCGCCACAGTTTGGCATACATCGGCAAGACGGCTAATTTCTTGGGCTATTCACCGACCGAGCGCCTCAACCAAGGGCTGTCGCTTGGTATCCCGGCGCATATTCGCCTTCATCATTGCATTGACTAGCTATGTATAACTACACCCCAATTACCGATCGCAAAATTCGCCTAGCCTTGGTAGGTTGCGGCCGCATTGCCAACAACCATTTTGGTGCTATTGAAAACCATGCGGACAGCGTAGAACTGGTCGACGTGTGTGACGTCAACGCCCCAGCCCTGGCGCAAGCCGTTGCTCGCACCAAAGCTACTGGTCACAGCAATTTGGTTAACCTGTTAAAAGCAACTACGGCAGACTTGGTAGTGTTAACCACGCCCAGCGGACTGCACCCCGAGCAAGCCATTCAAGTTGCTGCCTCTGGTCTCCATGTGATGACTGAAAAACCCATGGCCACCCGTTGGCATGACGGGGTGCGCATGGTTAAAGCTTGCGATGAAGCTGGCGTGCGCCTGTTTGTGGTCAAGCAAAACCGACGAAACGCCACCTTGCAGTTGCTAAAGAAAGCCATTGAGCAAGACCGTTTTGGAAAAATTTACTCTGTAGCCATGAACGTCTTCTGGACTCGCCCACAAGACTATTACGACAGCGCAAAATGGCGCGGCACCTGGGAGTTCGATGGTGGAGCCTTCATGAACCAGGCCAGCCATTACATCGACCTGCTGCACTGGATGATTGGACCGGTTGAAAGCGTAATGGCCTATACCGCCACATTGGCCCGCAATATCGAAGTTGAAGACAGTGGGGTCGCCGCCATACGATGGCGCAGTGGGGCCATGGGTACCCTCAACGTGACCATGCTCACCTACCCCAAAAACATGGAAGGCAGCATTACCATTCTGGGCGAAAAAGCCACGGTGCGCATTGGTGGCGTTGCGGTCAATGAAATCCAAACCTGGGAATTTGCCGATGCCCGCCCTGAAGACGCTGAGGTGGCCTCCAGCAGCTACCAAACCACCTCGGTTTATGGCTTGGGCCACCCGCTCTACTATCGCAACGTCATCGAAACCTTGCGCGGCGAAGCCGAGCCCGAAACCGATGGCCGTGAAGGACTCATCACACTTGAGTTACTCATCGCAATGTATTTGTCGTCGCGTGACGGCAAGCGGGTTGCCCTGCCGCTGGAATACTGACATGAGTGTCACCATTCACCCCACAGCCATCGTTGACGACGGCGCCCATCTTGGTGACGGTAGCCGCGTCTGGCACTGGGTACACATCAGCGGTGGTGCCCAAATAGGCCGTGATTGTTCGTTTGGCCAAAACGTGTTTGTCGGCAACCGCGTGATGATCGGCAACAACTGCAAAATACAAAATAACGTATCGGTCTATGACAACGTCACGCTTGAAGACGACGTGTTTTGCGGCCCCAGCATGGTGTTCACCAATGTGTACAACCCACGCAGCGCGGTAAGCCGTAAGGACGAATACCGTAACACCCTGGTCAAACGCGGCGTTACCCTGGGAGCCAATTCCACTGTCGTTTGCGGCACTACATTAGGCGAATACGCGTTTGTGGCTGCTGGTGCAGTAGTCAACCGAAACGTCAAACCTTACGCTCTAATGGCAGGTGTGCCAGCCAAACAAATCGGCTGGATGAGCCAGTTTGGCGAGCGGCTGGACTTGCCGTTAGTCGGCGACGCCGAAACACTTTGCCCGCAAACTGGGCAGAAATATGTGCTGCGCGATGGCTACTGCAACGTTCAAGAATAGATATGGGAATAAGCAAGATGGAATTTTGTGACCTCAAAAGCCAGTACAAGCGGCTAAAAATCGAGATCGATTCCGGTATGCAGCGCGTACTAGACCACGGCCAGTACATTCTCGGCCCCGAAGTGGCCGAATTAGAAGAAAAGCTGGCAGCCTACACCGGCGCCAAATACTGCATCACTTGCGCTAACGGCACCGATGCGTTGCAAGTCGCGCAAATGGCCCTTGGCATCGGCCCGGGTGATGAAGTCATCACTCCCGGCTTCACCTATATTGCGACTGCTGAAACCGTAGCATTGCTTGGCGCAAAGCCGGTGTACGTGGACATCGACCCACGCACCTACAACCTTGACCCGGCCTTGCTGGAAGCTTCCATTACCCCACACACCAAAGCCATCATCCCGGTTGGCCTTTACGGACAGTGCGCCGACATGGATGCTATCAACGCAATTGCAGCCAAACACGGCATTCCAGTGATAGAAGACGCCGCACAGAGCTTTGGCGCCACCTATAAAGGCCGCAAAAGCTGCAACCTCTCAACCATAGCCTGTGCCAGTTTTTTCCCCAGCAAGCCGCTGGGTTGCTACGGCGATGGCGGCGCCATCTTCACTAACGACGATGAGCTGGCCAAGGTCATGCGCCAAATCGCCCGGCACGGCCAAGATCGGCGCTACCACCACATTCGCGTGGGCGTCAACAGCCGCTTGGACACATTGCAAGCCGCGATTTTGCTGCCAAAGCTAGCCATCTTGGATGACGAAATTGCAATCAGGCAACAAGTAGCAGCACAGTACTCGCTCGCAATTTCTGCGGCAGTCAAGCAACCCATAGGCTCAGTAGTTGCACCCTTCATCGAAGGCTACAATTCGAGCGTCTATGCTCAATATACCGTTCAGGTTCACGACCGAGATGTCGTGCAGCAGCGGCTAAAGGCGGCTGGTATTCCGAGTGCCGTTCACTATCCGATTCCTCTGAATAAGCAACCCGCTGTAGCGGATAAATCGGTGGAATTACCTCAAGGCGATGCCGCGGCAGCACGGGTCCTCAGCCTGCCGATGAGCCCGTATCTGACTCAGGCCGACCAGCAGACCGTGCTAGCGGCACTTTTGAACAACACTATTTAATCATGGAGCAATTTGTATGAATTTGGCAGGGCAGAAACTGGTAGTGGTGGGTGGTGCTGGCCTCATCGGGTCACATACGGTCGATCAACTTCTGAAGGAAGATGTCAGAGAAGTTTTGATCTATGACAATTTTTTACGTGGAAGCCGCGAAAACCTGACTGAAGCTCTAAAAGACCCGCGTGTAAAAATTTATGACGTGGGCGGAGACGTGATGCAGACAGACATTTTGCAGTCTGCATTCGAAGGCGCTGACGGAGTTTTCCATCTGGCTGCGCTATGGCTATTGCAGTGCCATGAATACCCCAGAAGCGCCTTTGACGTGAATGTGCGTGGCACCTTCAACGTCATGGAGGCATGCATCGCAAAAGGTGTTAAGCGTCTGGTTTACTCTTCGTCCGCCTCTGTATATGGTGATGCTGTCAGAGAACCGATGGAAGAAGACCACCCCTTCAATAATCAAAACTTTTATGGTGCTACCAAGATTTGTGGTGAGGCCATGCTACGTGCCTTCTACCACCGCTACAAGCTTAACTTTGTTGGTCTGCGCTACATGAATGTATATGGCCCTCGGCAGGACTACCACGGAGCCTATATCGCCGTCATTATGAAGATGTTGGACGCCATTGACAAAGGGCAAAGCCCAACCATCATGGGCGATGGATCAGAGGCTTTTGACTTTGTCGCTGTTGAAGACTGCGGTATTGCCAACGTTTGCGCAATGAAGGCTGACGCAGCCGACCAGTTCTACAACGTGGGAACCGGCAAACGCACATCCCTCAAGGAGTTGGCTGAATTGTTGATCGAGATCACCGGTTGCGACAAACCCATTACCTATGCTCCGCGTAGCCAGGCGACCCTGGTACGCAACCGCATAGGTAGCCCAAAAAAGGCCAGCAAAGAAATTGACTTCACCGCTACGATCGAGCTGCGCGAAGGACTTCAACGCCTCATTGAATGGCGTGCTTCGCACAAAGCGGAAGTCGCAACTCGCCGCCAAGCAGTAGGGTTACCCACATGAACATGCCCACCCAGATGAACGTACCAATCGCCCGCACCAGCCTTACCGAGGCAGAAATTCAAAGCGTGCTCGGCCCGCTGCGCAGTGGTTGGTTGGTACAAGGCCCTAAAGTGCGCGAGTTTGAAGAGAAATGGTCTGCTTTCACCGGCGCCAAACATTCAATAGCGGTCACCTCGTGTACAACGGCGCTTCATCTTTCGTTAGCGGCGCTTGGCCTTCAGCCTGGTGACGAGGTCATCGTTCCAGCCTTCACCTGGATTGCTACCGCGAATGTGGTACAGCATCTGGGTGCTACTGTCGTGTTTTGCGACATCGATCTCGCCACCTTTAACATCGATGTCAATGAACTCAAACAAAAAATAACACCCAAGACCAAAGCCATCATCCCAGTCCATCTTTTTGGTTTGGCTGCGGATATGACCGCCATCAACCAAATTGCCAAGCAACACGGCCTATGGGTAGTCGAAGATGCCGCCTGCGGCTTCGGCAGTCGCTACCACGGCCAGCACGTCGGCACCCTGGGCGATACCGGTTGCTTTAGCTTCCATCCGCGCAAGGCCATCACCACCGGAGAAGGCGGCATGATCACAACCCAAGATGATGCCCTGGCAGAAAAACTACGCCGACTGCGCGATCATGGTGCGGCCATGTCCGACCTCCAACGACATATGGGTTCACGCCCCTATCTGCTGGCCGACCACCCCGATGCTGGCTACAACCAGCGGATGACCGACCTGCAAGCCGCATTGGGTGCCGCCCAGATGAAGCGAGCCGCCGACATCATTGCGGAACGGCAGCGTTTGGCCAAAATCTACGACGAAGCCTTTACCGGTCTACCCTGGCTCAAGTCGCCCGCACACATCGATGGACTGGAGCATGGCTACCAGAGTTACCCTTGCCTGTTCCAGCCCGAGCCGATTACGGCCAAATCGGTCACCCGCATCAATCAAGCCAGAAACGCTTGGATGGACGCGCTGCAACAAGTCGGCATCTCAACGCGCCCGGCCACCCATGCCGTGCATATGCTGACTTTTTATCGTGAAAAATATGGCCTGAAGCCTGAAGACTTCCCCAAAGCATACGCCGCCAACGACTGCAGCATTTCGTTGCCGCTGTTCCACGGGATGACTGAAGCTGAACAAGCCTTTGTCATTGAGCAGGTCTGCGCGCGGAAATGAAAAGTTCTGACCCGCACCGCCGACTATCACAACGTTTCCCGACATGATCCATGTGTGGCATTACCGGTCTAATTAACCTTAACGGGGCCCCCATCTCCCCAGTCATTCTGCAAAAGATGACCGACGCCATCGTTCATCGTGGGCCAGATGGCGAAGGCCATTGGATCGAAGGCAATGTTGGGTTGGGCCACCGCCGTCTCGCAATTATCGACCTGAGCCCGGCCGGTCATCAACCGATGATCAGTGCTGACCATCGCTATATTCTCAGCTTCAATGGTGAAATCTACAACTTTCGCGAATTACGGACGGAGTTGGAAGCTGTCGGCTATTGGTTCCGCAGTAAGACTGATAGTGAAGTTGTGTTACACGCACTGGCCCACTGGGGTACTGATGCTCTGCTTAAATTCAATGGCATGTTCGCCTTGGCTCTTTGGGATCGGAAAGAAAAAAACCTGCTGCTCGCCCGCGACCGATACGGAGTCAAACCGCTTTATTATGCGCGTCAGGGCAACACGTTTGCCTTTGGCTCGGAGCAAAAGGCCATCATCGCGCAGCCGGGCTTTTATCGCAAACTGAACAAACCGGCCCTGCTGGAATACTTCACCTTTCAAAATATCTTCACCGATCAAACTCTGCTCGAAGGTATCCACATCCTGAAGGCTGGTCATTACGCTACGCTTAACGCACAGTCCTCGACATTCAATACCCAACAATATTGGGACTACCGTTTTCGCGAACCCGGTCACACGGTGAGCAAGCAGGAATACCTTGAAGAACTCGACCGCCTGTTTCGTCAGGCCGTTAATCGTCAACTAATTAGTGATGTCGAAATTGGCAGTTACCTCAGCGGTGGCATGGACAGCGGCTCAATTACCGCCATAGCCGCGCAATCCTTCGCCAATCTCAAAACCTTCACGTGTGGCTTTGACCTGAGTTCCGCTTCGGGAATTGAATTGGCTTTTGACGAGCGCCCCAAAGCCGAGGCCATGTCGGCCCGTTTCAAGACCGAACATTACGAAATGGTTCTCAAGGCCGGCGACATGGAGCGCTGCCTGCCACAAGTTGCTCGGCATCTGGAAGAACCCAGAGTAGGGCAGAGCTACCCAAATTTTTATGCAGCTAAGCTTGCCAGTAAGTTCGTCAAGGTTGTGCTCTCGGGCAGCGGTGGCGATGAGCTCTTTGGTGGGTATCCGTGGCGTTATTACCGAGCGGCCAGCAGTCAGAACTTCGAGCATTACATCGATCAGTATTATTTGTACTGGCAGCGTTTGGTGGACAACCGGGAACTCAAAAAAATATTTGCTCCAGTTGAGCATGAAGTGAAAGGTGTCTGGACACGTGACATCTTTCGTGACGTGTTCGCCAACCACGATAACGTACTGGAGCGGCCCGAGGATTACATCAACCACAGTCTCTACTTCGAGGCAAAAACCTTTTTGCATGGCCTTTTTGTAGTGGAAGACAAGCTCAGCATGGCGCACAGTCTGGAGAGTCGGGTGCCGTTCATGGACAATGATCTTGTGGACTTTGCCATGCAATGCCCAGTGAGTCTGAAGCTCAATAACTTGGCAGAGGTGTTGAAAATTAACGAAAACGAACCCGGTGATAAAAAGGGTGAGTTCTTCCGAAAGACCAACGACGGTAAGCAAATCTTGCGTGACATGATGGCTCGCCACATTCCCGCGGACGTTACTCGTGCGGAGAAGCAAGGTTTTTCTTCACCCGACTCAAGTTGGTTCAAGGGCGAGAGCATTGACTTCGTACGTCGCAAGCTCATGAGTGGTAACGGTCGCATTTACCAGGTCTTAGATCAGCGGGCCGTCACCTCTCTGATTGAACAACATCTAAATGGGGAGAATAACCGGAGATTGTTGATTTGGTCGCTATTGAATGTGGAGGCCTGGCTCCAGGAGATGTCACTTTGAAGGCTTATTCATGAAAGATGAGAACTACGCCGGCTTAGCCCCTAGTCTAGTTGAGCAGTATCGTCAGGCTTTTTCTGAGCATGGGGATAGCCCCGCTGGAGTGCTTTGGCCTAGGGGGCGGCAGTCTCTGCGGTTTGAAGCCCTGACGCGTCATTTCGTGTCCGACGGCTTCTCGGTCCTGGACTATGGATGCGGTTTGGGGCATTTGAAGGAATATCTGGACCAGCGGTTTAGTCAGTACAAATATTTCGGTGCAGACCTTGTGCCTGAATTTGTGAATACCGTTGCCTCAAAGTTTCCAGAAGCTCATGTGCAGCAGGTCCAGTCTTACAGAGACGTGTCAGTACTTGTGGACCATATTGTCATTTCGGGTACCTTCAACATCATTGAAGGCATGGATCGATCTGCATATGTAGAACGGGTTGAAGCTGCCTTGCTGCATCTTTTCAGCTGCGCCACGACGTCAATGGCCGTCAATTTCATGACGGATCGTGTTGATTTCATACAACCTAACGCCCTACACATGAATGTCGAAGTCCTGTCGGACTTCATGCGTCGAAATCTGTCGCCGCGTTTGAGGATCGACGAATCCTACATGCCTTACGAATTCACTATCGTGGCACTGAAGGATCGTGAGATCGTTCGACCAGACAACATCTACAGGCAGTTCTGATGCGCATAGAGACGCTAACCCCTGAACTTTCCGCGCGGTATGAGACCTTTTTGTTGGCACGCCCGGAGACTTTGTTGTATCAGTCTTGGCGTTACCAAAATATGCTGGTCGGATTGCTTGGTTGTCGCCAGCAAAGTCTGATGGCATTGGACGACAGCGGCAGTCCTCTGGCCGTGCTGCCTTTGATGGCCATGGATGGTCCACTGGGTACCATATTCAATTCCCTGCCTTTTTACGGTAGCAATGGTGGTTTGGTAGGTGAAGACCCTAGAGCAAGGAGCGAGCTGATAGTGGCGTACAACAGGTTGGTGCAAGCACCTGGTGTAGCAGCGTCAACCGTTGTTGAGAGTCCTTTGGTGCAGCAACGGACCGACGAATTTGTGCACCACTTCATCGATGAGCGGATTGGTCAAATAACGCCGCTACCTCATGAAGCTAACTTTGAGGCTGCTCTTATGGATTCCTTCCACTACAAGACGCGTAATATGGTCCGGAAGGCCGCGAAACTAGGGGTTGAAGTCGCCATCGACAATGGAGCGATGTCGTTTCTCGTGAAGGTTCACGAGGAAAATATGCAAGAGATTGGAGGGGTGGCAAAACCACGGCGTTTTTTTAGTACTCTGTCCACGTATTTTCGTCCGGGGGAGGACTATCGGATTTACGTCGCGAACTTGGCCGGTGAGCAGGTCGCGGCGGTACTGGTGTTCTATTACAACCGAACCGCCGAGTATTTCACGCCTGTGGTTCGCAAGGAGCATCGTGAGTCTCAGGCGCTCAGTGCCGTGATCTTTCGTGCCATGTCCGACGCTTCGCAGCGAGGTCTTGCGTTTTGGAACTGGGGGGGGACTTGGTTGACACAGGACGGGGTATACCGCTTTAAGAGCCGGTGGGGGACGCAAGATTTACGCTATCGGTACCTTACGAGTGTGCAAAATCCAGTTGTTCTGAAGGCAAGTCGTGCCGAGTTGTTAGCGGCTTACCCTTACTTCTTCACTGTGCCGTTCGCGGCAATTTCGGGCTAGAGGAATCATTTTGATGCAAAAGGTAGATGTTGTTGTTGGAGGCGGTATCGCTGGGCTGCTTGCCGCGCTACTGCTCGCGGAGCGGGATGGGCGCAAAGTCGTTGTGGTTGAGCGAGAGAGCCAGGTGGGAGGGTTGCTGCGTTGTTTCGACTATGCCGAAAACGGCGTGTTCGACTACGGTATGCACAATATGTACGAGACGGGGATTGCGCCCCTAGATGAACTGTTATTTGGCCTGCTACCAAATGAGGACTGGCAGTTATTGGAACGGAGTGCACGCGATCGCGCTGGCGTAGTATTCAACGGAGTCGTACAGCACAACTCACCTTTTCCAGATCTCCGCTCCCTTCCGCGCGCAAAGTGGGAGTCATGTGTTCTTGGTTTCTTCCGGCAGTTGGAGAAGCGCGAGTTTCACAGCCATGACAATGCATGGGAGGACGTTAGCGCACGTTTTGGAACGGCTGTCGCTGAAGTGATCGACTCGGCTCTTCTAAAGCAATTTGGCAAACCGGCCAAAGAGCTGGCGTCCTTCGCAACCCGCTTGACTACCCTTTCTCGGGTGGTTATGTTTAGCGAAGATCCTTTCAGCAATCTCATGGAGTCCTCGACGATTCGTGAGCGTTTGGCGTGGCCTGAGCAGCGCACGTTGCCTGCGCATTGGGAGTCTGGCCGAAAGGCCTATTACCCCAAAAAATACGGCATGTACCGCGTTATCAATGCATTGCTCGCGAGACTTGATGCGGCTGGAGTGGAAGTTCTCACGGGTGCTCAAGTGCTGTCCCTTGAGATGGGCGAAGGCCGGGTGAAGGCCCTGACGTTGGACTACAGCGGTGGGAGAAAAGAAATTGAGCAATTGAACCAGTTGGTCTGGACTTCCGGGCTGCCAGCGATGGCCCAATTACTTAGTTTGGACATTTCTGGCTACAGCTTCGACCCTCCACGCAAGACGGTGGTGGTTAATCTATTGCTCAAGAAGCCGCCCAACATGGGGGACCTCTATTATCTCTACTGCTATGAGCCAGGGTGTCACACTTTTCGCATCACCAATTTCGCCGGGTATTGCGAAGGTGCGCCTCGTGCTGGTGGCTGGCCCGTAGCAGTAGAGTTGCTCCTAGATGCCCCCCTCCCTGACGCGGAGAGCTTGAAGCGCGTTGCGCTTGAAGAACTAAAGCGGTTCAAGGTGATTGCGTCGATTGATGAGGTAAATTTTGTGGCGGCGGAACCACTTGCTTCAGGTTTTCCGATGCCTTCTACAAATAACTTCAAGGCACTGGCAGACATCAGGGGAAGGATTGCTGCTGCAAAGCTCGACAACTTGACATTGCTTGGAATATTGTCTGAAGAGGATGTTTTCTTTCAGCGAGACGTACTGGCCCAGACATGGACCAAACTGACGCATCAGGAGGGTATGAATGGTTGAATCGTTTGATTTGGGTCATGTTCCTTTTTACTGGCGCGTCAAGAAGCAACCTGTTCAGCCCCCTTATGACGTCCCCGCACGCCTGCCGTTTTCGTTCACTTTTGTCGAAGAACTGCAACTGGTGATTCAGAAGCGCAATCCTGAAGTCTTGCAATGGCTGGAACGTGTATATAAGGAAGATGCCAACGTCGGCTACCTGCAAGACGGGCACGCTCTGGCCGAATCGTATGGAGGCGAGTTCATCGACTTCTTTCGGCGGGCAAGCAGCCTACTTCCAAAAGTGCCAGCGAGTGCAGCTGATATCGGATGCGGTGGGGTCTATTTATTGCAGAAGGTACGCGAGCTAGGGGTGACCGTAAAAGGCATTGACCCCAGTCCGGTGGCGGCGGCGGCGGGGAAGAAGGCCGGTATAGAAATTATTACGGATTTCTATCCCTCGTCGTCTCTCACCGAACAATTTGATGTGCTGTTTCACTATGACGTACTGGAGCATGTGGAAGATCCAGTCTCCTTCCTCCGCGCGCATCACTCAAACTTAACATTACATGGCGGGATAATATTTGCAGTCCCTGATTGCACGCACCATATTGCGCTTGGGGATGTTTCAATGCTTTTGCATGAACATCTGAACTATTTCGATTCTGAGTCATTAGCCAACGTCTTAAAAACGGCCGGATTTGAGCCATTGCTAATTGAGCCTGCACGACATGGCGGCGTTTTGATGTGCTGCGCGGTTCCTGTAGGCCAGTTGGTACAAAAAGACACATCAAAAATGTCTTGTTCCAAGTTTCATAGATTTACTGAAAAGGCCTCCATCGCCTTACAGCGATTTGCGGCGCTCGCAATTGAATCGAAGGGTAGTGACCTGGGCCTTTATGTTCCTTTGCGTGCCTTCCCCTATCTTGGGCAGATACCCTCAGAAGTGCGATTGCGTTTCTATGACGACAACGAGGGCTTGCACGGCTGCTATTTCGACGGGTTCGATGTTGCTATAGCCGGTAGGGATAATCTCTTTTCTCATCCACCTGCGCGACTTGTAATTTGCTCCCTGGCCTTTGGCGATAAGATTGCAGCGAAGCTAAATGGACACGATACCGGCCATATGAAAATCGTTCAGTGGACAGAGTTATTCGAATCGAATAACGAGTAGCTAAGCCGGCGTTTAATTCCGCGTTGTAAGCACCAGGTCTTGCACAGCTCCCTTTTGATGGGGTGCTTTGAAGCAAGAGCTCGCCTCGAATCTCATTGGATTGCTAGTTAAATAATCGAGTCAACAAAATGAATATATGTTCCCGATGTATATATGATGAATCTATCCCGAATATAGAGTTCGATGATAATGGCGTATGTAGTTTTTGTAGAATGATAGATGACCTTAAGATCGAATATGGAACCGGGGAAGTGCGCGGGCAAGAAAAATTCAATTCTATTATTGAGGGGATTAAGTCGGAGGGGGCTAAGAAGAAATATGACGTTATTGTCGGTGTTAGCGGCGGCACGGACTCCTCATATCTATTGAAGTTGGCAATAGATTATGGGCTAAGGCCCCTTGCGGTTCATTACGATGATACTTGGAATACTGCAGTTGCAACGCAGAATATTTACAAAGTTACGTCGGCCTTAGGAATTGATCTATATACGCATGTATGTGATAACAAGGAGTCTGAGGATATATTTAGATCATTCTTCCTTGCAAGTGTGCCGGAGGTTGGGGGGCCAACCGATATCGGTCTTGCCGAAGTACTTTATAGGGCAGCTTCAAAATTTAATATTAAATACATCCTAGAGGGACATTCGTTTATCGAAGAGGGTGTTTCTCCTATGGGAAAGGCGTATGTCGATGGCGGCTATATTGCCGACGTCCATCGAAAATTCGGTCGCATGCCCATGGCAACCTTTCCAAATATGACTTTTTTACGGTTTTTGTATTGGACCGTTTTTAAAAGAATTCGGAAGATTAGACCATTCTGGTACCTTGATTATTCCAAGTCCACGGCACAAGAGGAGCTGCAGCGTCTTTTTGGTTGGCAATACTATGGCGGCCATCATCTAGAGAATAGGATGAGTGCGTTCGCACATAGTATTTATGGGCCCAAAAAGTTTGGCGTGGATCACAGAAATCTAGTTCTATCTGCAAATGTCAGAGCAGGGAAGATGACACGGGCGGATGCTTTAAATGAGTATAGCAAAGAGCCTTTTGTCGAGGACGGATTACTTGATTATGTACTTAAGAGATTCGATCTGGATAAAACTTGCTTTGATACCTACATGGGTATGCCGCCCAAGTTCTATACCGACTATAAGACTTACAAGAAGAGATTTGAGCGGCTACGTCCCCTCTTCTTTTTACTGGCGAAAACAAATCTCGTTCCGATGAGCTTCTACCTTAAATATTGCTTCGCTGCCAAGGCTCCGCGATGATCACGATAGTTAACTATGGTATGGGTAACCTCGGATCGATGCTAAATATGTTCAAGCGTATAGGGGTTGTTGCGAGGATAGAGTCCGAACCTGCAATTATTGAGCAATCAGAAAAGTTGGTGCTACCCGGTGTAGGCGCTTTCGACGCCGCTATGAAATGCATTAATACTGTGCCTAGGCTACGTGAAGTACTAGATCACAAAGCCCTGATCGAGTGCGCACCCATTCTTGGAGTATGTCTTGGTATGCAACTGCTCACCCGCTCCAGCGAAGAGGGATCACTACCTGGTCTGGGCTGGATTCCTGGAGTAACGACTCGTTTCCCAAAGCAAGATGGTCTGAAAGTTCCTCACATGGGGTGGAACGTGGCCGTTCCAAATACGAGCAGCCCGCTTACTGCACAGGTAGGCTTGGAGCCCCGTTACTACTTCGTCCATTCCTATTGCGTTCATGTCGATAACCCATCCCATTCGCTTATGCGTACACGTTACGGTGTTGACTTCGATTCAGCCATCGGGCGCGACAACATCTACGGTGTGCAGTTTCATCCTGAGAAAAGCCACCGCTTCGGCATGCAAATTTTGAAGAACTTTGCGGAGTTGTGACTATGCTTCGCACCCGACTCATACCAACACTGCTGCTGCGCAACGAAAGCCTTGTCAAAACCGTGCGCTTTGACAAGTTTACCTATGTAGGCGACCCATGCAATACTGTCCGCATATTCAATGAGTTGGAGGTTGATGAACTGCTGTTTCTCGACATTACCGCAACACGTGAACGGCGCAGCCCCAATCTAAAAATACTGGCTGAAATAGCGAACGAGTGCTTCATGCCCTTGGGATACGGTGGAGGAATACGTGAGCTAGCGCACGCTAAGGCCGTATTCGATATAGGTTTTGAAAAGGTGGTCCTCAACTCTAGTGCTGTAGAAACACCTGAGTTGCTTACGGTGATTGCACGACAGTTTGGCAGTCAAGCGGTAGTTGCCTCAATCGATGTTAAAGCAGGCATGTTTGGCAAGCTAACGGTGCGAATTAAAGGGGGGCACAAAAATACTCACTTGGACCCAGTGGATTGGGCCAAAGAAGTGGAAGAACGTGGTGCAGGTGAAATCTTGCTAACGTCAATAAACCGTGAAGGGTCCTGGGAAGGGTTCGATCTTGATCTTGTCAAGCGCGTGACCGATGCAGTTTCAATTCCCGTAATTGCACACGGTGGTGCTGGCAAGTTCGCAGACATTATCGACGTTGTCAAACGAGCCAATGCCTCCGCCGTGGCACTTGGTAGTATGGTGGTCTTCCAGAAAAAGGGTATGGGGGTTTTGATTAACTTCCCGTCAGAAAAACTACCTACGAAAGTTATGCAATGAAAGTCGGAATTCTTGGAAACATGAATAATAACGGCTTTGCAATTATGCGTTATTTTCGTGATTTGGGTATTGATGCGCATCTGCTCCTGTATTCCGATGATGGCAAGGGTATGTCTGAACATTTTCAGCCGACGTCCGATACCTGGCAATATCAAACGTGGGAGCCGTATATTCATCAAACGAAAATCGCAAGCACGTACGTAACAGCTTTAGAGTTTCCGTTTTCGATGTTTCATTCTGCTACTAAATCGGTTCTTTCCTTATTGGGCTGGAAAGAGTCGCATACACATTCAGTTTCGAATACGACGTTGCAACAAATATTTGCTGACTACGACAAAATTATCGGCAGTGGCATTGCCCCCGTCGTTTTTGCTAGGCTATCTCAGCCTATTGACATTTTCTTTCCATTCTCAACCGGCGTCGAATGGGTCGCCGATAGACAGAATAAGAAAGCTTTCTTTGCAAAGAGGATAATACTTGGCGCAATAATGTCTCACCTCCGCAAAGTTCAAATTAAAGGAATTCAGGGGGCTCGACACGTGCTGAACTCTGAGACTGGGTTAACCGAAGTTGCGTTAATGAACATGGGCGTTAAACCAAAAAGATTAATGTTTCCAGCTGTGTATAACCGAGAATCTATACCAAATATCGACATATCAACTTTGCCACCAGAAATGAGCGGAAAGCTGGCTTGTACGGATTTCTGCATGTTCTCAGCAGCACGCCAAATCTGGCTCGACGAATCAGC
Source organism: uncultured Ferrovum sp. (assembly GCA_903905585.1). Lineage (GTDB taxonomy): Bacteria > Pseudomonadota > Gammaproteobacteria > Burkholderiales > Ferrovaceae > CAIVHB01. The sequence goes on along the minus strand of CAIVHB010000042.1, from coordinate 2,512 downwards.
TTCAGTGTCCGGTGGCTCAAAAAATAATCACTGGTTAATACATAGTTTGGGTCGAATTAAGCAAGCGAGACCTAACTGTCGAATATTGTTGATACTTATGGAGTACGGTGCGGATGTCACGGCCACGCGTAAATTGGTGAAGGAATTGAACCTCGAGGAGAACGTAGTCTGGGTGCCTTTGGCAAGCCGAAAGTTCGTTATGCAATTATTGGCCCTCTGTGATCTCGCGGTAGGCGAATTCTATGAAACAGAAAAGACCATATGGGGTGGGACAGGTTGGGAGGCATTCGCGGCAGGTAAACCATTTCTAAATGGGTTCATTTTTTCAAATAACGAATTTGAAGAGCTCTTTGGAATTCCTCAACCACCGCTACTGTCAGTTCGCACGCAACAAGATATTGACTTCAACATCTTGAACATGATCGATCATCCACTAGAACGAAAGGAGATTGGAGAGAAGTCTCGAACTTGGTTCGACACCCACAATGGAATTGGTCTTGCAAAGCGTTGGGTGGACTTGCTCATTTGATGATGAATTGGCGCGTAAAAATAGTGAAAATGGTTCATGAATGGAATTGAAGTGAAGTCGCCTGCGCACCTTTCACAGGGTCGTCGTCTTTCGTTTCTAATGAAAGACTCAATCCTCTATGGAGGTGCAGCAGCATTCAGCAAAGCAACAGCACTTCTCACATTTCCAATCTTAACCCGACACTTTTCGGTTGAGGAATACGGAATAGTTGACCTATTTTTGGTTCTATCCACTCTATTGACCACGGCGTATATTTTTGGGCAGGACTCAGCAGTCGCAAGGTATATCTATGAATATGAGAATGTAGATGAGCGCCGGCAAATAATATCTCAATCATTATTTTTTCAACTGGGGTGTTTAATTTTTTCGGTTCCGATCTTTATTTGGGCGGCGGACTACTTCTCCAAAATAGCTGGGTTGGGAGATAACGTAGATACCCTCCTCATAACGGTTTTTTTGCAATTGCCATTTCTTTTGCTAGTCAGCTTTGCTCAAGGACTGTTGAAGTGGACATTTAAACGAAAAGAATATTTCATCATGTCACTCGGATATGGTGTGTTACAAGGACTGCTGCTGGTTGTGGGGGTGTTTGTCTTAGATATAGGCATCCATGGTGTTTTGATAGTTAATCTCATTGCTAGCGCTATCTTTGGCGCTCTAGGGGTATATTACATTCGGCAGTGGTTAACTTACCCCACTGGGTTTAGCAGACTCCGCGAGATGTTTCCATTTGCAATCCCATACGGAATAATTGGAATTCTCGGTGCAGTAACTCCAATACTAGAGCGTTACCTAACAAGAGAGCTTTTAGGGCCCGAGGAGTTGGGGTTGTATGCCGCTGGCTCTAGGATTGCATTGCTAATGGGATTACTCGTTGGTGCATTTCAGACTGCATGGGGACCTTTTTCGCTGGCGATACATAAGCAAGATGACGCAATTGAAACTTACAACCGAGTGCTGAAGGCCTTCTCGTTAGGAATATGTATTGCGGTGCTATTGTTAGGAATTGTGGCACAGCAAGCAATTCAAGTTTTGGCCACCGACCGCTATATCGGTTCAATGGTCGTCATACTTCCTATCGCCATGGCAATTGCTGTCCAGGCAACTAGTTGGATTACAGAGGTCGGCATAGGACTGTCAAAGCGGAGCTCACTTAATATAATTGGGTTTCTGGTTGCAACGGGCACAACCATCGTCAGCGTAAACATTTTGGTGCCGTACTTGGGGCTCGTCGGTGTAGCTTTGGGAGTGCTAGTAAGTTACGTGGCGCGCGCATTTGTTTTATCCATTTTGGCGCAAAGAGTATACCCACTATCTTGGCAATATCGTGGCGTTATTGCAGTGCATGCATTAACCATGCTTGTTTGTTCTACAGCTCTTTGGATGGGTAGCACATTCGGTCAGTATTCTTATACATCGACATTGATGATCGGTTTGATAACTATAATCGTGGCTTCTTGGCTGATATTGCTTAACAATACTGAGCGTAAGTCAATAATAATGTTGACACGAAATACATACAAAAAAAAATTTTAGAACTGTGTCAAAAAGTTGAAATTGAATAACTTAGAAATAGTTGTGCATGACGACCAAGCGAAAGTAATAGCTTAATATGTATGCTAGCCTATTGACATCACTTGAGCATTCAAAGGTCTTTCCTCAAGTCTTCACTTAAACAGTTTTTACACCATTCGCTGAAATGAAACTACTACTCTTAGGAGGTATATAGGGTACATGCAATACAGAGCAGAAATCAATGGGTTAAGAGCGCTTGCAGTTGTTCCAGTAATTTTGTTTCATGCCGGATTTGAAGCATTTAGCGGAGGTTTTGTTGGGGTCGACGTTTTCTTTGTCATTAGTGGATATCTAATAACGACGATAATATTTGAAGAGAAGAAGGCGGGAAATTTCACATACAGGGGTTTCTACGAGCGTCGATTGCGAAGGATACTGCCGGCACTATTTTTTGTAATGCTTGTTTGT
>CAIVHB010000041.1 GCA_903905585.1 uncultured Ferrovum sp. | reverse complement strand
GGCTTACATCAAAGAATATCCAGACTTAAAAGGCTATCTCATCGCGGGTCACGGTTTTTATACTTGGGGTGAAACGGCGGATGACGCACTTCGTCACGTGGAAGCGTTAGAATTCTTGTTTGACCAAGAATTACGCTCACTCAGGATTTCTGCCCCATGACGACTTTAGCAATCTACTTAGACCATCAGCCCGAACAGATTAACCGCAGTGAAGACGCAGGCTGGATTGCCGAGCAGTTAAAAGGCATTGGGGTGGTGTTTGAGCGCTGGGATGCAGCGTTTCCCTTTGATGCGAGCGCGGATCAAGATACGATTCTGAAGGCTTATGAGCCTCAGGTGAATCAGCTCAAAAACCATTATGGTTTTCAGTCGGCAGATGTGATCAACGTCAAAGCCGATCACCCACAAAAAACCGAGTTGCGCGCTAAGTTTTTGAACGAACATATTCATAGCGATTTTGAAGTGCGTTTTTTTGTGGAAGGACGCGGGTTGTTTTATTTGCACCCCAACGACAAGGTGTATGCCTTGCTGTGCGAGCAAGGTGATTTGATCAGCGTGCCTGCCGGTATGAAGCATTGGTTTGATCTGGGCGCAGAACCCAATTTGAAATGCATTCGTTTGTTCACTACACCCGAAGGTTGGGTCGCCAACTTCACTGGCGATAAGATCGCTGAGCACTATCAACCTTTAGAGACTTTCGCTCCCGCATCCGCTACTGTGCACGCTTAAGCGCATGACCACGCCTAGGGTGAGTGCGATTCTTACGGATATTGAAGGGACCACAACCTCTTTATCTTTTGTGCAAGAGGTGTTGTTTCCGTATGGGGCTCAGCATCTGCCGGAGTTTGTGAGGAGGCATCAAGACGAGCCTGAAATAAAAGCGCTACTCAAAGAGGTCAGCGAAATACAACAAGTCTTGCTCGATGATGAAGCCGCCATCGCTGTATTACTGTATTGGATTACACAAGATAAAAAGCTGGCCCCCCTTAAAGCTTTGCAAGGCATGATTTGGGAACACGGCTACGGTGCACGAGATTTCTTTGGTCATGTGTATCCTGATGTGCCGATTGTTTTACAGCGCTGGCACGAAGCAGGATTAGGCCTCTATGTGTTTTCATCAGGCTCGGTTTATGCACAAAAATTGCTTTTTGGTCATACCGAGGTAGGTGATTTAACAGGGCTGTTCTCTGGATATTTTGATACGCGCACAGGCCCTAAAAAAGAAGCGGCTTCTTACCATGCCATCGCCCAAGAAATTGGAAAAGAACCTAAAAATATTCTTTTTTTATCCGATGTGGGAGCTGAATTAGATGCCGCTCAACAAGCAGGCATGCAGACCACGCAATTACTCAGAGTGGGCACAGAGCCTTATACCGGACACCCTCACGCTGAAAACTTTTATCAGATAGAACTAAAAGTATGACGCCAGAACTCCAATCACGTTTGCCGCATATTGGCACCACTATTTTTACGGTGATGTCGCAGTTGGCCAATGAACATCAGGCCATTAACTTATCGCAGGGTTTCCCCGATTTTGCCCCACCGGCTGGCCTGATCGAGCGCATGGTGCATCACATCTCGCACAGCAATCAGCAATATGCTCCGATGGCGGGTGCGCCTGTTTTACGCGAAGCGATCGCTGAAAAGGTGGATCGACTGTATGGCCGCCACTATCACCCTGATACTGAGGTGACGGTGACTGCAGGAGCCACGCAGGCGCTCACCACGGCCATTACCGCTTGTGTGCGGCCCGGTGATGAGGTCATCGTGTTTGCCCCCGTCTATGACTCTTATATGCCTGCGATTGAACTCAATGGCGGGAAGGTGGTGACCAGCAACTTGCAATTCCCCAGCTACAAGCCTAACTGGGAGGAAGTTCGCAGTTTGCTTACATCGCGGACCCGCATGATCATTTTGAATACGCCGCACAACCCCACGGGAACAGTCTGGTCTGTTGAGGATATGCAGCAACTCAGTGCTCTAGTGAAAGACAGCAACATCCTCTTGCTTGCCGATGAGGTGTATGAACACATGAGTTTTGATGGGGCGCCGCATCTGAGTTTGGCGCGCTATCCTGACTTGGCCGAGCGGGCTTTTGTGGTATCGAGCTTTGGTAAAACGTATCACGTGACAGGTTGGAAGATTGCTTATTGCGTGGCGCCCGCAGAACTCATGAAAGAATTCCGTAAATCACATCAGTTCATCACCTTCTGTATTCACCATCCATCGCAATTGGCGCTGGCTGACTTTATGAGGCATGAACCTGAGTTTGCGGATGCGTTGAGTGCCTTTTATCAAGCAAAACGGGATGGGTTTCGTGCGGCGATGAAGGAAACACAGTTTGAATTATTTCCTTGCGCTGGAACGTATTTCCAATTGGCGAGCTATGCGCGCATCTCGGAGGAACAGGATCAAGATTTTGCCCGTAGGATGACCACAGAACATGGAGTAGCAGTGATCCCCGTTTCCGCTTTTTATCCTGAAGGAGACGATCATAAAGTGGTTCGGTTTTGTTTCGCCAAGAATCAAACTACGATTGACGCTGCGCTTGAGCGCCTGCTTAAAATTTAAGTTGTGAAGAACATGCCGCTCAGCTCCCCCGGCCCCCTTAAAGAAAAACCGGATCATCATTCTCTTGAGGCCAGTATAGGATTAATCGGCAAACAAGAACCCTCTGCATTAGATTGGTCGGCAGAAGATATCGTTTTCATGCGTCACGCCTTAAGCCTGGCAGAGAGGGCAGCGGCGCTGGGCGAGGTACCGGTAGGGGCGGTAGTCGTGATGAACGATTCGATTATTGGTGAGGGATGGAACGCACCCATTGCGGGTCATGATCCCTGCGCGCATGCCGAAATCAAAGCTT
>CAIVHB010000040.1 GCA_903905585.1 uncultured Ferrovum sp. | reverse complement strand
TAGCATTTAAGGATTAAATATCCTTGGAAGGAGGGGAGTTCTTGCTTCGCTACCTATTGCAAAACTTGGCGTCCTTAATTGGAACCCTTGCCATATTTGGCGCACCCCTTGGTATCATTGCATTCATTGCGTTTGCCGGACAGGACTTTATTGGGTCATTTAAAGATCAGACCACTTTGTTATTTCTGACAAGCTTTTCGAAGATTGGTCTGATTTCATTTTTTGCTGTGGTGTTGGTGGGTATTGTCGCGGTTTATTTGTTCAAGTTTTCACGAATGCTTCAGAGAACCGCCGACAAAATGGAAGACGCCTTTATTGGTGAAAATCGGGGGGCTTCAAATTGGCTGGGTGAGGGGGGAGAAGAAGTCGAGCAGCCTACTGATGAAGTGCATGGTGTATTTCGCAAACCACCAAAGCTTCATTCTGCTTGGGAAGATTTTGGGAAGACAAAAGAGCAGCTCGATAATGAGGAATTAGAACGTCGCAGGAGAGTAAATCGTTCTCTGGCTCCTTATGTTTCTGGTGACTCAAGGCTGGGTACAAAAGACGATTCTTAAATTGTGTGCAAATACACTTTATTACATGTTGCAGCCTAAAACCTCCATTCCCACTTAGCCTGCAGCAAAGTATGGGTATTGGCCAAAACCTGTGAAGATTGTTGTTGATTGAGCAACGGTACAGTGATGAACGAGCTGGTGTTGTAGTGCACGGGCAGGAAGTTGCTGGCACTCAATCTGAGTGAAGAATTGGGATCAAATTTCCATACCCCGTAGAGATCAGATACGATTTTGACCGAGGTGAAACTAGCCTGATCTGCAGTACTTTGAATAAAAGTATTAGGGGTCCAATTGATATTAGCACCCAAGGTTAAGGGGATTTCCTTGAATTTGTAATCCCCCCCCAGGTTTCCGGTTGCTTTGGGTTGTTGGTCCAAACGATTGTTCGGCCCTTGAACATATTCCACTTGAGAGCGATATAAACTCAGCGTGGCGCGAAGACTCATTTTGGGCCCTTTTTCAATGAGTTCATCCATTTGAAGTTTAGCCTCCAGTTCGATGCCTTCTGTCATGGCTCCTCCTACGTTATTCGGCGCTGAAACCCAGCGTGGTGAAGAGGACCAAGGGACCGTTTGTAAAGAGGTTACAGTGCGAATCAGATTGCTGATCCGACGAGTAAAGGTGCTGACACTGACTAGACTGCTTTGTGACAAATAGTTTTCATAGGCGATATCAATTCCGGTGGCCAATTGTGGCTTCAGATAGGGATTGCCCGCAGAGTCAGGGGAGTCTGCGGCATTAGGTTTAATCGATAACACCGGCAGACCACTGAGTTGGTTGAGGGTGGGAGAAAGATACGTGCGGGTTAAGCTGATGCGTATTTGATCATTGCGTTTTGCATCGGGTTTCCAAACAGCATGAAGCAGAGGAGTCCAGACGCTGCTGGTGTTGTGACCTGCGTACCCACTTGAATCGCTATGCGTATCGATTTGCTCAACTCTCAGGCCTGCATAGGCAGACCATTGAGGGTTGATGTCCACTTCGTCCTGAGCATAGAGTGCTCTTAATTCGGTTGATGCGGTCAGATTGCCTCCCACCGTATTCAGCCCAGGTTCTACTGAGCCGTTTTGCAGTGTGGAGTTGGCTTGTGAACGTTCAGCGTGCTCTAGCTCCCAACCGCCTACTAATTGATGATTTTCGCGCCACGTATAAGACATCTTCCCCTTCGTATTCAAGGTCACATCATTGATGTTGGAATGGGTGTCCAGTGTTTTATTGCTTAAGCCTAAGCTATCTAATTCGGTTCTGTTTGAAACAGAAGCGTTATGTGCATCGCCAAGCCCAAAACTGATTTGACCTTTAGTTAGTTCATTGAAACGTCTTTCCCATTGGCCATTCAGTCGCGCTACGGCAGATTGATTTTGTGCGGCAGTCGTCGAATTGGAGTATGTACTTGGGGTGGTATTAGAACCTGAAATATAGATGGGCTCAGACAAGTGTGTGTTGCTGATGCTTGTGTTCTGACTGAGGAGTGCAAAGGGTTGAAGTGAAATTTGGTCTCCATTTTCTAAGGGTAATTTGATGCGACCGCTTAAATGAATGCCGTTACCCAATGATCGTGTCCGAGAGGATTCATCCTGCAAAAGATCGGTCGCGCCCGTGGTGGTATCGATGATGCGAGTTTGGGTTAAGGATTGATCCACGTCATCATGGTGGTAAAGCGATGCCGAAACGGTATACGATCCCTTTTGCCCAAACTGATTATTGCGGGACCAAGACACAGAAGGTTGAACGCGACCCTGTTCCCCCCCAAGGCTTGATCTTAATTCATCAAATTGTTTGTTTTTGAGAGGCTCCCTCAAGACTATATTGATTGTGCCTGCAATGGCACGTGCACCAAATTCAGCAGTGGGGGCACGCATAATTTCGATGCGTTCAATCTGGTCTGGTGTGAGTTGCTCAACGGAAAAACCTTGTGGAATACGCTCCCCATTAATCAGGATCAGGGTGTACCCGCTACCTAGTCCCCGCATTCTAATTTCACCCCCGCGACCTGGTTTTCCGCCGATGGTAATGCCAGGCAGACGCTTCAATACATCCGTTACAGAGGTATCCCCAAATTTCAGAATTTCTTCCCGACCCACTACAGTTTTTGCCGCGGTAGATTGACGACGTTCATCAAGATCGCTTCGAGTGACGGTGACTTCGATCGGCTGCAAGACAGGAGGCAGAACAGCTGGTGTGGCAGGACTCAGAGTGGGGCTAGTTGAAGGAGCCACTGCTGATGGACCTGCGTTTTGCGAGCCGGAATTACCATCTGAGTCTGCAAAACTTTGTGGGCTTAGAAGTATCAAAACCAAGTAGAGAAGAGGAAATCGATACAGGCGCATTAAACTTGATGTGTGAGGGGGGCGACGAATTCAGTATAACGTTCAGTCAAGTTTAGCTCGGACAATCATGGTAACGAAATGTTTACGGTTGAGATGCGATGCGTGCTAATTGACGTCGGCGTTCAAACATCAATAGTGAACCTGCTATGGCTGCATTGAGTGATTCACAACCCGTTGCCATAGGAATGGCAATAGTGGCGTAGCAGGCCTCTCGGAGTGCCGGGCTGATTCCCGAACCTTCATTGCCGATTACAATGCCTCGCGCCTCTGATAAAGGCCCTTCCCAAGCACTAAGATGGGCTTCACTGCACGCGGCGTAAGTGGGTTGTCGAAATTGTGCCAACTTAATCAAGTTTGATTTTTCAAGCAGGCTTAAGTAGAAGTGCGCGCCCATTGCAGCTCGCAAAACTTTGGGCGCCCAAGGTTCAGCGCAGCCCTCGGATAGGGCTACATATTGAATGCCTGCGGCTTGTGCTGAACGTAATAACGTTCCTAAGTTACCAGGGTCTTGAATCTCTTCTAGCATGAGTACACATGCATCTTTAGGCATGCTTTGGTTTTGCCCTTGATCATGATTGCTCACAAAAGGCCACACCGCTAATATTCCTGAGGGGTGTTCAGTCGGTGCAATACCAAGCATTAAGTTATCGGGGATTTCAAACCATTCAGTGCCCCTTGCTTCAGATAGCTTCAATGCTTGGCAGATTTCTTCTCTTTGCATTGCACTTGCAGTGACCACTCCCCAAAGAGGATGCTTGCCGCTTTCTAAGAGTGCTTGTAAAAGATGTACACCATCGAGCAAAGCTAAGCTCTGCTTTCTGGCCTCACGTGGGCTTTCGCTTAACTTAGCGAGTTGACGTATACGAGGATTATCTTTGGATTGAAGTGTATTCATGCTGATGCGCTGTCACGAACTTTAATAATCCTGCGCTACAGTCTTCCACCAAATCGAGAACATGCTCAAACCCTCCAATATCCCCAAAGAAGGGATCTGGAACAACCTGAATCGATGCATCACTAGAAAACTCTGCAAACCGACGCACTTTACTTTGATGTTGAGGGGGGGATTGACTTTGAGTAAGTGAAAGATTGTCCCAATCCATGACGAGAATCAGATCAAATTTTTCAAAGTCGCTGTCCTGAATCTGCCTCGCGCGAATAGGAGTGAGATCATAGCCGCGCCTAGCTGCAACTTGAATGGCTCTGGGATCTGGGGCTTGATCTGGGTGGTAATTGTGCGTTCCAGCTGAATCCACTTTCACCCGATCTTGTAATCCTGAATCCATGACATGTTGACGAAAAACACCTTCTGCGGTGGGGCTGCGGCAAATGTTGCCCATGCATACAAATAAAACTTTCATGAAAGAACTCGGATTGTATTAATAAAAAATAGAACTTTTAAACTAGATTACAGGGTATGACATCATTGCAGGGAGGACAGTTCTGTCTCGCTAAACCCAGCCAGGCGACGCGCTTCGATATTGAATGGCCCTTGTAGTTTAGGGGCTCCATATTGCAATGCCAATTCAGAATATGTTTGTTCGGGATCCAAGCCACGTTGAGCGCATAGCCATCGGAACCAATAATTGCCTGCAGCAACATGACCAATTTCATCACGTAGAATGATGTCGAGTATTTTGCCAACAGCATGATCACCGGCACCAATCAGTCGTTTTTTGACGGCAGGGGTGGCATCGAGACCTCGCGCCTCGAGCGTTCTAGGAACAAGGCTAATCCGAGCCAATACATCGCCTTTGGTTTTTTCAGTCATTTCCCAAAGCGCATTGTGTGCTGGGAAATCCCCATAATCAAAACCTAAGGTCACAAGATGATCGCGCAGTAGCGTGAAATGCAATGCTTCTTCGCTGGCAATACGAATCCAATCTTGATAGAACTTGTCTGGCATCCCTGAAAACCTCCAAGTGATATCCATTGCAAGATCAATGGCATTGAATTCAATATGAGCGATAGAGTGAATCATGGCAGCTCGTCCCTCAAGCGTGGCGAGCGAGCGTTTAGGGATATCACTGTGTGGGACTAGAGTAGGCTTAGCTGGCCGTCCCGGCAGGCACGCGGGCTCGGCGAGTACCTCTTCCGCACCAATTGGGAATGGTGTGGATTGTAATGTCGTGGCTAGGTGCGCCTTTAATAGTGGATCGGCTTCTTTCACGACCTCTAGGGCGCGCTGGCGAGCAGTATTCATCTGGGTTTTAAATTTAAGATAATGGAGGTCGCTGATGCAGTTTCAGTATTTTTCTTGCGTAAGTATAGGCCTGTCGTAGACTGCTTATATGCTGGCTCAAAATATCCACGCGGGCCAGGCTGAAAATCATCAAGCCGTAATTCAACTCGCCGAGGTTTTATGTTAACGATTCCAATTGCATCTTTACTCATCATGGCGGTGATGCCTCTCGTGGGGGCTGCTGCAGCGAAATGGGGGTTTGAGTCTTACGATAACCATAACCCCCGTGCTTGGCTTGCGCAGCAAACGGGCTTTAGAGCCCGCGCAAACGCCGCTCAAGCCAATAGTCTTGAAGCGTTTCCTTTTTTTGCAATCGGAGTCTTGCTGGCCATTTGGACGCATGTGGATCCCGTATGGCTGGATAGGATCTGTGTGGCCTTTGTGGTGTTCAGAGGGATCTATATGTGGGCCTACCTCACGGATCGGGCATCGCTGCGTTCCACCGTATGGGCACTGGCTTACCTGTGCTGTATCAGCTTGTTTGTCACCTCAATGGGAGTTTCCTTACCGCTTTAAGATATGGCACGTGGATTGCTTAGAGTTAAACATCTCTATGCAATCCCGATAAGGTCTTTGTGCCATGTCATACCTTTTAGAGCAGGGAATTCGCAGTCTTTCATCCTTCTTCACCCTAGGATATCGATTCGGTATCCACACCGCCTCTTCAACCAAAATGGTGCGGCGCACCTATCTCCGCTTCTTTGTGGAGCACTCGAATCGGTTCACACCGGTTCTTGTGACATCACAGGGAGGGCTGAGATGGTGAAGCGTACAACCCTTACGATCAGCAGCAAAAACTATTCATCTTGGTCTTTGCGTGGTTGGTTGATGTTGAAGTTTTCAGGAATTCCCTTCGAAGAACTTCAAGTCGAAGCTTCAAATGTCGATAACCGGGCGGAATTATTACTGCTCTCCTCGTCCATCCTGGTCCCGCGCCTGGAACATGAGGGGTGCACTGTTTGGGATACCCTCGCCATTGGCGAGTATCTCAACGAGGTAGCCCCTCAAGCCAAATTGTTACCGGCTGATCCCAAGCAGCGCGCTCATTGCCGCTCGATCTGTGGGGAAATGCATTCAGGTTTTGCTTCCTTACGTGCTTCATTGCCGATGAATCTGAAGGCGCATTTTGATTCCTTCAAAATTTGGTCTAAAGCCCAAATGGACATTGATCGCATTACGCTCATTTGGCGTGATTGCCTTCAAACCTACGGAGGTCCCTACTTGTTTGGTCAGGCTCCAACATTGGCGGATGCCATGTTTGCGCCTGTGGTCACGCGCTTCCTAACCTACAGCGTGGCGCTGGACGAGCCTTGCCAACACTATTGCACAACCATAATGGCGATTCCCGAAATGCAGGAATGGCTAGAAGCTGCCCTTGGAGAGCCCGACGACATTGAAGAACTTGACGTGGAGTTTTAAGCATGGACACTTTTTTTTCGCATGTAAAACCTGAAGACACACAGTACCTCCCGGGGGGGCTCAGAGACTTTTTTCTGTATCGCGATTTGGGGGTAGCAAAAGCCACGCAAGGTAAAGTCATTGCGCATTTGGTTAAAGCGCAGAACCCGCCGGATGGGGGAACAGGGTGGCATTATCACGTTGCTGAATTTCAAATCGTGATCATGATGAAGGGTTGGGCGCGATTTATGTATGAGGACAAAGTGACCCTGGTTTCAGAGGGAGATTGTGTTCATCAGCGGCCCGGAATTGTGCATTACTTGTTCGATTATTCCCCTGATATGGAGTATCTCGAAATTGTGGGGCCAGCTGATTTTGGAACCGTTCCCGCATTGGGGCCGGTAAAAGAGATTCCCCCACCTACTCCCTGGAAATAGACGTCATGCAAGGTTTGCAGATGATGTATCAATCCTATCAAACCTACGAAAACCTCATTGACCCGGTGAGGTTTTTGGCGGGCTCTGCCGAAAAAGTCACCAAGCGCTGGTTGGGGAATTTGAACGTGAACCCGGTTCAGCGCTTAGCGGCTTATTATGAGCAGCTTGCGCTATTAGGCTTTACCCATGTTCGTCCCGATTTTGGGATTGAGACTGTCACGGATTCCTTTGGGCTGACGACAAGGATGACTGAAGAGGTGGTGTTCTCTACCCCCTTTTGTCAGTTATTGCACTTCAAGAAAGAATATGACGCGGATCAGAAAAACGTCATTGATCATCCTAAAGTATTGTTGGTGGCCCCCATGTCGGGTCACTTTGCCACTTTGTTATCCGGTACGGTCAAGACGCTCTTGCGGGACCATGATGTGTACATCACAGACTGGCAAAACATTCGTGATATCTCTCCTGAAAGCGGGGTATTTGATTTTGATGCTTATGTTGAGCACGTTCTGTTATCGATCGAAGCCATAGGGGAAGGGGTGCACTTGATTGGGGTCTGTCAACCCACAGTGGCCTGTCTGATTGCAACAGCGGTGCTCTCTGAAGATAAAAGTCCCTTGGCGCCCCGCTCATTGACGTTGATGGCAGGTCCTATTGATGTCCGAATCAACCCCACCAAAGTAAATGAACTGGCCAATCAAAAGCCTATTGAATGGTTCAAGGAAAAATTGATTGGAATCGTTCCGGCCCAATTTCCTGGGGCGGGGCGTTCGGTTTATCCCGGGTTCATTCAACTGACGGCATTTATGAGTATGAACGCCGAACGGCACATGGAATCTTTTCAGAAACTCTATGAATATCGCGTTGCCGGTGAGGAAGAAAAGGCGGATGCCATTTACAATTTCTATGCCGAGTATTTCGCCATCATGGATCTCTCGGCGCCCTTTTATTTAGAAACAGTCGAGAAGATTTTTCAGAACTGCGAATTGGCAACAGGGGTGCTGACCTACAAAGGGCGCTTAGTGAATCCCCGCGCCATTCGCAAAACATTTTTGCTCACCGTAGAAGGCGAGCGAGATGATATTTGTGGACTAGGCCAAACCCTGGCTGCCCAGGATTTGTGCTCAGCACTTCCTGGCTATATGAAATCACACCATATGCAAGCAGGTGTAGGGCATTACGGTGTATTCAATGGTTCACGCTGGGATGGACAGATTTACCCAGCGGTTCGGCATTTCATACAGTCCTCTCGTTAAAGGCGCACTGAACGCCTAGATTCTAAAAGCGGGATGGTTTCTTTTAGCTGGAACGCGAAATAGCAATATCAGCCAACCCTGCCAAGGCTTCGCGGTAGGGGCTGGCGGGTAAGCACGCGAGGCACGATAAAGCGGTATCCACCTCGCGCTGGGCGCATTCGCGGGAGTAGGCAAGCGCCCCAGTGGATTCAATCGCATCAATGACGGCCGCGAGGTCGGTATGTGATCCATCAGGATCGGTGATGATGGAACGGATCATCGCGGCTTGCTGCTCGGATCCAGTGCGCATGACATGAATTAAAGGAAGCGTGACTTTCCCTTCAGCGAGGTCATCTCCCAGGTTTTTGCCTGTTTCGGCAGTGTGTCCCGAGTAATCCAACACATCATCGATCACCTGAAAGGCTGTACCCAAGTGCGCGCCGTATCGGGCTAAGGCGTTTTCTTGATCAAGCGGGACTTGGGCCAAAATAGCGCCCAAACGGGTAGCTGCTTCAAATAAATGGGCCGTTTTATAGCGAATGACTTGCAGGTAGCGGGCTTCGTCGACTTCGGGGTCGCGACAATTCATGAGTTGAAGTACTTCACCTTCGGCAATAATGTTGGTCGCATCGGCCAGCACTTCCATGATGCGCATGGAGTTCAGCCCCACCATCATTTGGAAGGCGCGTGAATAAACAAAATCACCCACAAGCACGGCAGCAGAATTACCAAACATTTGGTTGGCTGTCTCACGCCCGCGTCGCATGTTAGAGGCATCAACCACATCGTCATGCAGAAGAGTTGCGGTGTGAATGAATTCAACCACTGCCGCTAAAATATGATGTTGGTGGCCTTGGTAGCCCGCAGCACGGGCGGTCAGAGCATGAAGGAGAGGCCTCAGTCTTTTGCCTCCTCCTCCTATAATGTATTCGGAAACCTGGTTGATCAGCACAATCTCAGAATGGAGTTGGGTGCGGATTACGGTATCGATGCCCGCCATATCGGGGGCTGCCAGTTGTTGTATGTCAGGAAGACGCATCGCTTGATTTTATACTTTTATCGCCCTGGACCATAGCACAACCTTTAGTCGGGCTCATTGCCAAGCAGACGAGAGTTGAACCATTGCTTTCTTAGTCTTTTTAGGCTAAAGTTGCGGATTACTCGAAACATTAACGCTCTTATTCAAGCAGAGCGGTGAGGTCAGCCATGTACGCAGTGATTAAAACCGGCGGGAAGCAATATCGTGTTTCTTCCGGCGAGAAACTTAAGATTGAATTGCTCGGTGACGCCGAAGTGGGTAGCCAGATTGATCTGGACCAAGTTTTGGT
>CAIVHB010000039.1 GCA_903905585.1 uncultured Ferrovum sp. | reverse complement strand
CTTGACCAACAGCTTGCGGGCGCGCAGCAGGGCCTGTGTGTGGCTGATGCGGCCCGCCTCCAGGCTGTCGATCAGCTCGTCAAGCTCCTCTTCTTCGGCCCAATCTCGGAAGAACGTGCCGTATTGAACTGTCTTGTCGGTCTCGGCATCAAGTTGCTCATCTACCGAAAAATTAAGCTGGGTTGTCATTGATTGTTTCCTTGGTTGACTGCGTGGGTGTGAACACCCGGCCTTGGGATGCGATATACCGGCGAATGTCAGGTGCCATGTGTTCTGGCACCAGCATCACGGCAAGTTCCATCGCATCGGCAATGCGCTCAATGGACGACAAACGCGGGTCGCGTTTGCTGCTCTCAATCTCTGACAGATGCTGCACCGACATGCTCGCAATGCCAGAGACGTTTTCCAGGGTCAGGCGACGCTGGTTGCGGTAGCGGCGAATGGCGGAGGGGATGAAGGAGTGCATGGTAGGAAGTACCGGCTACATTGATCTTGCTGTTGCGCAAGAGGTTTGCTTTACCACCTGCGCACCTTATGTTTTGGACTTGGATGGCATGGGGAGCGCTTGCGTTTGTAGTGCTTTTATACGTATCTCCGTCGTCAACGGCAGTTGACCGCGTGGCTTTGTACTGGATACCACTGCAGTTGTTTGTGTGGTCGCGCGTACCAGATGCGATGGGCCGTCCCGGTAGCGCAAACGCATTTTGGGTTTATACGGTGGTAGCCTACAGCGCAGTGGTGCACTTTGTTTGGCTGTTCTTTGCAACCCACGCTCATTTGTGGTTGCCGTACCAGTTTTATCCTTGGGTATGGTTGTGGCGGTGAGGCATTCAGAAAATCCCGTTCGCTCCCAGAGCCAGAATTCAGCGCCATAGCGGTCTTGAGTCTCTTGCGTCTACCAATTTCACCACCCGGGCATGGGAGGGAATAGTAAGCGCGCGGGGAACACGTGTTGATTTTTGAATTTTGCAGGTCGGATTTACACAGATATATTTAAACCCTTTCAGTTAAGTTATTTACTGTTTGCCATTAAATATTGGCTGAAATAATTCCCTTGCTACTTGGGCTCCTGCATCGGTGAGGTGCCCACCATCCCTGTACCAAACAGCTTCCTTTTTTCCTCCGAAACAATTTTCTGAATCACAAAGATTGAGAGATGGGTCGACAACATTAACATTACTGAATGTTTGCGACAGGGAGTTGAACAGGTTCTGTTCACGGGTCTTGGTTTTCAGGTATTGACCCAAAGTAATCGAGCCCAATACGGGAGATTTAGGATTTGCATTAAAAGCAGCGACGGGATTCAATTCGTTTCCAGTTGGAACGTCAATGACTAACCATGTCTTAACTCCGCTATCTGCAAGTAGCTTCACAAGTTCTTTTAGATTTTTTTCAAACACTTCGTCGGGAACTTCATACGAGCCGTAGCCCGTCGAAGCCAGCACAACGTCGGTAATTTGCTCCGATTTAATGAAATTTAAAATTGCCTCTTGCACATGCTTCCCGCAAAACTCATGGTCAGGCGTGCCCCTGCAATTTCGAGCGTTCAGATAGAAAGCACTGCCGCTTTCAGAGGCCAAATCTTCAAAGAGCCCAGACCAATGGTCGGCATGGGAGTTGCCCCAAAGCAATACTCGTCGTTTTGCGTTTGTCTCCGCACGCATAGTACAAACTTGGTCTCGTGGGTGTAATACTTTGAAGATCATTCCGCATCGAGACGTTCGTGCCTCTAGTGGTGCTGTTAACAAACTACGTGCAACTGGAGCGTAACGATAAGATGCACCATCAGTCAGCCACGTGTGAACACCAAATGTGGTCAGAATGCCAAAACCTACAGCAGCGAATGTAAGCAGCCACTTTGTTGTGGGAAGCCATCTTCTTTTGCGTATCGGTGATTCAATATATCTGAAAGTGGCAGTTGACAGTGCAATTGTTGCTATGAAGACGGCGAGAGCGACCCAAGGAGTCAAGTCTACGCCTAAATGGCGCATCGCTACAATAATTGGCCAATGCCATAAGTACATAGGGTATGAAATCAGTCCAATCAGAATTAGGGGTCGAAAAGACAGAACTCTCCCGACTATCGTTGGAGAACCCATACCTGATATGAGTAAAAGTACTGTTCCGAATACTGGCAGAAGAGAGGCCCTCCCAGGGAATGGTGTTGCAGGAGTAAAAATAAAAAATGTGGAGGTCACGATTGCAAGCCCAACACAGCCTAAAACTGTTCGTAACCTATGTGTGCGCACTTTGCGGAAAATAGCACTGGTTTCAAGCATGGCAATAAGTCCACCGAAGCCAAGTTCCCAAGCACGTGCGGGCAAGAGAAAAAATGATGCTTTCGGACTCAACCCCATGAAAGCAAGATTGACTGCGAACGAGCAAAACATAATCGCTGTAATAAGCAGTATTTGAAATTTGAACTTGTACCGCCTGATAAATAGTAAGAGCAAGGGCCAGAAAAAATAGAACTGCTCTTCGACTGCCAAACTCCATGTATGCAACAATGGCTTCAAGTCTGACCCCAGAAAATATTCACCCTCAGACAAGAAGAAGAAATTTTGCAGTGAAACCGATTGAAATGCCAGTGATGAGCCGAATTGCAGCATTTCCTCGGGTCTGAGCACAAAGAAGGCAAATAATGAGGCAGCAACTAGCGTGGTCAAGAGCGCAGGTGCTAGCCTACGGATGCGTCGAATGTAGAAACCTTGTATGGAAAACTGTTTCGACTGAATGTCGCCATATATCAGGCCAGTAATCAAATATCCACTGATGACGAAAAATATGTCGACACCAACATACCCGCCAGAAAATCCGAGGCTGTAAAAAAATCTGTGTAAGTTAACGACTGGTTACTGGTGAGCAGTCAAGCGATCACCAAATTCTATTTCAAATCGATTCATCGCAGCCCTCCAATTTTGAATTGGCATGGTCCATTTTTTGGACGCTTGCATG
>CAIVHB010000038.1 GCA_903905585.1 uncultured Ferrovum sp. | reverse complement strand
TGGAAATGATGTCTCGTCGTGCGTTTGGGTTTAGAAACTTCGAGAATTACAGTCTGCGAGTGCTAGCGCACTGCGGGTGGAATGGAGTGATTAATCGTGTTGAGTGAATGCCTATCCCCCGTTAATGGGGTAGAGCCTTTAATAGGAAGGATAAATTAGGACGGGAAGATGGGGTGACCGATGGGACTCGAACCCACGACAGCCGGAATCACAATCCGGGACTCTACCAACTGAGCTACGGCCACCACCGAAGCCAAACATTATAACGCGTTGATGACGCGACCGCAAAATGAATGGCTTGCGAAGATTTATACCGACTCGTTGATGAAAGCCCCTGTCACTTGTCCATACTCATTAATTGCGCCGACCGAGGTCACTTGATTATTGACTTGTTGTTCCGTCTGGAGCTGGGTTTGACGAATGGCTTGCTGTTGAATCGTTTCAACGGATGCTGCCGTTTTAGAGTTGGGCTGTACCGCTGTTTGTTGCGCAGAAAGCAATTGCTGTTGTTGAGCCTGTAGCAGACCAACCGAAGCAGAATTATTCAGGGCAGAGTAAACGTTCAACATGCTTTAGGTATCCGTAATTTACAAACTGCAAAGCAGCGTTAACTACGTTTTCGGCAAAAAATTGAAAAACTTTAGTGTCAGACAAAAATAAAAAGCCCAAACCACATGACATGGAATGGGCTTATCTATTCAGAACAGGAGTAAGGATGCAGACAACATTGCACACCAACAAAAGCCCCCTTTGAAGGGGGCTAGGCGCTGACCCATAGGCACAACTCAAGCATGCATAGAATGATTGCCAGAAGCACCATTACTAGCATGGATCGGTTGTTTTTGTTTTGCTGCCAATTGCGCTTCGGTTGCGGTGAAGGTGATATCCACGATGCGCTGCAAGTTAGCGTAAGCATGTTGCTTGGCGATCCGTTCTTCGTGAAGCTTTTGCAATCCGGCGTCAAAAGCCGCAGAAAAGGCGGCCGCAAATGCCTCTGAACCAGAAGGGGCTTTTGCCACCGCTTCGCTTGCCAACTTTTTAAACTCAGATTGTGTCTTCTCGATGGCGTCATTCGCCATCAGCATGAACACCTCATTGTTTTTTCTAAGAACCTCAGCAAGTTTGGCCTGGAAGGCTACGACTTGAGACATCACAGCCGTTGGGGACTCATCCTGAAAATACTCAACGACCGACTGATTTTCATTTTTGACCATCATTTTGATCGCCTTATTTTGAGCATACGCGATCGCTGCTTCAATCATTTCAAAGTTGATCGCAGTAATGCTTTGCGTGTTATCAAAAGCCAACTGAACTAAGGCCTTAGCAGAGTCCATGGCATTCGTCTTAACCTCTGTGAAATCTCTTCCACCATTTCCATTTAAATGTTTAATTGACATGGGCCTGCTCCAAATATTGAGATTAACCAATCAGTATTAAATAAATCAGTGCGCAATTCAAAGAAGTGCAATTCAAAGAAGTGCAATTCATTATATTCATTTATAAATGTTAAAGACATCAAATTCGGTGAGTGAATCATTTTGCATTCTAGGCAGAAAGTCAAAATAGAGTGTTTGAGAACTTTGCTAGCAGAGCATCATCATCCACTCACCTTGAGTTCAATATAATTGATACATTTCTTTATTAATGTACGCAACCCAACATAGCCAATTAATTATTTTTAAGAATTAAACCTAATACAATAATAATTAAACCTCAACAATAGAATAGGTGGAATCTTGTATCATCTTAGAAAGATGCTCATCATTCAGTTGATTCACCGTGACCTCTTGTCTTCTCAGTCGCCTTTCATCTATTTTAGAAACAACAACAATTTTTCCCGTAGAGAGCATCAAACGAGTGAGTTTTGAATTTTTATCAATAATGATAGATGGGGTCACTTCCTCTGACACTTCTGGTTCAGGGATCAGCTCCGAAAGCTTGCTAATATGATTGTCTGAATCCCGCAAATTACCAATAAATCTTCGTGTCATATTTGGGGTGAGACAGTTAATAATATCTTGGTCTGATCGCAATTCGGCGATTTCTATTTTCAGCAATACCAATTCTGTAATTGCTCTTATCTTATTGGTCAGCATGCCGGGTAGAAATAATCCTTCTGCGCCGAACATATCAGTTGGCCTTAATTCTTTTCTTAGTATTTTACCTTCCGCACAAAGATAGTCACAAACGCATGTTCCACTTAAAATCACATAAACGTCATCAACACGTTTACCCTCTTTTAAAACAATATCATCTTCATTAAATTTCACGATTTTACTAAAGCCAAATACTTTCTCAAGTATCCCATCCCCTATCCCATCAAATAGCGGAATTAATGAGGCTTTGTTTCTAAGAAGACTATTCGTTCTATGGTTCATGATTCACCTCTTTTTTTTATTACTTACAAAATCAATCCTTACATTCTTTTATGAAAAAAAGCTTTTATGATTAAAAGGGTTCTTCATCACTTCACGTTGTATGGATGACAGTGATCAATCAAACGGTGGTGGCACTTTATCGATTCAGGTTTGTGCCGCAACACCACCGCGCATGTTTGAATAATAAATGGAGACCAGCGGTGGGTCTGTACTGTACAGAACATAACTTCACATTGAATCAATCGGTTTTTCTTCGAGTTTCAATTGATTGAATCGAAATTCATCTTTTCTTTCATGGGTCATGTCCTACCCATCAGATTGAGAACTTGTCTATGATGTCTTCTCTATAAATACGTAATGACCTGAGTAGGGATGCCGTCGACATGATTGATCTGTATTACTGGACCACGCCAAATGGTCACAAAATCACCCTGTTTTTAGAAGAAGCGGGCCTTCCCTACACCATCAAAACCATTCATATAGGCCGCGGAGAGCAATTCGCTCCTGATTTTTTGAAAATCGCCCCCAATAATCGCATTCCCGCTATCGTGGACTCCGCACCCGCTGACGGCGGGAAAGCCATTTCAATCTTTGAATCTGGGGCCATCCTGCTTTACCTCGCAGACAAAACAGGGTTATTGATCCCACCGGACCTGCGAGGTCGTAACGAATGCTTGCAGTGGCTGTTCTGGCAGATGGGTGGATTAGGGCCCATGGCAGGTCAGAATCATCACTTTGTAGGTTATGCCCCCGAGCCCATTCCGTATGCGATTGAGCGTTACGTCAAAGAAACCTCAAGGCTTTATGGTGTGCTTAATAAGCACTTATCTGATGGGCGCGATTTCATCTGTGGCGCAGCCTATTCTATTGCAGATATGGCCTGCTATCCCTGGATCGTGCCTCACGAACGCCAGCGACAAAACCTAGATGACTTTCCTTCTTTGCAATTATGGTTCAAACGCATCGAAGCAAGACCCGCTACGCAAAGAGCTTATGCGCTCGCACAATCGATTAACACCCTACCTACGGTAGATGAAGAGGCTAAGAAAGTATTGTTTGGGCAAGATGCATCTTCAGTGAAGAAATAACCTTTTTTGATACGTCATTTCCATCGTTTCTCATACCCTTGAATCCGCTCTAAGTAATTGTTTAGATTCGCGGATACGCTCATTTCGATGTGTAGTTAAAACAAGGCTTTGCTAGCTCCTGATTGGTTGTAAAGTGGATAAGCAAGGCTTTGTTTTTTAAATGCAAGACACCCACATTGAGAAGGGCTGCCATGAGAAAGCTACTTCACGATATTGCGTCATTGATCGGAACCTTCGTTCTGTTCGGTTTCCCCATTGCCATCGTCATTTTTATCACCTTAATGGGCGATGAACTGATTACATCGTTCAAAGAACATTCCATCTGGTTCATTATTTCTAGTTATTCCAAAATGGCCGTGATTTCTGTTTTGGGATTGATCTTCGTTGGCGGCGCTGCTTTTTTTATATTTAAGTTTTCGTTGTTTATTCGGCGTTCTGCAGAAAGAATGGAAAAGCTCCCCCCTCCCGCGCACTCAAGGTATGCAAGAGATAGATCAGCTCAACGGGCTGAAGAATATAAAGCTTTCGCAGAGGCAGAACACCTAAAGCTCAAGTCACTCCTGAATCCAGCCTGGGAAGCGTTTGGCACAGCAGAGGATAGTCGGTACTCTGGGCCGAATAGAGGCCTTAGCGGCGCAAATCGTCGGCCTTCCGGTGCGATTGACCGCCGCGGCCCAAAGACCATGCAGGAAGTGGAATTGGCAAAAGCCGAAAAGATCAGAAAGAATCTAGAATTATTAAGAGGCAAGACCTAGGCCTCATTGCCGACCCAATGACACGGATGCCCAGTGACCTCTAAGTTGAACACCCGATTCAGCCGCGAGAGCCATACATTGGCAGACTATACCCATTAATGGGGTAGAGCCGATTAAAATTGAAAAAGGCCCCGTTGGGGCCTTTTGCAATTTGGTGGGTCGGGCGGGATTCGAACCCACGACCAACGGATTAAAAGTCCGCTGCTCTACCGACTGAGCTACCGACCCACAACAGCTAAGCCCTCTATTCTATGATTTATGACGGGTTTGGGTCAAGCTCAGGTTTTCATTTTGTCGTTCATTGCGGCCATGCGATCAACGATGACACGCTCAGCAATGAGATCCCTTTCCCCCCCACACTCTACTTCCTTCCTAACCGCGCCTTAGCTTTAGCAGCCGCATCGCTGGCAGGATAGTGCGCAATTAACTCTTCAAGTGAATCGTGCGCTGCATTCGCATTACCTGCATCAAGCTGCACACTGGCCAAATTCAGCAAGGCATCAGGGGCCTTGGGCGAATCCGGATACTGACTCGCCACGGCTTTCAAAGCTGTTTCTGCAGCCGAATAGGCTTTTAAACGATATTGCGATACCCCTAACCAAAACCCAGCATTGGCAGAAAGGACACTACGGGGATAGGTTTTATTAAAAGACTGAAACTCTTTCACCGCCATCACAAAATTCGAAGCTTTGAAGGCTTGGTATGCTTGGTCATAACTTTTTTGCTCAGCCGCCGATGACACAGCTTGTGGGCCACTGGATGCCGCTGCATTCGATGTCTTGGGCGGAATCTCTGATGAAGAGACAGAAGCGGATGCATCGCCTTCTGCGGCAGTAACAACACCCTCATCTTTTTTCCCAGGGGGCGACTTGAGGGCATCGGAAGCTTGACCTGATTTATTGGGTGCCGGAAAAACAGCACCAGCGCCACCCGTTTTCTCTAAGGCACGTAATCTGCTGTCTAGATCTAAATAAAATTCTTTATTGCGTTTTTGATCCTGCTCGATGACATTGGTCTGAACTTCTACCGAGCCATTGAGCTTGGCCACATCGCTACTGACCGATTCCAGTTGGGTTTGGAGTGCAGGCAAATTGAGGTTGCGAATTGCCTGATCCAAGCGATCCAGTGACTGCTGAATACGATTATTGGCCTGCTGTAAGGTATCAATATTGGTTTCAAGCCGCGTCAGGCGTGCTTCATCAGCAGCTTTATACTGCAGAAACTCTGCACGCAAATCGTAGAGTGATTTGCGTGCCTCGTCATCTGAAAACAACCCAGCTTGACTAGGGAGTGCTCCTGCGAGCACTACCGCGATCAGGACAGAACGAAAAGAGATCATTCGCCTTGGTACACAATATCAACGCGACGATTTTGAGACCAAGATGACTCATCATGACCGGCCATCATGGGCTTCTCTTTACCGAAGCTCACGACTTCAATCTGCTCAGCCGACGCACCAGATACTGTCATCACTGATTTGACTGCCTCAGCACGACGTGAACCTAAGGCCAAATTGTATTCGCGGCTTCCGCGCTCATCGCAATTACCCTGCAATGTGATTTTTGCTTTAGCGTGGCCGCCCAAGAAACCAGCGTGGGCTGCAGCGACAGGCTTACCTGCGTCGTTGACGACATAGGAATCAAATGCGTAATAAATCGAACGCTCACCCAAAGCACCGCCCTGACCTTTAGTGGGATAAGGAGACGCTTCTTCCATCGGAGCAACCAAGGGTTGAGCCTCTGGCATTTTAGTAGGACTTGCAGCCGTAGGGGCCTCAGCAACTTTGGTTTCAGTGATGGGCGCAGCTGCGTCTTTCTTTGGGGCACTGCTACAAGCAGCCAAAACTGAAACAACGAGGACACCCAAAAGAATCTTGTTCATTGCATTTCTCCTATTGTCTAAGAACGGAATTAATCACATCTATTTTATTTTCAACATCGCCAGATTTTACTGCAATGGCCCCCAAGCTGGCTCATAAACATCACCAGCTTGCGTACTAAATTTTTGACGAACCCTACCATCAGCTGAAACCAAAGCAAGAACACCTTTGCCATTAGCCCGACTAGCGTAAAGGATCATACGCCCATTAGGTGAAAAGCTAGGTGATTCATCCAGTGCATTATCCGACATATTCTGCAATTGATTTGTATCCAAATCTTGCAACATCACCCTAAAAGCAGATCCATTTTGCTGAATAAATACCAATTTTTTTCCATCAGGACTCAG
Organism: uncultured Ferrovum sp.; assembly: GCA_903905585.1. Taxonomy (GTDB): domain Bacteria; phylum Pseudomonadota; class Gammaproteobacteria; order Burkholderiales; family Ferrovaceae; genus CAIVHB01. The sequence goes on along the minus strand of CAIVHB010000038.1, from coordinate 30,179 downwards.
TCTGGGCGAAACATTATAGTTCCCGGTAAAGGTCAATCTTTGCGCAGTGCCGCCCTCCACCGGAATTTTATAGATTTGCGGAGAGCCTCCTCGATCTGAGGTGAACAAAATACTTTTACCATCTGGGGTGAAAACCGCCTCGGTATCGATGGCTCTGGTGGTCATTAAGCGACGTGGCTGCTCAAGACCTTCCGCATCAATAGTATAAATTTGGGCAATGCCATCTCGCGAAAGGGTCACAGCCAAACGTTTCCCATCTGGAGACCAGGCCGGGGCACTGTTATTACCCCTAAAGTTGGCCACGACTTTACGTGCGCCGGTAGAGAGATTCTGCACCACCACCAAAGGGCGTTTTAGTTCGAACGTAACATAAGCCATCCGTGATCCATCAGGCGACCATTTAGGCGAAATGATGGGTTCTTTGGAAGAGAGAATAGTGCGTTCGTTATACGCGTCTGCATCCGCAACCCGCAGTTGATAGCTAGGCCCATCTTTAACGATATAAGAAATCTTGGTTGAGAATACACCCTTCTCACCCGTCAGCTTCTCATACACCGCATCCGCAATCCGATGCGCAGCGCCCCGTAATTGAGAGGGGGCAACAGAAATGACTTCGATTAATTTTTCTTGTTCCGTGGCGACATCCACCAACACATAACGAATCTTAATTTTACCATCGTGTTCGATGGTGGCAGACCCCATCAAGACCGCCGTTGCTTGTTTAGCCCGCCATTCTGCCAATTTTAATTGCGAGGTCTCAGTAGGAATCGGATTAACCCCACTCACATCTGCTTGACGAAATAATCCAGTACGCTGCAAATCAGCAATCACAATGGGAGACACCGCGGTTGTGAGATCACGCTCATTGGCAAATGGCAACATGGCAAGCGGAATCTGCTTTAGGCCTTCAGTCGTAATTTCTAGTGATAACTCAGCGCGGACGAACGAGGAATAAGCCATCCAGAAGGCAAAAACAATCACTGGGATTGCGCCAAAAAGAGAAAGGCGCTGGGGAGTATTGAATATCATGATGAGCAAGAATTCGCGGCTTGAAGAATGAGAAATTTAAATATTAGTAAACGTAATGGACAAGTCTCGCAATTCTCTGCGTAGCACTAGATCATCGGGCAAAGGTAGCGGTTGCGAAGCGATTATCGCTCTTTTTATACTTTCATCATAAGCATTTTGGCCACTGCTTTGAACCACCCGAATACTTCCTTCCAGAACGGATCCATCTGGCAATACGACAAATTTTACTGTGGCAGAGGCTCCACTCGTCACAGAAGGCGAAACAATCGTATTCGATTTAATTTTTGCTTTGATGCGTTCACTAAAGCTTTTAAGCACATTGATATTGGCATCTGATTGTGTCTGTGCTGCCCGAGCATCGGCGTCACGCTGCAATTGAGCCAAGCGTTTTTCGTCGGCTTGCTCTTTTTGAGCCTGCGCTTTGAGCGCTTGCTCTTTTAGCGCCGCTTCACTTTTTTGCTTTTCTTTTTGTTCGCGATCGATCTCGCGCAACTTCGCATCCTGCTGTGCTTTTTTCAGCTCAATCTCGCGCAGTTCATCTTCTATTTTTTTCGCGACTAAGTCTTTCGTTTTTTTTTCACGCTCAGTGGCAATATCTGGTTTTGTCACGGATGAGGAAGCGCGAGTGGGCGCAGGAATGGCTGGCGCAGGTTTTTTCACATGCTCTGGTTCAGGAGCGCTTGCAGGTGTCTCGTCTGCTGGCTCAACGGGCACTACAGGCACTACAGGCTCAGCTTTGACCACTTTAGCGGGCGGGGGCATGCCCGACCATAGTTCAGCCTGAACCGGCTCTGGTGGGTGATTTTGCCAGTCCAACCCAAAAAATAGCAGTGCTAAAAAAAGTGCATGCACGAGCACCGACAAAACACCCGTCGGTAAAGAATGTGAAGGGTAGCTCGCGGCGAATGATCGACGCATCTGACTCAACCGTCCCTGGATTTCGCAAGCAAACCAATGCGCTTCACTGCAGCCTGCTGCAAGGTATCCATTACCTGAAGAATCAAGTCATATTTGGCATTGCGATCCCCAGCAATGACCACGGGCTGATCGGGGCTCTTGAGCTGTTTATCTTTTACCCAAGCCACTAAATCATCGCGGCTGAGCTTTGCTTCTGCAGCCCCTTCTGCGCGATCGATCACCGTCAATGAACCGTCTTTATGTACGTCAATTTCTAACGGCTGCTCAGGCTGCGATAATGTCTTACCAATCTGAGGCAAATCAATACTTCCGGGATTGATCAGTGGAGCCGTGATCATAAAAATGACCAAGAGCACCAGCATTACGTCGATGTAAGGCACGACATTCATTTGCGCAACCAAGCGACGAGGGCGGCGTGCCAAGATCAATGCCCTGGTGGAATCAGAATCTGACGTTGCAGAATGTTAGAGAACTCCTCGATGAAAGTTTCAAACTGATTTGACAAACGATCTACATCGTCCGTAAATCGGTTATAGGCAATCACAGCAGGAATCGCTGCAAAGAGTCCCATCGCAGTCGCCACAAGCGCTTCTGCAATCCCCGGCGCCACATGGGCCAGTGTTGCTTGCCCAACATTCGATAGCCCACGGAAAGCATTCATAATGCCCCAGACCGTTCCGAGCAATCCAATATAGGGGCTGACTGAACCGGCTGTAGCCAGAAAATTTAAGCTCGATTCCAGTTGATCAAGATCACGCTGATAGGTGGCTCGCATTGCGCGTCGAGCGCTTTCTAATACCACCGCAGGATCAGAACCCGGCACCTTGCGATGCTTTAAAAATTCCCTGAAACCCGCATCGAAAATACGCTCCAAAGTTTCTTTGGGGCCACCATGATTAGAGATACGTTGATAATGCTCAATGATGTTTGAGTGGCCCCAGAACTCATCTTCAAATTCTCGCGTTGCCCGACGGGCACGACCTACGCTAAAAGCTTTGCTGAAGATACTGCTCCAAGAAATGCAGGATATGAGAAGTAATACTCCCATGATCAATTGCACAACGAGGCTGGCATTTGCAACCAGAGAGAAAAAGGACATATCTGTTGAGGTATTCAATTCAAGCTCCGCTGCACATTATTTTTATAAATTAAAGCATAGCAAACGATCATGAAACGGAAGTTGCGGTGCGCCAAGGCTCAAGGACTTCTTTGACCTCTGAGGGGAGCGCGCAAGGTTTAAAAGTTGTTGCATTGACAGCAACCACCACAACTTCCCCCACTGCTAAACAAAGGTCTTCACACATCACTTCTTGCTTAAACACAACCGAACTCCGCTTCATTTCCAAAAGTTCAACATGTATTTCAAGTCGATCAGATAATCGTGCGGGCTTGAAATACTCTATTTTCGCGGCTCTCACCACAAAAATAATACCGTACACATCGGCTAATCTCATGATTTCTAAATTCAGATGAGACAACCACTCGGTGCGCGCGCGCTCCATAAACTTCAGATAGTTTGAATGGTACACCACGCCACCCGCATCGGTGTCATCGTAGTAAATCCGTATCGGAAAACTAAACGTAGGCATCAAAACAAAGATCCCTCTTGTGCCTGCCCTGCCCCTGCTCCTGTCGCAAGAGAAGCCCCTGAAACAGGCAAGCCAAAATGATGATACGCAGCAGCTGTGGCCACACGTCCCCGTGCCGTGCGCTGCAAGTAGCCTTGCTGAATCAAATAAGGTTCGAGCACGTCTTCAATGGTATCGCGCTCTTCACTAATCGCTGCTGCCAGATTATCCACGCCAACGGGCCCCCCCGAAAACTTTTCAATCACCGTGAGCAGCAATTTACGATCCATCAGATCCAGACCCTGCTTATCTACGTCTAGCATTTTTAAACCTGCGTCTGCGATCTCTTGCGTTACCTTTCCACCGCTGCGCACCTCGGCGTAATCACGAACCCGTCGCAATAGGCGGTTTGCGATCCGTGGGGTGCCGCGCGAACGCCGAGCGATTTCAAGGGTACCCGCTTCATCCATATCCATTTTTAGCAGGCCAGATGAACGCTTCACAATCGTCGCCAAATCTTCAGCAGAATAAAATTCAAGTCGCGCCACAATGCCGAAGCGATCGCGCAAAGGATTGGTTAGCATGCCCGCGCGAGTGGTAGCGCCGACCAGCGTGAACGCAGGTAAATCAATTTTCACAGAACGTGCAGCAGGGCCTTCACCGATCATGATGTCGAGTTGATAATCTTCTAATGCAGGGTAGAGAATTTCTTCTACCACGGGACTCAAGCGATGAATCTCATCGATAAACAAAACATCATTGGGCTCGAGATTAGTCAGTAGCGCGGCTAAATCACCGGCACGCTCTAGTACAGGGCCAGAAGTCTGCTTGAGGTTTACCCCGCACTCACGCGCAATAATGTGCGCCAACGTGGTTTTACCCAGTCCAGGGGGACCAAACAACAAGACATGATCGAGCGCTTCACCACGCCTGCGTGAGGCCTCGATAAAGATCTCAAGCTGCTCGCGCGCTTTATGTTGCCCAATATATTCAGACAGTCGCTGAGGGCGCAGAGCACGCTCGATCACTTCATCTTGCGGGGCACCACGGGCAGTGACCAGTCTTTCTGATTCAATCATGAAGCCTCAATCATCCAACTAGATTGTATTTAATCGACGCGAGAAAGGAGTCGCAAACTTAAGCGAATGGCCTCTTCAACTGCTGTGCCCACGGGGATAGCTTTTAAGGCGTGGGCGACTTCTTTGTCATTGTAACCGAGAGCCGTCAGCGCATTGGCCACATCTGCGCTCACGTCGTCACGGGGCAAACTACCCACCTCGGGGCCTAAACTCACACCCGCATCTTTAAATTTATCGCGCAGTTCTAGCAATAAACGCTCGGCGGTTTTTTTTCCTACCCCGGAGATACGGGTAAGACGCGTCACGTCTTGGCGCACGACCACCCCTGCTAACTCACTTACACTCAATCCCGACAATAAGGCCAGCGCGAGTTTAGGGCCCACACCCGAGACTTTCAGCAACATGCGAAAGGCATTGCGCTCATGCAAGCTAGCAAAGCCATACAGCAAATGGGCGTCTTCACGAACGACCAAATGGGTGTGGAGCTCTAAGGGATGATCTGCAGAAGGAAGCGCACTGAGGGTCGAGACGGGGACTTCTACTTCATAGCCCACCCCATTCACATCCATCAACACAAAAGGCGCATTCTTGGAAATCAGTACACCGCGCAGACGACCAATCATCTTTCAATTTCCCCTTGGTGCCCCATCCTCAGCCACTTTAAATAAACAGGGGGGATGAGACTCGATTGAAATGGAAGAGAGAACAGGTGCATTAAGATAATCTTCCTCTTCTTAACGTCAAGCCTGCAGGCAACCGCCCCATTGCCACCTGCGCATTGCTATGCGCATGGCAGATTGCGCAGGCCAAGGCATCGGCAGGATCAGCAGCCGGCGCCTTGGTAAGGGATAACAGACGTTTCACCATTTCTTGAACTTGTTGTTTATCTGCATGGCCGTTGCCCACCACCGCTTGTTTAATTTGCAATGCAGTGTACTCAGCAACAGTTAAATCTTGATGGACTGCTGCCACAATGGCCGCACCGCGCGCTTGCCCCAAGAGCAATGTAGAGTGTGGGTTAACGTTCACAAACACTTTCTCTATGGCTACTTCATGAGGCTGATGCGCTTCCAGCACGGCTGTTAAGCCTCTAAACAGCGAACCCAATCGTTCAGGTAACTCCCCTTCTCCGCTCTTGATGGTGCCACTGGCGATATAGCTCAATCGGGATCCATCTTTTTCAATAATGCCAAAGCCAGTCACTCTTAAACCGGGATCAATACCAAGAATACGAGTCAGCCCCTTATTCAAGTTCGGCACTCACTCGCCAATCAGCGCAGTGGTATACACGTCCTGAACATCATCCAAGCTTTCAAGCGCATCCAGCAGTTTCTGCATCTTGATGCCATCTTCGCCTTCAAATTCTGTTTCGGTAGAAGCCTTCATCGTGACTTCGCCAAACTCCGGCTTAAAGCCTTTTTGCTCCAGTGCGGCTTTGATCTCAGAAAAATCATAAGGGGGCGTAATCACCTCAATACTGCCGTCTTCGTTGGTGATCACATCTTCGGCACCTGCATCTAAAGCTGCTTCGAGCAAAGCATCTTCTGAAGTACCCGGTGAGAACAACATTTGCCCGCAATGCTTAAACAGAAAGGCCACCGAGCCATCGGTACCCATATTGCCGCCATACTTAGTAAAAGCATGACGCACATCGGCCACCGTGCGCGTTCGATTGTCAGTGAGGCAATCTACCATCACTGCCGCGCCATGGATGCCGTAGCCCTCATAGCGAATCTCTTCGTAGTTCACCCCTTCCAGATCGCCACTGCCGCGCTTGATCGCGCGCTCAATCGTGTCTTTGGGCATGTTTTGATCATAGGCCTTGTCTACCGCAAGCCGCAATCGCGGGTTAGTCGATACATCAGCCCCCCCTAAACGAGAAGCAACCGTGATCTCTTTGATCAATCGCGTGAAGATTTTTCCGCGTTTGGCATCGGTCGCCGCTTTCTTATGTTTGATATTTGCCCATTTACTATGTCCAGCCATACCACCCTCTTGTTCACCCAACATTCAAAGTACGATGTTACCATCCTGCGCAAAGCGAATTAAAACTCACGATGGATGATGTAAGGGGGGCGCATGGGCGGAAAGCAAGGCGAACGGCGAGAGCAAATTTTGCAGGCTTTGGCAGAAATGTTGGAATCCCCAGAGGGAGAGAAGATTACGACTGCAGCCTTAGCGGCGCGTATTGGCGTTTCCGAAGCCGCACTGTATCGTCATTTCGCCAGTAAAGCCCAGATGTTTGAAGGCCTGCTGGCCTTTATTGAAGAAACGCTGTTCACCCGTATTAATTTAATTACCCAGCAAGACGCCAACGGTTTGGCGCAGATTTCGGCCACCTTGCAATTACTTTTGGCCTTTGCCCAACGCAATCGCGGGATGACCCGCGTGCTGACGGGGGATGCATTAGTGCACGAACACGAGCGGCTAAGAGTGCGCGTCAATCAGATTTTAGATCGCATTGAGACCACTTTCAGACAAAGCTTGCGTTTGGCAATGACAGCGTCTGATCTTCCTGCTTCCCATGACACCGCAGCAAGCGCCAGCTTGCTGCTGGCTTGGGTGGAAGGGCGTTGGCGGCAATTTGTGCGCAGCGGCTTTAAGCGTGATCCTGTAGCCCAATGGAATACGCAGTGGCACGCCATCGAGGCAGGAATCCAACAATCGGGGTAGTAAGTTGGTTCATATCAACCACCCATGCATCAAATGAACCACCCTGAACCCCGCAGCACTGGTTAATTTGCTGCTCCACAATAATCTTTCTCTGTGTTGCTCAGTCTTGCTCTTTTACCTGCATCCCAATGATAAAAAAATCAAGCCATTGATTTAAAAATGAAAAAACCGGGCTACGATCAACGCAACCCGGCCAAAGGACTTCACAATAGGAGGAGGGCAATATCCTCTCGGATTAACCCCCACTTATACCTATGCAAAATACCTGCCAACTTTTTTTACGCAGCTTATTCGTTCAGGGGCTCTTCATCCTGTTCCGTCATTAAATCGCTCATGATTCGATATTTTTGCATGCGATAACGCAAGGTCATGCGGGTCACTCCAAGCTTACGTGCCGCTTCGGAAATATTGCCTTTAGCCGTTTCTAGAGCATGTTGAATTAACCAACACTCGGCATCGGCCAGCGTCATCTCATCCAGAGCGGAAGGCGTATGAGCAGAATCAGGACGGTGTTCTAACCGGTTTGATCCGGTCACATCCGATAAGCCCAAGGCCTCCGCTGGAATCATCTGTCCTTCTGACAACAACACGGCGCGCTCAATGAGGTTTCTGAGTTCTCTTACATTGCCGGGCCAAACATAATGCTGCATCGCGCGGACTGCATCAGGAGTAAAAACAGGGACGGATAAACCATAGCGCCGCGCGGTGACGCAAGCATAGTGTTGTGCAAGAAGCATTACGTCGTCCCCCCTTTCACGCAGTGGCGGCAAGGTGATCGATAAGACATTCAAGCGATAGTACAAATCTGGCCGGAAGCTACCCTCATCGCTCATTTTAAGCAGGTTACGATTGCTGGCAGAGATAAAACGAGCCGCAACAGGGCGTTCACGCACTGAACCCACACGCCTCACCTTTCGGCGTTCGATGACCGCCAACAGCTTGCCCTGTAAATCAAGCGGAAGCTCTCCAATTTCATCGAGAAACAATGTGCCCTCTTCGGCGGCTTCGATCAGACCAACCCGCGCACGCGCAGCACCCGTAAAAGCGCCTTTCTCATGACCAAATAGTTCTGCCTCGATCAAATCACGTGGAAGTGCGGCGCAGTCTACATGCACAAAAGGTGCTGCCCCATTGGTACTCACTTGATGTAAGAGTCGAGCAACCACATCCTTCCCTGCCCCAGTCTCACCTTGAATCAACACTGAAGGCGGCGTGACTCCAGGATTCGATAGCTGCGCAATGTGTTGAATACGCTGTTTGAGTTCGAGAATAGCGCTACTTTCCCCAATCAGCGCCACTCCCTCAGATACACGGCTATCGCGCTCACGCGAAAAATCCAAACGATCTCTAAGGCCCGCACTGGTCAGCGCACCTTCAACCACTAACAGCAACTCATCGAGATCGATAGGTTTCTTAAGATAGTCAGCAGCGCCTTGTTTCATCGCACTCACCGCATCTTCTACTTCACCAAAAGCGGTGAGCACAATCACAGGAACGGGAGCCCCCTCGCGGTCACGCGATATCTGGGGAAGAACAGAGAGACCATCTCCATCGGGTAAACGCAGATCTAATAAAATTAAATCGGGCTGCATCACAGCGGCAAGATCCAATCCTTCTCGAAGAGAGGAGGCATGCCCAACCGCAAACCCAGCCTTTTCCAACCGCCGCCCCACAGAGCGGGCAAATAAGGCCTCATCCTCGATCAACAGCACTTGGCGCGTAGGAATCAGCGCGCCTTGACTAGAAAAACTGCTGGCAGCATTCATCTGAGCGGAATCCAAAACAAAGCTTGAGTGCCTCCCTCGAGCCGAGAGACATAACGAAGACCCCCATCGTGCACCTCACTCACCTTCAGCGCAAATGGAATACCAAGACCCGTTCCTGTCCGTTTGGTTGTGCGCCCGGGGACAACCGGATCACGCGGCACACCTGATGATGAAACTGTCCATTGCAAACCTAAGCCTTGATCAAAGATCGAAACCTCAAGTCGCTGGTCCTTTTGAGACAAAGTCACGATCACTTCGCCGCCATCTGGTGTTGCTTCGAGTGCGTTGACAATCAATCCATGCAGGGCTTGCTCCAGCAAATCCTGATCGAATCGTGCCATGATTTTTTGATTCGGAATGTCGCGCTGAAGTGTGACGCCACGAACGTTAAACGGGTGCTGAACCAAATCAAGTAACCCCTCTATCACTTCTGCTAAGTTGGCCTCACTCCATCGCGCTTCAAGAGGATGCAGGTACGAAAGAAGCGATGCTGTCCAGCGCTCAAGCCTGTCTGCGCTTGCGATGATACCTTGCAGACCTTCGCGAATATCGGGGTGCAAACCCTCATCATCCAACACCTGCGCCGTTGCGCGAATGCTGGCAAGAGGATTACGAATGTTATGCGCCACCACAGGCACCAAGGCACCCAGAGTAGCTTGACGCTCTGTTTTTAATAACGCCGCTCGACTGAGCTGTAACTCTTCTGCCATCTGATTAATAGCCTGAGAGAGCGCCATCAGCTCAGTCGCCCCTTCCACATTGAGTCGATGCCCCAGATCCCCTCCTGCAATCACTCGGGTTCCTTTTTGCAGTTCAGAAAAAGGGCGCACCACGTCTTGTTTAAGAAAGCGACGGGTGAGCACCAGAAGCGCACAGGCCGCAAACATTGGAATCACAAGAAGCAAAGGCGTGTAATAGGCCAACCGAGAAAGTTTTCTTTGCAGTCGCTCCTGTTGAAGGAGGAATAACTGATCTACCTGCCTAAACGCTGCCTCGTAAGCTTGCAAGCCACCTGCCTCAAGGTCTGTATCAAAAATGCGTTGCAGCACCCTCCCCTCTGGAGGAATGGGGCCAAAAACAATCGCCTCAGTGCGGCTGTGAATCTCATGATAGGTTCGCTTCAATTCCTTAACCGCAGCTTGCTCCTCTGGCCCCTGCGCCCGTTCGGCCAATCGCTGCAAATCATCTTGAATGAAGCCGCTATACAAAATGTACTGCGTTTGAGCCTTGGGATCATCTAGAAATGTGGTATCAAATAGCTCCTTCATTTGGCGATATAAATTACCGCGCATCGTTTCGACTACCTGAACCATCCCATTTACACGCAAAGACTCACTCGATGCTTCCTGCCATAACCACACCGCCCCACTGCCCAATATAGCTGTCATGACCACCAGTGCTAAGTACACGGTGGAATAGCGCAAAGTGAGATCTCGAAGGGATAGTTGAACAGACATAGAAAGCAGTCTAGCAGAGGGTCACAAGCGTGCTAAAATCAGATGCTATAGTATTTGTTTTCCCTGTATCGTTTTTAGAGAAGTGTTACTCCATGGCAGCTCAAAAGCTCAAGCAATTTGATGCATACGTCCCAAAGAAGGGCGAGGAATACATGAGTGCGAAGCAACTCGCACATTTTCGTAAGCTGCTCGATGATTGGAAAGGCGAATTAAGTCAGGATATTGATCGCACAGTCCACACGATGCAGGATGAGGCCACGGTTTTTGCTGACCCCAATGATCGGGCCAGCCAAGAGTCGGATATGGCTCTGGAACTGCGCAATCGTGACCGTGAACGCAAGCTCATCAAGAAGATTGATGAGACGATTGCTAAGATCGAAGCCGGTGACTATGGCTACTGCGAAGCCTGCGGAGTTGAGATTGGTTTACAGCGCTTGCAGGCTCGTCCCACCGCCAGCAAATGTATTGATTGCAAAACGCTCGAAGAGTTACGCGAGCGCCAAGTCGCAAAATAAAAAAAGCCCGCATTGTATTGCGGGCTTTTTTATTACTCTGCTGCTGGAGCAGGGGCAGCTTCGGGGGCCGGCTCAACCGGATCCAACAAAGCCTTCATCGATAAGCGCAAACGACCTTTGTCGTCAGCCTCAAGTACTTTAACGCGCACTTGTTGGCCTTCTTTCAAATAGTCTCCCACTTGATTCACACGCTCATTGGCAATTTGCGAAATGTGCAGCAAACCATCACGACCAGGTAAAACGCTTACAATGGCACCAAAATCTAGGAGCTTCAGAACAGTGCCTTCGTAAATTTTACCTACTTCTACATCGGCAGTAATCGCCTCAATCCGAGCGCGTGCAGCTTCACCTGCCTCCACACTCAAGCATGCAATATTGACGGTGCCATCATCGGTAATATCAATGGTAGTGCCAGTTTCTTCGGTCAACGCACGAATCACCGCACCCCCTTTGCCAATCACATCACGGATTTTCTCGGGATTGATCTTGATGGTGATAATGCGGGGCGCAAAACTTGAAAGTTCTTGGCGAGCCCCCCCCATTGCCGTGTGCATAATACCCAGGATATGTTGGCGACCTTCTTTTGCTTGACCCAGGGCTACGCGCATGATCTCTTCGGTAATCCCTTCAATCTTGATGTCCATCTGCAAAGCAGTCACACCATCAACCGTTCCGGCAACCTTAAAATCCATATCGCCGAGATGATCTTCATCACCCAAGATATCCGTTAACACAGCAAAGCGATTACCGTCTTTAATCAGGCCCATCGCCACGCCAGCCGTGTGCTTTTTCAGGGGCACACCTGCATCCATCATCGCCAGTGAACCGCCGCAGACAGAAGCCATCGAACTAGAACCATTGGATTCGGTAATCTCAGATACCACACGAATGGTATAACCAAATTCTTCTTGGCTAGGCAACATTGCAACGAGCGAGCGCTTGGCAAGACGGCCATGGCCAATTTCGCGACGCTTGGGGCTACCAACACGACCGGTTTCACCCGTTGAATAGGGAGGGAAGTTGTAATGCAACATAAAGCGTTCTTTGTACTCGCCTTGAAGTGCATCAATAATCTGCTCATCGCGGCCTGTTCCTAAAGTAGCGATCACGAGCGCCTGTGTTTCACCGCGCGTAAATAGAGCAGAACCGTGGGTACGAGGTAAAACACCAGTACGAATACTGATCGGACGCACGGTACGGGTATCACGACCGTCGATACGGGGTTCGCCGTCCAGGATCTGGGTACGCACAATGCGTGCCTCGAGTTCACTAAACAAGCTCTTCACATGATTCACATGATCAGGGGAGGCATCAGCAGCGATCAGTTCTTTCTTCATCTCTGAAGCGATTTCGCTGATGCGAGTGGAACGCGCTTGCTTCTGACGAATTTTATAAGCTTGCTTGAGAGGCTCTTCGCACAGGGCATAGAGTTTGGCAATCAGTGCTTCATCACGTGCTGCGGGTTGCCAATTCCACTCTTCTTTACCGGCTTCTTCTGCCAATTGGATAATCATCTCGATCACGGGTTGCATCGCTTGATGGCCATGCACCACAGCACCCAACATCACTTCTTCTGATAACTCTTGTGCTTCAGATTCCACCATCAATACTGCATGAGAAGTCCCTGCAACCACCAAGTCCAACATGGAAGTTTTTTGCTCGGTAGCAGAAGGATTCAAGATGAACTGGCCATCGGCATAACCCACACGAGCACAACCAATAGGACCATTAAAAGGCACACCCGCTAACATGACTGCGGCGCTTGCGCCAATCACGGCTGGGATATCGGGATCAATTTCCGGATCCACGGACATCACCGTCGCAACGATCTGTACTTCGTTGTAAAAACCTTCGGGAAATAGGGGACGTAAAGGACGATCGATTAATCGGGAAGTCAGCGTTTCTTTTTCAGTGGGGCGACCTTCACGTTTGAAGAAGCCGCCAGGGATACGGCCGCCTGCATAGAAGCGTTCTTGATAATCTACAGTCAAGGGGAAGAAGTCTTGACCGGGCTTACTCGATTTCTGCGCCACACAGGTCACGAGCACTACGGTATCACCCAGTGAAACCATTACTGCGCCGTCGGCCTGACGCGCAATTTCACCCGCTTCAAGTGTAAGTGTGTGGCGACCGAAGGGAATCGATTTACGAATTGCTTGCATGGAATATCCTTTTAGACGATGAACCGGCCAACCCAGAACTTATATGTTTGTCTGCTTCTGCAAAGAAGCATGGTAGGTTTTTGAAATTAACCGGGGATGCGGCAAAGCCGCGCTTAACAATGCAAAAAGGGGCGGTGTGAGCCGCCCCCATTTAACCAGATTACTTACGCAGACCAAGACGCTCGATCAGTGAGCGGTAACCGCTCATGTTCTTGCGCTTAAGGTAATCCAGCAAGCTGCGGCGCTGGCTGACAAGACGCAGCAGGCCACGACGGGAATGGTGATCCTTCACGTGTATTTTGAAGTGATCAGTCAGTTCATTGATGCGCGAGGTCAGCAAAGCAACCTGAACTTCAGTCGAACCCGTGTCTGCGGGTGAACGACGGAATTGGGAAACAATCTCAGCCTTTTGTGTGGCGGTGGCAACCATATCGAACAACGCTCCAGTCTATATCTGTAATTTGAGGCCTCTTAATTGAGGTCTTTGCTTTGTGAAAATCACTTGGGTAATCAACGATTATACAAGAAGATTCTTATATTAATCAATAACCAAGTCGTTTTTTACATCGGTCCGTGAATCAGGTTGAATAATCAGCCTGATTACAAGGCCTACTGGCAAGCGTAAATCCGGCTTGCAACCTAGTCATTTCACCTATGCTTAAGAGCCAGAAGCAGGCTTCACCGATGCTGCAATGTTCTTACCAGAATCCAATTTGACCGCCGTATTGAACTTTAAGTCCTGGGAATCAATGGCTTCCACTGCCAACTCTCCGGTGCCATTTGGAACAAAGTAGAACCGGAAATTGGGGTTTTCACTAATCGAGATATCTACTTCGGCCGTCATCACTGTTTTCCCGGCATAGGTCACGTGAATCTCACGCACAAAATGCGCTGGCGTAAAGTTACGGCTGATTTGATCAAAAGCCAAGCCCGAATCATTCGGATGGCTAATCATAAGTTGCGCCAAGGTGGGCTTTCCGGGTGTGACATCACTCTCAACCCGTACTTTCATTTTCCCCAAAGAAGCTAGCGCCTCGGCAGGGTCCTTGCCAGCGGGAGCCGAGCAGCCACCCGAAGCCTTCACAAATTTACTGACCATATGCAGACTGCCATCATTGAGCTCGGCAACCGCACGAATTAAGGTGTATTCGTTGACGCGAACTCGGGTTTCAATATCTGCCTGCCCGCTGGCTTGCGTGAAAGCGAACTTAGCAGCAATAGGAGAAGGGTTCTGATCAATGATCAACCAAGTATTTTGAACGTATTTGCCCGCCGTCTGAGGAATGCCAGTATGAATTGAGATGGGAACTACCGCCGCATCTTCAGCACGGTTAGGGGCATCTAAACGCAAGAAATCGCCTGAAGCCTCAACAATAGGACGGTCTTGAAATAAGCTAGCGCGAATGCGCGACCAAACCTCAGGGTCACCTGCTTGTGCACTCGCGATCCACATCATGCCTGACAAGGCTAATGTGATACGCGCCAATAGACTATTGAATTGATGTGACATTTCAATTTCTCCTGAAAGCTCTCTCTTGCTTCATTGTGTTTCTATTTTACTTCTAATGGGGTTCGGCTTAAATACTCTCCGAACGCATTAAGACCTTGGGCAATAGTGGATCATATCTATTTTAGTCCAAAAAACAAGGCAAAAGTTCTCTATATGAATCATTGCGCCAAAAAACTAGTCTTCCCATTCCAACTCTGCAAAAGCCGCTGTGATATTTCGACGGTGATACAGGTCTGCCAATTTCCAGGTTCCTTCAGGCAATTTTGTCGCTGAGACCGCTTGCTGCAAGGTTTGATGCGCCCTCAGCGCCGCTCTCACCTCGCTCGCCACACTCATTAAATAATCCTGTTCGAGCGAAAACGCCTTCAGTCCGTCCTTCTGGGTATCGGGGCCATGTCCTGGCACAACCGGCCCCTGAGCCAGGGCCCTTAATTCTGGAAGGATGGCAAGCCAGCCTTTGATGCTGCCATCGATCACCGGTAAATGATCAACAAACAGCAAATCTCCAGTGAACAGCGTTTGAGTCTGGCTATCCTGAACCGTCACATCATTATCGGTATGGGCGGTTCGCCAAGTTTGAACAGTTAAAAAGCGCCCTCCTAAATCAAATTGCTCTGAACCCGTCACCGGATGCGTCGGCAAAATGACTTCGGTTCCTTTTGAAAGCGATTCGCCCAATGTGGCTTTTTGTCTGGCCAGATATCCCATTCGCCGAATACTGAGTGCTTTAGCCTGAGTTGCTGCTGCCACGAATTGCGGATGTTCATTCAGGAAGGCTGCATGGCCAAGCAGATGATCGGGATGCATGTGCGAAGTCATGACATAGCACACGGGTAGTTTGGTTTTACGACGAATGGCTCCCAGTAAAGCCTCGCCCACCGAGCGACTTCCCCCAGTATCTATTACCGCCACGCAGCGCTCACCGATCACAAAACTTAAGTTGGCCAAATCACCTCTGTTTTCAGGGGCAAAATCACCGATTTGGCCGGTGTGTACCCAAACGCCAGAAGCAACTTCATGCATTTCAAAATCGCTGTCGGCTATCGCTTCAAAAGACCCCACGAATAAGCATGAAGTGGCAACAACACATATCCATGCAAATTGAAACTGACCTGCCCTATTTAAAAATTTAAGCTGCGTTAAACAACCTAGTTTTGAGAACATGAACGTATGCGTGCACGAAAACATTAGCTATCGTATTTGATGTATCGAAAGCGCTGATCGTCATTCGGCGTTCCTTCTAGCGCGCTGCCTTCTTCTTTGCCAGGCTGCCACTGAATCACTTCCTCCATTTTTCGGGCCAATTCAAAGTCTTTATCCGTAATGCCCTTCGCATGATGATTCTGTAATTTCACAATCACGAAGGCATAGGTCACGGCCAAATCAGGATGATGCCAAGCAGCTTCAGCAAGATGTGCCACGGTATTCACCACCATCAAAGTCGCTTTCCAGCCCTCTGTTCGGTACTTACGGCGAATCCAGCCATTCTCGTAAGTCCAATGACGAAGGGGCCCGGTTAAATGCGCAACTATTTCATCTTCACTGTATGGAATATCTGCTGCCATGATGTTTTTCCTTATTTAAAACGCAAGATTTCGCCCTTGCCATCCGCACCCCGATCCCCCATGAAACGATGCACGGGAGTAGCCTGCCCAGCCGCATCTCCAAAAGGACTGCCCAGTTTCTCCCAAGAGCGAAACAGCAAATTGGTGATGGGCAACACCTGCTCACCACAATCGGCAAATGTGGCATCGATTTCAATCTCACCACGGATCATTAAAGTCCCTCGGCGCATACCGTAACCTGCATGTTTGCCCGCCCCGCCAAAGACGGCAATCGTGCCCGCCAACATACGTGACCCAGCATAATCGCCCACTTTCCCACCAATCAAAATAGCGCCTCGACGCATGCGATCCCCACAACGTTCGCCCACATCTCCTTGCACAACGATTTGACCTCCCGCCATGCCCTGCATGGCGCCAGGCAAAATGCCACCCAGATAATCACCGGCATTTCCTTTGATGTGAATCGATCCTTTGCGCATCGCAACGCCCACAAAATTTCCAGCATGGCCATGCACATTGATTTCTCCACCCAGTAAACCTGTGCCCAAATACGCCCCCGCATTTCCGGCCAAGGTCAGCGAACCCGTTTGCATCGCAGCGCCAATTCCATCCACACGGGAGAGATCACCCTGCAGGACCAATTGAGTCGCATCGCTCCCGTTCACTTCAAAGAGTTCGCCTAAAGGAATTTTTTGGGTGGCTAATTGCAAGGGCAAAGCAGGCAAACCAGATAATTCACCCGACGCCAGGAATGGCATCAGCGGCGATAAATCTAAACGCCCTGCGGGCAAGTGTTTCAGAGTCAGCGTTAAGGCACTCATTGCACACCTCCTTCAGCCAAAATCTCGCGCAACTTAAAGTGGAACTGCCCGAGCTTTCCACCATAATTTCCTGCTGATAGGGCGATCACACCTTGATCACGACCCCGCGCACATACCGCCTGCATTCCCACTCGCATCGCGATGGTAATGTCATCTGCAGTGATTCCATCAATCACTATCTCAAGGCAACAACCCGCCTCATCGGGTAAGTCAGATTTCACTACACCGCGCAAAGTAGGACAGAAGGCATCATTGGTAGAAGCAGGAAGCGTTTTATAGCGCGATCCCACTTTTGAACCCGAGCGCACCACACCACCAGGGAAAGGCATAATCACATTGGGTACCTTACGCATGGCTTCAATGGCAGCTTCCGCTGCAGCCAATGCGTCTTGGCTATTGCGCGTCAAGATCAAGAAATTTCCACCGCCTACTGCACGTACCATGCGCGTTGTTTCTTCACACACGAATTCGCCATCCATCACAGGCACACGCCAGAAACGGCGGCCATCCACCACTTTAGAAGCCTGCCAGCCATCACCGAAATAGCGCAGATTTTTGCCCAGTGCGATGGGATCCCCTTCGCTTAACCCACCAAAACAAGATGCCGTGGGGCAAGTCAAAATGGTTTGCCCCACCCGTCGTTCTACTTGTGCGGCCAACTCTTTGCTAGAAGTGGCAAACATCAATACTGAAGCACCCGGGCGACCATCGGGCGTTTCACTTGGATCTAACTTACGCTCGATTCCCGCCTCAGCTCCACAAGCAATCACCGAGGTTGCAAAACCCGTCAAAGCCGTTGCGCCGTGATAAGCCCATTTCAAATTCTCACCAGTAATCAACAGGCGCGTACCGCGCATGCCAAATGCTTCGGCAAAAGTATCCTCAATATGAACGCCGTTGATATTCATACTGTCCTCCCATCACGCTCACAGGCATGGACACGCAGCCCTCCTCCATTCGTAATATCGCGAATCTCATCATCAGAGATTTTAAAATTACCTAGCTTCTGCGTCAGATGGCGATCAAAATAATCACCCAATGGTTTCTCTATGCTGCGATCAAATTGTGGTTTCACTACATGCACATCCCCCCAGGTCACTGCCACGATCTCACCGCTATGCGCAACCAAGGTGCCGTTCTTAAATACATACTCGGGTGCAGTAAACATTTTTTCTGGGTCTGAATCTTCTTGGTACACCACCACATCAGCCCTAGCACCAGGAGCCAAATGACCGCAATCCTTCAGCCCCAATATTTTGGCGGGTGCTGCACGGGTCATGATCGCGATTTCATCCAAGGTGTATTCACGATCAATAGAACCCAAAGTACTGAGTGCGGCGGCATCTGGATTGATGCGCGCGAGGGCCTCATTGCGGAAGGACTTATCCATCAGCAAGCGAATCAAGTGGGGATAGCTGGTGAAAGGAGCGCCGTTAGGATGATCAGTCGTTAAGAAAATTCGCCATGGATCTTCTACACGCAAGAAAACTTCTAAACCAATGGCCCACTGCAAGGCATTCACAAAGTTTTTATCTTTGTACTTGAAAGGCACCACCCCGCAACCGGCATCGCACTCGATATCCATGATCACGCTTTTCTTGGGGTTACCAAAGCCCGCGTTTCGATGCTGGGTCATATTGTCACCTGAGCAAGTGACCGTCTGCCCAAACATAATTTGCCCAACATCTGCGCTTACATGTGGATTATTGTTAATGGCCTCGGCGATTTTTGCTGCTTCAGAGGAAAACTTGCGATCGCCTTCTGTGCCGTAGCTATGAAATTGAATATGGGTCAGATGAATAGGAAAACCTTCTGCCCCTGTAATGGTATCGAGCGTGGTTTGAAAGTTACCTGGCACACCCAAATTAGAGGCATGAATATGAAGTGGGTGCGGTACTTTAAGTTCGTGTAAAGCACGTGCCAAAGTATGAACAATCTGACGCGCCGTGACATGGTAATGACTATGTTCTTCATCCAAATCTAGCTTGCGTCGGTTGAATTTAAAATCGCTAATGCCCCCCGGATTCACCACTTTTAAACCTAATGCTTGACTAGAAGCAATCGTGAATCCCACGTAATCGTTGATACGCTCTTGACTCGCTCCTTCGCGCATCAAACGTAAGAGGAAGTCGTCACTGCCCAGCATCACGTAGGCCCCCTTATCAATGATCGGGGTATCGCCCATTTCCAAGTGCGCTTGTCGGGCATTCACGGGTAGCATTGCCGGCTCAAAACCCGCGGTGTAGCCCATTGCGGCATAGCGATAGCCCGTGGTTAGGGTACTGGGAGCAGCGTGACCGCAACCCGAGCGGCATAAGCCTGCGCGGTGAACGGGATCAAAACGATGATCTTCGGGCAACATATTGCGAGCAATATTCACCTTGCCCCCACCGATATGCGTATGCATATCGATAGCGCCGGCCATCACAATACGGCCCGTGATATTGATCTCTTCATCAATGCGCTCGCCTGGTTTGGGACCATCTACAATCCAACCATCGCGCATATAGATATCCCCCACAACGCTCGAGAGCTTGCGTGTTGGGTCGACGATTTTTCCGCCCTTAAGAAGTGTCAGCATGCTTTTTCTCCCAGTCCAGCCATGACGCGATGGGCGAACTCAGCAACAGTTGGATAGGATCGTTGAATGGCTTTGCGCAATGGCAAAGACACT
This sequence comes from uncultured Ferrovum sp., assembly GCA_903905585.1. GTDB lineage: Bacteria > Pseudomonadota > Gammaproteobacteria > Burkholderiales > Ferrovaceae > CAIVHB01. Next base: position 10,442 of record CAIVHB010000038.1, on the reverse strand, counting down.
ATTTTGTCTGCGCGGAAAAAATAACCATGGGTATCCACGGCAGGGGTTGCCACCGTAATCTGAACCATGGCTTCTTGAATCAGTGGGGCGCCCGCAGAAGTCAGCGCAATCATGGGACAATGTTTGCCTGATGCCGATTGCGTATTGGGCACTTGGGTTCGATCAGGATCTAAGCCTGCTACCCACAATAAAAGATCGGCTTCGTCTTCATGCAAAACACGTTGGGTAGAATGCATCACTGGATCATAGTGCCCGGTGCCTGATGCCAAGCTGGTTCGGAAGGGATAGCCAGTCTGCCATAACATCACTGCATCGCTTGAAAAATCACCATCCGAGCCGCCTAATGGCAAACCAGAACAACGCGTCGTGATGTTGAGGGTACCCACCATGCCGGTCAGCGCTTGCACGGTCAGGTCTGCATGCGACCAGTCTAAATCTGCAGCCGCCCAGACAATCACTCCGTAATGCGCTTGCTTCAGGCGCTCAGCCACACTCTTTAAAGCTTCTAGGGGAAGATCCGTTTGAATCTGAGGTGGAAGAGAACCTGCCACCAATCCTCGCATCAATGCAGCAGCTTCAGCTAAGCGATCCGGAGACAGTGAGATGACTTCAGGTACGCGCCCCTTGGGTGAAGTAGCCCCAGCCAAGTCTTTTGGCTGCCCAATGATGATCACCTGACGATGCTCACTGTCTTTAAGGAACATCGGTTCTTCTACCCAGACGCAGCGCTCAAAAAAACGTGGGAAGCGTGCGCTGACATCCGTACCAAAACAAACGATGACATCTGCCCGGTTGCGGACCTCTGACAGGGTGGTCGTGATCCAACCCGCGTCCTGAACAGAACGTAAATTTCTGAGTTTTGCCTCTGAATTCATGTGATCTAGCAGGGCACCTGTCCGATCTGCAAGCTCCATCAAGCCTCGCATACCTAACACATCGGTTGCTAAACCGCCAAATAAAGGCGCCTTGGAGGGGGCGATTAAATCCATCACCCGAGCCATCGCTTGATCTAATGATACGGGCTTACCCTCGACCCAACTGTGCGGCGCATCGGCGGGCGTAGAGGCAATTTTTTGGAAGGCTAGCTTAGCGCGAACACATGCGCCGCCTGATGCAGCCAGCGTTTCTCCCGAAACATCTAAGGTTAAATCGTCACAGCCAAGCCCACAAAAGGGGCATGCGACGTCAGTTAAAGTAGCGGTTGCCATGAAGACTCCAAACATTTTTATAAGTGCACCTTAACCGGAGCTGAGGTGAAATTTCAAATTTATTGATTTTGGCTTTTCTAATGACTCAGCGTGATGTCTACTTTACGCGGGACATCAGACATCAACTATAAGGTTTAGCTTATGTCGTATAATTGAAAGCTAACATTTTAAAAACCGGTGCACAGCCCCTGATGCAGCAAAGCAATCGCTATCTGGAAGCGCAACCCAATGGCCGCCGCACCTCTGCGTTGATCATAGCAGCTCTTCTTCACGTCCTATTGATATATGGCCTGATATCGGGGTTAGGGCGAAAAGTGATTGAAGTGATGCGTGCTCCGGTTGAGGCCACCATTATCCAAGCAGTGAAGCCTCCCCTACCACCCCCCCCGCCTCCGCCGCCGCCCAAAGCCACCCCCGTGAAGCCGGCCAGCACCCCTCCCACTTTTGTCCCGCCACCGGAGGTTAAAATCTCAACAGCACCCGTGCAGAATACAATAACAGCCGTCGTTGCTGAGAAGCCTCTGGAACAAGCACCTTTGGTCATTCAAAAACCTATCGAAGCCCCGGCAGTCAATGCAAAACCTGCACCTGCAGCGCCTAAGCCACGTCTGCGTGCTGGGGTAAACCCGATCTACCGCCCACCTGTTGAAGAATTACTCAACAATTACCCACCGCGTGCGCGCCGCGAAGGCATCAGCGGAAGGGTGCAATTGCGTTTAACGATCAGTCCAGCGGGCGAAGTCATCAATGTGCTGGTGCGTGATGCGCAACCAAAGAAGCTGTTTGACCGTGCAGCAGCTGAGTATGTACAGAAGTTTAAGTTTGAGAAAGGTGAGGATGAATTTGAAGTTGATCAGGTCATCGAATTTCACGCTGAATAATGAAACAACACAATGGGAGGCATCATGGCAGTTGTAGTCGATAACCCTTATGGATTGGAAGCCCTTTGGAATGGGGGCGATTTTGTTGCGCATGGAACGCTGATCGCTTTGGTCATCATGTCCCTGGGCACTTGGTACATTCTCATCACCAAGCTCATTGAGCAATCCAAAGCCATGAAGCAAAGCGCAGAAGCCCGAGAATTGTTTTGGTCATCTTCTTCGGTTGCTGCAGGAACGCAAGCGCTCAGCGATGACAGCCCCTTTCGTTATATTGCAGAAGCTGGCTTAGCGGCCAACGCGCATCACGAGGGTAAATTAATCGAAGCGATTGATCGCCACACTTGGGTCACCATGAGTATTCAACGTGCCGTTGATTTGGTGGCTGGGCGTATGCAAAACGGGCTTACTTTTCTGGCTACCGTGGGTTCTACGGCTCCTTTCGTGGGTCTTTTCGGAACGGTGTGGGGTATTTATCATGCACTGACAGCCATTGGCATTGCGGGGCAAGCCTCTATCGATAAAGTGGCAGGCCCTGTTGGCGAGGCGCTGATCATGACTGCGATTGGTTTGGCCGTCGCAGTCCCAGCGGTATTGGGTTACAACTGGCTGGTTCGCCGCAATAAAACCGTACTTGAGCAAGTTCGTACTTTTGGTGCTGACGTTCATTCCGTACTCATCGCTGGAATGCGCCCCGGCCCCCGCGACTAAATAAGGTAAGGCATGTCTCTCTCTATTGGCCCACGTAGCCTGAACGATCAAAGTCAGCAGGACGAAGACGAGGTATTGAGTACCATCAATACCACGCCGCTCGTCGACGTGATGCTAGTCTTACTGATCATTTTTCTGATCACCATTCCAGTGGTCACACACACTGTTCCGGTCAAACTTCCTAACGAGATCATCACGCCTACGGTCACTAAACCAGATAATATTTTATTGTCTGTCACCGTAAACGGAGATGTTTTTTGGAACCAAACACCGATCACTTCGCATCGTGATCTAGTAGAAAAACTAAAAGTTGAGTCGGTCAAACAACCTCAGCCCGAAGTACATATTCGTGGTGACCAAAAAACGCGTTATGAGGCTGTAGGCAAAGTGGTCGTGGCTTGCCAACAAGCAGGCATTACTAAAGTGGGCTTCATCACCGAACCACCTGCTCGTTCCAGCCCTTAAGGAGTCAATCATGGCAATGAATGTGGGTGCTCATAAAGAAGATGAAGTGTTGATGGAAATCAATACCACTCCGCTTATTGATGTCATGCTAGTCCTGTTGGTGATGCTGATTATTACGATCCCCATTCAGACCCATGCTGTGAAGCTCAATATGCCGAAAGGTGTTCCGCCTGTGCAACATGAACCCGTTGTGATTAATTTAGATATTGATGCGCAAGGCAAGGTATTTTGGAACGGGCAATGGTTACAGGACGAATCCGCAGTTGAGACTCAGTTTCAAGCCATTGCTCAACAATCAGATCAAGATGAAGTGCATCTAAGGCCGAATAAAGAGGTGACCTATGATCATGTGGCGCGCGTACTTTCAGCGGCGCAAAGAATCGGGGTGAATAAAATTGGTCTCACCGGTCATGAACAGTTTTTAGATGCAACACGCTAAACAGCCAATATGATCCTATGAATTCTATTGCCCATGCCGCTTCTAATCAGTCCTCTTTGCATTCCTTAAAGAATGCAAAGACTGATCTCGAACAGGGTATTCAATTAGGCCTGATTGCACCCGCTCGATTGCATTTGGGGTTTCTGGATATGGGCGGGCATCTGGGTCGACGCTTTGGCTCTGTGGGTGTCAGCCTGGCGAGCCCTTCTTTACAAATAGAAGGTCGTCTTGCAAAAGAACGCACAGTCACGGGCCCTGATAGTGCGCGTGTTGAAAAGCTACTTGGTCAACTGGAATGTCTTTATGATTTCAAACATCACGTTGAAATCAATATACTGCGCGCCATTCCCGGCCACTCAGGATTAGGCTCGGGAACACAGCTTGCTCTTGCAGTGGGTAGCTTGGTTTCGCACCTTCATGGCACCCCGCTTTCTGCTCGCGAGTTAGCAACAGCACTAGATCGTGGTAATCGCTCAGGAATTGGTATCGGCGCATTTGAATCGGGTGGATTTATATTAGATGGTGGCAGAGGGCCAAACGATCAGCCTCCTCCAGTGCTTGCACGCATAACCTTTCCAAAAGATTGGCGCTTATTACTTCTCCTTGACCCCAGTCATCAAGGATTACATGGAAGCGCTGAGACAGAAGCCTTCAAACGACTTCCGGTTTTCCCTGAGCCACTGGCTGCTAGGCTGTGTCATATCACCTTAATGCGCGCTTTACCCGCTATTGCAGAGGCCGATCTAGCGCCATTTGGCAGCGCAATTACTGAATTACAAGAAACCGTTGGCGATCATTTTGCCCCCGCACAAGGGGGAAGATTTACCAGTCACAAGGTATCTCAAGCGCTCGATTACTTGGGATCAATCGGTGCCCAATGCAGAGGACAAAGTTCTTGGGGGCCTACTGGTTTTGTCATTGCACCCGATGAACATACCGCCCATGAATGGGCGGCGCGCACAAACGAATTAGGCCTTTCAGGGCTTCGCGTGGAAGTGACCGAAGCCAATCATCAAGGTGCACAATGGTATGCGCCTGAACAAAAGCCTTAAGCTATTCAATCATTTTTAAACTACCTGAGCCACGTTCATGGAAAAACTATATATCTTGCACATGTTAACCCCTAGCCCTAACGTCAGCCCTTTCGACGTAAACATGGCCTATGACGCGGGGTTTCAAGTCGTCACTCCCTACACCCACATCACACTGGATCAGGTCACGGGCTACACGCAAGATGCCATTTTTTCACGCGGTCCAACTGGGGTGAAACGTACCGGTATTTTCTTAGGTGGCAGAGATATCGGGATCGCCTATGACATGATGGATATGGTGAAACGCGCCATGGTGCCTCCATTTGAAGTGAGCGTCTTCGCCGACCCATCTGGTGCATTCACTACTGCAGCCGCTATGGTGGCCTCTGTAGAACACCAACTGCGTAAGCATTTCAATCAGGAATTAGAAGGTCGTGAGGTAGTGTTGCTGGGCGGCACAGGCCCGGTGGGGTCTGCCGCTGCCGTTTTAGCTTCAACGGCTGGGGCGCGGGTGCGCGTCGCTTCTCATGCTGGCCTAGCAAGAGCCCGCATTGCCGCAGAAACCATTAACGCCCATTACGGCGCGACGACTGAACCCGCTGATATGAGTGATGTTTCAAAAATCCAAGAACTATTAGAAAGCGCGGAAATTGTTTTGGGTGCAGCAAAAGCCGGCGTACAAGTTGCCTCATCCAAACAACTAGAAGGTTGCAAGCATCTTAAAGTAGCGGCAGATCTCAATGCCGTTCCGCCCGCAGGGATTGCAGGCATTGCATTAACCGACCAAGGCGCACCGCTGCCTTCGGGTTCTGGCCATGCGGTAGGGATTGGCCCTCTTGCAGTCGGAAACATTAAGTATCAAGTCATGCATGGCATGTTTGAGCGCATGTTAAGTACAGACAAGCCTGTTTATCTTGATTTCCGTGATGCCTTCCAGTTTGCTCGGGAGCGTGTGGCTGGGCTCTGAAGCCATCACATCCTTGATGCGCGCTGCTGCGCCGATCTTAGTGGTCGGAAGCAGTGGCCGAATCGCAGCACAGGCTCTGAGCAGGGCGGGATACACGATTGATGTGTTTGACTGCTTTGGTGATGCAGACACCCGGCAGGCAGCACGGCATATCAAGGTTGTAACACCGGTACCGGATGCGCCCTATCTTCCCGCACATCGTGCACTGATTCCGCTTATTCAAGAATGGAAAGGACTCAATCCTTCGGGTTGGGTATTGAGCACTGCAGGATTTGAGGCATCTCCAGATACGCTTGAGTATCTGGATTCCCTCGACACGTATCTGGGCAATAGCGCCCAAAGCGTTCAGCGCGTAAAAGACCCATGGGAGTTTGCCCGCATCTGCCAAGGACAAGGTTTCGCTACCCCCAAGATCTTGCCCTTACCCCCCCTGAATCAAAACCCACCTCAACAATGGCTCAAAAAAACGATAGGTGGTTCGGGCGGAACACATATTCATGCTGTCACGCATGAAGAAGCCATACAACTTCAAGCACCCTATTATGCTCAGGAGCACATGGAAGGAGATGCGCTCTCCGTATTATTTTTAAGCGGTCCAGCGATCACGCATGTGCTTTCTTGCCATCGCCAGTATCTTGCACCCGGATCCGATTGCCCCTATCGCTTTGGTGGTTTGGTCGTTGCAGCAGATATCCCAGAGCGTGCGATCGCTCTGCTTACCCGCGCTTGTACGCAACTTTCACAACATTTTGGCTTGATGGGACTCAATGGCCTCGATGCCATCTGGGATGGCAAAGAATTGTGGATTCTAGAAATTAACCCTCGCCCACCCGCCAGTCTTAGTCTTTACCCCAACGCTCTTCTTGCGCAGTTATTCGAAGCACACCTCTCTTATTGTTCAAGCAATATGCCCACGCATCGCTTCTCACGACATCTCAATTCAAATGTCTCTGGGGTGACCGAACAGACTCTTCCTAGTGTTGATGACATCAGTAGATCTATGTTTGATCATCACAATCTCTTGAACAGAGGGATGGCAATCGTTTATGCTATTGAGCTGTTGTCGATTCCAGCCGATTTCCGATTCCCCTCAAGCTGTCACGACTTGCCCATATTGCCCCGCACGTTTGAAGCGGGGGAGCCGATATGCAGTGTCGTAGCTGAAGATGGGGGTCTAGGAAAGCTCAGAGCACACATGAATGCTCTGCGGGAATGCCTGAACCCCGTGGCTGGAGTGGATCTGCTCTCTTCCCTTTGAGCCCGGAAAAAGGCCTGAACGAGATATTCATCGTGAATATTGAGTGGCCAGGATTTTGATGAAACTAGAGTCCGAATAAACAGTGATGCCATTGAATACGGATGGTGTCTGAATATAGTTTGGTCGCTCGATACAAAGGGAAAATATAGAATGCGCCAAGAACACAGCACGACCCCACCGCCGCACGCGGGTCACTACGCCAATCACCCTATCAGCATTCAAGAACACGTTGCTTCGCTTGTAGATAGTTTGATCGAAGAAGCCAACCTGCTGCGCGTAAAAGTCAGCCATTCACCAGAAGGTTCCGTCATTGTTGACGCAGGGATCGAAGTCCCCGGTGGTTTAGAAGCTGGCAGATTAATCGCCGAAATTTGTATGGGTGGGCTCGGTACAGTCGATATCGAACCCAGCTCAGGCCCCAGCCGACTGAGTCTTTCAGTAGGAAGTTTCGAGCCGATACTTGCTTGCTTGGGCAGCCAATATGCAGGCTGGAGCTTATCCGCAGGGGAAGGTAAAGGGGCTTTTCGTGCATTGGGATCTGGCCCCGCGCGAAGCATCGCACTCAAAGAACCTCTCTTCGCAGAGCTAGGTTATACCGATACGGCTCTCGACAGAACCACACTGGTACTCGAGGTAGATCGCCACCCCCCAGCAGAAGTCATCGCAAAGGTTGCGCATGACACCCATCTTCACCCCGAGCAATTGGTCTTTATCCTGACCCCCACCCGCAGTCTTGCTGGCAATCTGCAAGTGGTTGCCCGCGTATTAGAAGTTGCCATGCACAAGGCCCACGCACTGGGCTTTGATCTGAGCCACATCATCGATGGACGTGGTACGGCCCCCCTTCCCCCACCTGGCGTAGATTTCCTAACGGGGATGGGCAGAACCAACGACGCCATTCTGTATGGCGGCGTCATTCAGTTGTATGTGAAAGGGAGTGATGGAGCAGCCTTAGATTTGGCAACGCGCCTGCCGAGTTCTCATTCCAGCGACTACGGCAAACCCTTTGGACAAGTCTTCAAAGACTATCAATATGATTTCTATCAAATAGATCCCATGCTGTTTGCCCCTGCTGCAGTGACCGTGAGCAATCTCGATACCGGCAACAGTTTTCAGGGTGGTCAAATTAATGAAGCTTTGCTCTACCAATCTTTTGGGACGGGAAGCTAATTGAATTTAAGCGCTGCCCCCCTTCGCATTGCTGTGGTCACGGATGACCCAGGTTGGCACGGACGTCAGTTGTTGAAGTCCATGTTGGCTTATGGGGTGGATGCGCGCTATCTACGTTTGCAAGATTGCCGCATTGATCTTGACCATTCGGAAGGGTTGTATTTGGGGGAATTTGGAACTGAACTTCCTGATGGGGTATTCGTGCGAGGTGTGCCGGGAGGATCGTTAGAGCAAGTCATCCTAAGACTCGATATCTTGCATGCCCTCCGCGAAAGTGGCGTCCCTGTTTACAACGACGCCAAGGCCATTGAACGCACCGTAGATAAGGGCATGACGAGCCTGCTTTTACACCGCGCAGGCTTACCCACCCCGCCTACTTGGGTGTGTGAAACCCAAGAGGAGATCAAAGCAATTTTGCAACGCGAATGGGCTTCTGGTCACACCATGGTGTGCAAACCTCTTTTTGGTTCTCAAGGTGAAGGCATCATTAAACTGAATCCTCATGATGCTTTACCTGATCTTGATGTGTTTAAAGGGGTGGCTTATCTTCAGCGTTTTATTCCGAGTTGGAATGGAATCAGCTGCGATTTCAGAGTATTTGTCATTGGCGGTAAGGTAGATTGCGCCATGGCGCGCTATGGCAAAGATTGGATCAATAACGTTGCCCAAGGTGCGCGCTGCGAAGCGCTTACGCCTTCCGGGGATCTTGAACTCTTAGCTGAACGCGCTGTTGAAGTTCTGGAAATGGACTATGCCGGGGTGGATTTGATTCGCGGCCAAGACGGACATCTTCAAATTCTTGAAGTGAATAGTGTGCCCGCTTGGTATGGCTTGCAGTCTGTTACCCCACATCGTATTGCTGATCGATTAATTGCTGATTTCTTGAATCGCCGCGTGATGCCCGCCGCTACTTTGCGTCATCCACTTGCTTCACAACTCTATCCCTCTGCACATCGTTCCTCAGAGGAGACACTGCATTGATGGATCGCACTTATTTACAGGCTGCTGTAATCGATGCCTGTGTTCAGGATATTCGTGCTTTTAAGCCCGGCAACGTCAGTATTGGTTTTCCCATGCACGACATGGATGCAGAGGACTTTATTCGCAGCGCTCAGGCCATAGCACTCCCGATGACTGAAACGGGGTATTCAGTAGGTCAACGCATAGAATTTTCAATCAAAGCCACCCGAAGTGCAGTGTCCTGTAATACTAATCTGGGTATTGTGTTGTTGTTTGCTCCCATTTTAAGTGCGCTTGAGCGCATTGCAGATGCGTTGAGTCTGGATAATTTGCAAGAAGCTTTATGTATGGAGTTAGCTGAACTGTCCTTGGAAGACGCTCGCGCCTGCTATCGCGCCATTCGTTTGGCGGCTCCAGGCGGATTGGGAGAAAGCACACATCAAGACGTGCATGCAGAACCCAGTCATACCCTTCTTGAAGTCATGCAATTAGCAGCCAGTTGGGACCAGATTAGTCAGGAATATGCTCAGAACTTCGCAGGTGTGATAGGAAAAGGCGTTGAGACGCTGATGCAATCAAGAGAAAGGGGCGAGGCAGAATTATGGGCAATTACTCGCTGCTACCTCAATTTCGTTGCAAATCAACCAGATACTCACATTTCCCGCAAACATGGTCTCGATATCGCACAGACGATTCAGCAGGAAGCCCGCCTCTTACTGGAGCAATGGGAAAGTTGTTGCAACGCAGCAGAATTTTGGCCCTATTTACTTGAAATACATCAGAAGTGGCGTCAGAACAAAATTAATCCAGGAACGAGCGCAGATTTAGTGGTAGCAAGCATTTTGATGATGCGATTAGTGGATGCAAACAGTTATAATGGCGCGCGGCATTAGCCGTCGAGCCTTCTATTTTTGGCTGTCCTAAATTGGGATCAGTTAAGATTTTTGGCGGAACCCGAAAGGGGTCAGTTGAAAAAGAGAAGTGGGCTCTCCCCACAAGTTTAAATAAAGATGTCTGTTAAGGAGATGGAAACATGGCAAAGATTAATCATGTAATGGTTGGTGAGTCCTTAGTCGGTGATGGCAACGAAGTTGCTCACATTGATTTGATCTTAGGCCCACGCGGTTCTGCCGCTGAGTCAGCATTTTGCAACGCATTGGTCAACAACAAGGATGGTTTCACTTCCTTGCTAGCTGTTGTTGCACCTAACCTGCCTGTTAAGCCCAACACCGTGATGTTCAACAAAGTCACGATCAAAGGCGCTAAGCAAGCTGTTCAGATGTTTGGCCCCGCACAGCGTGGCGTTGCAATGGCTGTTGCTGACAGCGTTGAAGATGGCACCATTCCTTTGGCTG
>CAIVHB010000037.1 GCA_903905585.1 uncultured Ferrovum sp. | reverse complement strand
GTAATTACCCTATAGATCGAATGCCTTCATTTTATAAGCATGCCGATGCATTATTAGTGGCGTTAAAGGCAGAATCGATTTTTGCAATGACTATTCCCGGAAAACTTCAGTCCTATCTTGCTGCCGGTATTCCTATACTTGCAATGCTAAATGGAGAGGGCGCAGAGATCATTCGTAGATCAGGCGCTGGTATATCTAGTCCGGCTGGAGATGGGTTTGCGTTGGCGACCGCAGTAATCCATATGGCTAATATGAATATCGAGGAGCGGCTCAAAATGGGTAGGGCTGGTTTGGCTCTTAGTGAGGAGGAGTTCAACCGAGGAGCCCTCATCTCTAAGCTATTGTCATGGCTTAATGGGTTGTGTGTAGTTGAAGGTAGGTATCAGGAGCGTTTTAAATGATTTTAGTGACGGGGGCGTCCGGTTTTGTGGGGGGTGCTTTATGCGCAAGTTTAGTTAATCATTCCTCTTTGCGCATCTCAGTTCGAGACAAATCTAAAACTGAGTTGTTTGCAAATGTAGATATCTTCGAAGCATCCATATCTCCTGATCAGGATTGGTCTTCTACACTTTCTGGGGTATCGGCAGTCGTTCATTGCGCCGCCCGAGTGCATGTGATGAGTGAGGAAGCCGCGGACCCTTTATTTGAATATCGCCGAGTTAATGTCGATGGGACGCTTAATTTAGCTCGTCAAGCTTCTGAAGCAGGGGTGCGCCGTTTTGTATTTATAAGTTCGATCAAGGTTAATGGAGAATGTACAGATTTGGGTCATCCATTTACGGCGGACCAAATTCCCGCGCCAAGTGATCCCTATGGAGTTTCAAAGTATGAGGCTGAAATGAAGCTTAGGGCTTTATCGGAAGAAACTGGGATGGAAGTAGTCATTATTCGCTCGCCTCTAGTCTATGGCCCGGGGGTTAAAGCGAATTTTCTGTCGATGATGAATTGGTTGCGGCGAGGGATTCCACTGCCACTTGGTGGTGTTACAAAAAATCGTCGCAGTTTCGTCTTCATTGATAATCTCGTTAGTATGATTATTGCTTGTATAAATCATCCTGCCGCAGCCAATCAGACATTTCTAGTGTCGGATGATGAGGACCTATCAACCGCAGGATTGTTAGACTGCATGGCTTTGGCGCTAGGATGCCCTTCGAAATTAATCACAGTTCCAACAGCTTTAATCACACTCGGAGCAAAGCTAATTGGTAGGTCTGATATTTCACGGCGTCTTTGCGGCTCTTTGCAGGTTGATATCAACAAAACCAAAGATTTTCTTGGCTGGTCGCCACCGGCGAGTGCGAGTGAAGGGTTACGTCAGACTGCGACTCACTTCTTGAAGAAGCAATCTTGAACATATTTTTACTATGAAGCGATTATTTGATCTTCTATTGACGCTCTTTGTTTCTATTGTGTTGGCACTACCAATTTTAGTTGTGGCCATTCTCGTTCGATTGACCTCATCTGGGCCTGCTCTCTATTGGTCAGACCGAGTAGGTAGGCG
>CAIVHB010000036.1 GCA_903905585.1 uncultured Ferrovum sp. | reverse complement strand
GCCGCAAAGCGCAATGAGATGTCCCAAATTTCTACTGATACGCACACTACTCCCCATATTGCCTCGGCCATTGAGATCATTCATGAGATCCGCGCGGGGCGTATGGTGGTCTTGGTGGATGACGAAGATCGTGAAAACGAGGGTGATCTCATCTTTGCTGCTGAGAGTGCTACCCCCGAGGCGATTAACTTCATGGCACGCTATGGCCGCGGCCTAATTTGCCTGACTCTGACTGAGCAGCGTTGTACGCAGCTCAAGCTTCCTTTAATGGTGAGTGATAATCGCTCCCCTTACTCCACTAATTTCACAGTATCAATCGAAGCGGCTCAGGGGGTCACAACGGGTATTTCTGCGGCAGATCGCGCTAAAACAGTCATCGCGGCTGTCGCAAAAGATGCCAAGCCCGAAGATATTGTGCAGCCCGGCCACATCTTTCCGCTCATGGCAAAACCCGGTGGGGTATTGATGCGAGCGGGACATACAGAAGCCGGCTGTGATCTCGCCCATTTGGCAGGGTTTGAACCTGCTGCAGTGATTTGCGAGATCCTGAAAGATGATGGTGAAATGGCGCGCTTACCTGATTTGTTGGTCTTCGCCAAAGAGCATGGACTTAAGGTGGGCACGATTGCGGATTTAATTCGCCATCGCAGCGAGCATGAAGCGCTGGTCAAACGCCAGGCCGAGCGGGAAGTGATGCTTCCTCAAGGCAAGTTTAAGGCGGTAGAGTTTTTTGATGATGTGGCGAAGCGAACCCATGTTGCCTTGGTGTATGGCAAGCCCTCTGCTACACAAGAAACCCTGGTACGTGTGCATGAACCTGCTTCTTTGGCAGATTTGATTGATGATGGAGTAGGTCGTCATTCCTTTGGTATCCATGAGGCCTTGGCCATCATTGCAAAGCGCGGCGCAGGGGTATTGATTCTGTTGAAGGGAGGAGAAGACGATGGTGACTTCACTGATCTTACCCGTGATCGCCAGTTAGTCGCGATGGGCGGTCGAAAATGGGACCCAAGGGCGCATGGTATTGGCGCGCAAATTCTGCGCGATTTAGGCGTGGGTAAAATGCGCATCATGTCTCATCCTGCAAAACTCACGCGCTTTATAGGATATGGTTTAGAGGTCACCGGATTTTTGAGCCCTGAAGAAGTGAGAGGCAAGAGTGAATAAAATCGAAAATAGAATGGATCAGGCTTTTGAAGGTCATGGTGATTTGCCTGGAAAAGGGCTGCGCGTTGGCATTGTGTGTGCCCGATTCAATGAACAAGCCTGCACAGAGTTACTGACCTCTTGCTTGAACGAACTCAATCGTCTGGGTGTGGCGTATGAAGATCTCACTGTGGTCCGGGTTCCTGGTGCCTTGGAGATTCCTCTGGTACTGCAAACCTTAGCGCAATCGGATCAGATTGATGCTTTGATCGCATTAGGAGCCGTGATTCGCGGTGAAACCTATCACTTTGAGTTGGTTTCTAATGAAGCAGGTGCAGGGGTCTCGCAAGTGCAATTAGATACCGGTATTCCCATCGCCAATGGCATTCTGACCACAGAAAACGATGCGCAAACGCATGCGCGTACATCAGATAAAGGCCGAGACTGTGCTCAAGCTGCGGTGGAGATGGCGCTCACATTGGCGGCGATTCAGGCGGCTGTATGAGCGCTGATCAAAGTGTTCCAGTTTTAAGCCCGCCGCGTCATAAAAGTAAACGCCGCAAAACGCGCGATTTTTTGCTTCAAGCTTTATATCGCCGCTTACTCTCTGGCGCTGAGGTGAAAGATATTCAACGTGATATTGAGCTCACCGATTATTGGGCTCAGCTAGATCACGAGTTTTATCGCACCACCTTGGCTGAAATTGTTGCAGATATTGAAGGCTTAGAGGCTGCATTGATTCCTGCACTCGATCGGCCCTTGCATGAAGTCAGCCCAGTTGAACGCGCGATTTTGCAGATTGGCTTATTTGAGTTAACGCATCGCCCTGAGACGCCGCTGAGAGTCATTCTGAATGAGGCGATTGAACTTGCCAAAACCTTTGGTGGAACCGATGGGCATAAATACATCAATGGTGTGCTCGATAAATTGGCGCAGCAGATTCGTCCTGACGAGCCCATTACTTCAACGCGGCCTGGTGCTGCCGTTTAACGGTGTCTGAGTTTGATCTCATTCGTCAATTTTTTACCCACCCCGATCGCCATACTGTGCTTGGGGTCGGAGATGATGCCGCTCTGATACAACCCCGACCCGGCAAAGTCATCGCGGTGTCGAGCGATATGTTGGTAGCGGGTCGACACTTTTTCCCGGATACCGATCCCTATCGCTTGGGTAGAAAAACTCTTGCGGTGAATCTTTCTGATATGGCCGCAATGGGCGCTGAACCGCGATGGGCGACTTTATCCATTGCGATGCCGAGTGCTGATACTCAATGGCTTCAGCCTTTTGCTCAGGGGTTTTTTGATGAGGCGCAAGTGCACGACGTGGATTGGGTAGGTGGAGATACCACTTCAGGGCCTTTGAATTTGTCGGTAACGATCATGGGAGAACTATCTGCCGATCAAGCAATGCGACGCGATGCTGCAAAGCTGGGGGATGACATTTGGGTCTCGGGCACGATCGGGGACGCTGCGATGGGATTGGCTGTTCTTAAGAACCAGGTTCGATTTGGCTCAGAGGATCAGGATTATTGTGTGCGCCGCTTGGAGCAGCCCACCGCTCGTGTAGATTTAGGACTGCAGCTTGCTGGTTTGGCGCATTCAGCGATTGATCTGTCTGATGGCCTGATGGCTGATCTCGGCCATATTTTGAAGGCAAGCGGAATGGGTGCGGATCTTTACCTAGCGCAACTGCCTATGTCGGCTGCACTTAAAAACTGCCCTTATCCAGCGCAGGTCAGTGAGGTAATGTTGAGCGGAGGGGATGATTACGAACTCTGTTTTACAGCATCTGCTGATTCAGAAGAGGCCATCAATGAGGCTGCACGTGTCGCTCACACGCCCGTGATTAAAATCGGAAAAGTAGTTTCAACGCTTGGCTTACGCGTGATAGACGCCAATGGCAATCTGGTGATCGCAAAGCGCAGAGGCTTTGATCATTTCGCGGAGCAGTCAGCCCAACAACAATGAACTTTAATAGCCGTTTCGTTTTATTGCGCAACCCCATTCATTTTGTATCTTTGGGTGGAGGGCTTGGTCTCAGTCCTTGGGCGCCGGGTACCTTTGGTACTTTGCCAGGGTTTTTGATTGTGGCGCTGTTGAAGACTCTGCTTTCTTGGTGCGCGGGTTCGTGGTGGATGGGATTTGGATTTTTGATACTGCTTTGGGGCTTGGCGATTTGGTGTGCTGAGCGCACCGCACGAGTACTGGGAATCAAAGACCCTGGTGCGATTGTCTGCGATGAATATCTCGCTTTTGCAGGGTTACTTTGGTTATTGCCTGAAGTCGTTTCACCCGTTGGTATGGGGGGGGTGTGGTCGAACCAAGCATGGGCAACAGCGATTTGGGCGTTCTTACTGTTTCGCTTATTTGATATCACCAAGCCTTTTCCGGTTTCGTGGGCCGATCAGCGCTTGCAAGGGGGCTTAGGGATCATGGTGGATGACGCCCTAGCCGCTGCATGGGCCTATGCAGCTATTTTGATTTTGCAGGCCATCCACTTACCCGGAGGGCCTTGATATGCGCGCGATCACTCCCGATCAGGCTCAAGCATGGCAAGCAGAATGGCTGGCCGATCCTCAAACATTTGCACACAAACTTCCAGAGTTATTGCTTCAAAGTCGAGATCTGGATGGGTTGGCTACTGAAGTGGGCGCTCGCCTTTTGGCTGCTGGAAAGCGGGTGGTAACGGCCGAGTCTTGCACAGCGGGGGGCATTGGGGCTGCGCTGACGGCTATTGCTGGGAGTTCAGCTTGGGTAGAGGGCGGTTTCATTACGTATAGCAATACTGCAAAAACCAAGCTACTAGACGTGTCTGAAGAACTGATTGGTCTGAATGGCGCTGTGAGCCAATCTGTGGTCGAAGCCATGGCCCAAGGGGCAAGAATCAGGCTTCCAGCTGAATGCTCAGTTGCCGTCAGTGGAGTGGCAGGCCCAGGCGGGGGAACCCCACAAAAACCGGTTGGAACGGTTTGGTTTGCTTGGTCTGGGGTGACGAGTACGGATTCTTTAATCAGCCAAGTGCTGGTTATTCCTGGAGATCGTGCGGCAATTCGCCAAGCCACAGTGTGTATTGCCTTGCTGGGATTACTTGCAGTGCAATCAAGAAGCTAAAAAACAACTGTATTTGTAACGCGGTGACCGCAGGGCGGCATGGCATAATTGAGAAATTACTGGAGATACCTCTACATGGATGACAACAAGTCAAAGGCGCTGGCAGCAGCATTAGCTCAAATTGAGAAGCAGTTTGGTAAAGGTTCGGTCATGCGCTTGGGCGATGGCGGGACCGAACATGACATTGATGTGGTTTCCACGGGATCGTTAGGCTTGGATATCGCTCTGGGCATTGGCGGCTTGCCTCGTGGCCGGGTGGTTGAGATTTTTGGGCCAGAGTCATCGGGTAAGACCACATTGACCCTGCAGGTCATCGCTGAGATGCAAAAACTGGGTGGTGTGGCGGCATTTATTGATGCTGAACATGCGCTGGATCCCCAATACGCGGGCAAGTTGGGGGTGAACGTGCCCGAGCTGTTGATTTCTCAGCCGGATACCGGTGAGCAGGCGCTTGAGATTGCCGATATGTTGGTGCGCTCAGGTTCTGTAGATGTAGTGGTCATTGATTCGGTCGCCGCTTTAACTCCTAAGGCTGAGATTGAAGGCGAGATGGGAGATTCTCATATGGGACTGCAAGCGCGTTTAATGTCTCAAGCGCTGCGTAAATTGACTGCCAACATTAAGCGTACCAATTGCTTGGTGATCTTCATTAACCAGATACGTATGAAGATCGGTGTAATGTTCGGTAGCCCTGAGACCACTACCGGTGGTAATGCCTTAAAGTTTTACGCTTCAGTGCGTATGGATATTCGCCGTGTGGGAGCAATCAAGAAGGGCGAGGAAGTGGTGGGCAGTGAGACCCGAGTGAAAGTGGTGAAGAATAAAGTTGCCCCTCCCTTTCGTGTGGTGGATTTCGATATTCTTTATGGCGAAGGTATTTCCCGAGAAGGAGAAATCATTGAGCTGGGTGTGCTGCACAAGTTAGTGGATAAGTCGGGTGCTTGGTATGCCTATAACGGTGAAAAAATAGGGCAGGGTAAGGACAATACGCGTGAGTTCCTGAAAGAGCATCCTGAGATGGCAGCTGAAATTGAAGCTAAAATCCGCGCGGCAGTCGGTGTGGCAGTGGGTGCACCCATCAATGTGGCAGCAAATGCCTGAAGCTCAAAACGTACTCAAACAGCTTGAGATTCGCGCTTTAGACTTATTGTCGCGACGGGAATATACCCGGGTGGAATTGATGCAGAGATTGTCTCGGCCCAGAGTGGAATTCACTTCTGGGCGTGCCCGATCGCGTGCAGAAAAAGCGCGCGCTGAAGCAGCAGAATTAGCCAAGGCGCAGGCTGAGTTCGATAGTGAGGATGACTTTGAATCTTCGACGCCTGCCGTTGCGGCGCAGGACCTTACTGAAACAATACAACAGGCAACCGTTCGTCCCGATGAAATTGCAGCACTGATGGATAAGCTAGAGGCGCAGGGTTACTTGTCGGATGCGCGTGCGGCAGAGGCCATCGTGAATGCGCGCAAGGGGCAACGTGGCATTCTGCGCATTACCCAAGAGCTTGAGCAAAAGGGCGTAGCACCTGAAACGCTGCGCGAAACCTTGGCTGAACTGCAGCAAGATCAAATCAGGATTGCTGCAGAAGTGTGGCGCAAGAAATTCGCGGGTCTCCCTTTAGATGCGAATGAGCGGGGTAAACAAACCCGCTTTTTAGCCTCGCGTGGTTTCAGTTTTGAGGTGATCCGCGATGTGTTGGCTGGGGCAGGTTCTTCAGAAATCGAAGAATAGTCAAGACGAACGCTCTCATCATTTAACATAAAAAAATACCCATTCAGTAAAACTTTAAGGTGCCATGATGAGTGCTGTTCTTATCTCCACTAAAGGTCAAATCATACTTCCTGCAGTGGTGGGTGAGCAGGCAGCGGTCATCTCAGCAGCATCCAAACTGAAAGAAGGATGGGACTTTGCGGATGCCCTTCATCACTCTCTCTCTGAAGGGTGCGATGATTTTGCTACGTTGGATACAACCCTTGCTAAGCGTGCTCGTAAAGTCTCCAAAACTTCGCCACCTGTTGTGACAATTTGAAAAAGTTTTTAAGGAATGACGGGATAATTCGGCTCAACCCTTAGCATCTAGAGCGCGGATGCGATAACCTTCATGCTTTGAACTTTTAATTAAACCTGGTTCGGAGATTCCGGCTAGGCCCTGCGCCCATGAAATCCTCTGAAATTCGCGACCGTTTCCTCAAATACTTCGAACGTCAGGGCCACACCATTGTGAGCTCTAGCGCATTGATTCCCGGCAATGACCCCACACTGTTGTTCACCAATGCAGGGATGGTGCAGTTTAAGGACGTCTTCCTGGGACAGGATAAACGCCCTTATGTGCGGGCTACGAGCTCGCAGCGCTGTGTGCGTGCCGGCGGTAAACACAACGATTTAGAGAATGTGGGGTATACCGCTCGCCATCACACCTTCTTTGAGATGTTGGGTAACTTTAGTTTTGGTGACTACTTTAAGCGCGATGCCATTCGTTTCGGCTGGGAGTTTTTGACGGGTGAGTTAAAGCTTCCTGTTGAGAAGCTCTGGGTCACGGTGTATGCCGAAGATGATGAGGCAGCGAATATTTGGTTGAAAGAGGTGGGCGTAGCCCCTGATCGTTTAATACGCATCGCGACCAGCGACAACTTCTGGCAAATGGGTGACACCGGTCCTTGTGGCCCTTGTACTGAAATTTTTTACGATCATGGTCCTGAGATTCCCGGGGGGCCCCCAGGAAGCCCTGATGCGGATGGCGATCGTTATATCGAAATTTGGAATCTCGTGTTCATGCAATACAACCGCGATGAAGCGGGAGTATTGCATCCCTTGCCCAAGCCCTCTGTCGATACGGGAATGGGTCTAGAACGCATTTCTGCAGTGATGCAGGGCGTACACAGCAACTACGAGATTGACCTCTTTCAAGCGCTCATTAAAGCGGCTGCGCGGGCCACAGGCAATCAAGATCTCGAATCCAACTCATTGAAGGTCATTGCCGACCACATTCGCGCCTGTTCGTTCTTGGTATGTGATGGGGTGATCCCTAGCAATGAAGGGCGAGGTTATGTGCTGCGCCGTATTATTCGTAGGGCGATTCGCCATGGCTACAAACTTGGTCAATCAAAACCTTTCTTTTATTCAATAGTGGCCGACTTGGCTGAAGCGATGGGGGCTGCGTATCCTGAGCTCTTAGCCGCCCAAGCCAAGATCGCGGATGTATTGAAAACAGAAGAAGAACGTTTTGCTGAAACGCTTGAGCACGGCATGGGT
>CAIVHB010000035.1 GCA_903905585.1 uncultured Ferrovum sp. | reverse complement strand
CGGGTGCATGTAGATTGCCGTGCAACCCTTGGCGAAGTTGGCAACGAAGAGCACAGCCTGCGGCAGATTGGTAAAGCTGGTGCAATGCGCTGGCGTGGCGTTCGTCCTACCGTTCGCGGTGTGGCAATGAACCCTGTCGATCACCCGCACGGTGGTGGTGAAGGTAAGACTGCAGCCGGACGCCATCCGGTTAGCCCATGGGGTCTTCAGACCAAGGGCAAGCGGACCCGCAATAACAAGCGCACAGATAACATGATCGTGCGCCGCCGTCACAAAGCATAAGGGGGCGTACACATGGCACGTTCAGTTAAAAAAGGGCCGTTCATTGACGGCCACCTGTTGAAAAAAATCGAAACTGTATTGGCGACCAAGGACAAGCGTCCGATCAAAACATGGTCCCGCCGTTCTACCGTTCTGCCTGATTTTGTAGGCCTAACGATTGCGGTTCACAACGGCAAAACCCATATTCCGGTGTACGTTACCGAGAACATGGTTGGCCACAAGCTTGGCGAGTTCTCGCTGACCCGAACATTTAAGGGTCATGCGGCGGACAAGAAAGCTACTGGCAAGAAGTAAGGGAGACGATAAATGAGCATTAACACACAAGCCATCTTGCGTGGCGTTCGCTTGTCAGCCCAAAAAGGCCGACTGGTTGCCGATCAGGTGCGCGGTATGCAAGTTGAACGCGCTTTAGATCTCCTCACTTTTAGCCCCAAGAAAGGCGCCAAGTTGATTAAGAAAGTGCTTGAGTCGGCAATTGCCAACGCTGAGCATAATCTGGGCGCTGACGTGGACACGTTGAAGGTTGCCACCATCCACGTAGAAAAAGGACCTGTTTTGAAGAGATTTACAGCGCGCGCTAAAGGCCGTGGTAATCAAATCATCAAGCAGACATGCCACATCTACGTGACCGTCGCCGACTAACGGGCGCAGGATAAGGAATCGATATGGGACAAAAAATACATCCAACAGGCTTCCGCCTCGCCGTCCAAAAAAATTGGTCGTCGAAATGGTTTGCTAGTAATCGTGCGTTCCCGCAGATGCTGCAGGACGACATCAAAGTGCGTGCGTTTCTGAAAAAGAAATTAGCGCATGCTTCAGTAGGTCGCGTTGTTATTGAGCGTCCTGCGAAGAATGCCAAGATCACCATCTACAGTGCACGTCCTGGTGTGGTAATCGGAAAGAAAGGCGAAGACATTGAAACCTTACGCGCGCATTTGCAACGCTTGATGGGCGTGCCCGTGCACGTAAACATCGAAGAGATTCGTAAACCTGAACTCGACGCACAATTAATTGCAGACAACATTACCTCGCAATTAGAAAAGCGCGTGATGTTCCGTCGTGCAATGAAGCGTGCGATGTCGAACGCAATGCGCCTAGGTGCCCAGGGCATTAAGATCACTAGCTCTGGTCGCTTGAATGGTATCGAAATTGCGCGTTCAGAGTGGTACCGCGAAGGCCGTGTGCCTTTGCATACCCTTCGTGCAGATATTGATTATGGATTTTCAGAAGCCAAGACAACCTACGGGATTATTGGTGTACGTGTCCTCGTATTCAAAGGCGAAGTTCTCGGTCGCGGCGAACAACCCGTAGCAGCACCCGTCGAGCCAGAGAAAAAGTCTCGCAAGCCAGGAGGACGCAGCAATGCTTCAACCATCCAGAACTAAATACCGGAAACAGCAGAAAGGTCGTAACACAGGTATTGCTACCCGTGGGGCGAAAGTTTCTTTCGGTGAATTTGGCCTGAAGGCCACAGAGCGTGGTCGTTTGACCGCACGTCAAATTGAAGCGGCGCGTCGTGCTATGACGCGTCACATCAAGCGGGGTGGACGGATTTGGATCCGTATCTTCCCGGATAAACCGATCTCCAAGAAGCCCGCTGAAGTTCGTATGGGTAACGGTAAAGGAAGCCCGGAATATTGGGTAGCCGAGATCACCCCGGGTAAGGTGTTGTACGAGATGGACGGAGTGGCTGAATCATTGGCGCGCGAAGCGTTCCAGTTAGCAGCCGCTAAATTGCCGCTCGCAACAACCTTCGTTATCCGCCAGTTGGGAGCGTAAGGACATGAATACGAGTGAACTGCGCGCAAAAAGCGTGGAAGAGTTGAACGGTGAGTTGATCTCGCTACTGAAAGCTAAATTCAGCTTACGTATGCAGATTGCTACCCAACAGACGAACAAAACCAGCGAAATGGGAAAGATTCGGCGAGATATTGCCCGGGTCAAAACCTTGCTGACTGAGAAGGCGGGCAAATGAGCGAGCAGATGATGCAGCAGGCTGAGCCTGCCGTGATCCGACGCACCCTGCAAGGGCGCGTGGTCAGCGACAAGATGGAAAAAACCGTAACGGTATTGGTAGAGCGTACGGTGACCCACCCCCTATATGGGAAAGTGGTGCGCCGTTCGAAGAAGTATCACGCTCATGTGGATGATGATTCGGTTCATGCTGGAGATGTGGTGGTCATTGAAGAATGCCGCCCCATTTCTAAAACCAAGTCATGGCGCGTTTCTCGAGTGATTACTCGCTCGGAAGGCGTTTAACAAAAAAAACGCAGTTGGGACTTGCGTCCCTGGTTGGATCGAGTTATAGTTGTGGATTGCGCTGTTGTCTTTTAAAGAGATGGCAGCGTTCCTTCCCCTTGCGGGGTCCAAAACTGGCCGATCTATCAGTCAGCTGGAGGGATTAAAATCCCAGGCGTTACCAGCGGCCTGCACGCCCTTAGGGCAATCGGATGAAGTTGGAGAGGCTTAAGCCATGATTCAAATGCAGTCGATGCTCGACGTCGCCGATAACACCGGTGCGAAGTCGGTAATGTGCATTAAGGTACTTGGAGGATCCAAGCGCCGTTATGCGGGAATTGGTGATGTGATCAAGGTCAGCATTAAAAGCTGTGCCCCACGTGGTCGCGTCAAAAAGGGCGAAGTTTACAACGCCGTCGTCGTTCGTACAGCCAAAGGTGTGCGTCGTCCCGATGGTTCGCTTGTGAAGTTTGATGGTAATGCAGCAGTCTTGCTGAACGGCAAGCTTGAGCCCATTGGTACCCGTATATTTGGGCCGGTGACACGCGAACTGCGAACCGAACGCTTCATGAAGATCGTGTCGCTTGCCCCCGAAGTGCTGTAAGGAGAGCTGACGTGAATAAGATTCGTAAAGGCGATGAAGTCATCGCCATCACTGGCAAAGACAAAGGCAAGCGCGGAAGTGTGTTGCGCGTGCTGGAAGGCGCTGTGCTGGTTCAGGGAATCAATGTGGTCAAAAAGCATCAGAAACCCAATCCTGTTCGTGGCGAAGTCGGTGGCATCATTGATCGCGAAATGCCGATTGATATATCCAACATCGCCTTGTTCAACCCCGCTACCCAAAAGGGTGATCGCGTGGGTATCCGTTCGCTTGAAGATGGTCGCAAAGTGCGATTCTTTAAGTCGAATGGCGAAGTAGTCGACGCCTGAGGAAGCCGCAATGAGCCGTCTGCAAGAATTTTATAAAGAAACAGTGATCCCTCAGCTGATGAAAGAATTTAGCTATGGATCAGTGATGGAAGTGCCTCGCATTACCAAAATCACTCTGAATATGGGTGTGGGTGAAGCGGTCAATGACAAAAAAGTAATCGAACACGCAGTGGGTGATATGACAAAGATTGCGGGTCAAAAGCCCGTCGTCACCGTGGCGCGTAAGTCCATCGCAGGGTTTAAAATCCGTGAAGGCTATCCCATAGGTTGTAAAGTGACTCTGCGCAAACAGCGTATGTATGAGTTCCTGGATCGTTTGGTTTCTGTTGCGATTCCTCGTATTCGAGATTTCCGTGGTATCTCCGGCCGTTCTTTTGATGGCAGAGGGAACTACTCCATGGGTGTGCGTGAACAAACCATGTTTCCGGAAATCGAGTTTGACAAAATTGACGCAGTGCGTGGAATGAATATCACCATCACCACTACTGCAAAATCTGATGCCGAAGCAAAAGCCTTGCTGCTGGCATTTAAATTCCCCCTGAAAGTCTGAGGTCCCACACGTGGCTAAACTCGCTCTCATTAATCGTGAAAAGAAGCGCACCGACACGGTGGCCAAATATTCGGCCAAACGCGAGGCCCTGCTCGCGATCATCAACAACACCAAACTGAGCCCGGAAGAGCGTCATGAGGCCCGCCTGCGTTTTCAGGCATTGCCTCGCAACGCCAGCCCGGTTCGTCAGCGGAACCGTTGTGCACTAACAGGTCGTCCTCGCGGTTTCTACCGTAAATTCGGCTTGGGTAGGAATAAGCTGCGCGAAATTGCAATGCGCGGCGAAATCCCCGGTGTGACTAAGTCCAGCTGGTAAGGAGAGCTAAGCAAGATGAGCATGACAGATCCTATTGCCGATATGCTAACTCGCATCCGCAACGCTCAGCGTGCGGATAAGGTAAGCGTGTCAATGCCCTCTTCCAAGCTGAAAGTAGCGATTGCTCGCGTACTGGCTGACGAAGGTTATATCGAGGGCTTCCAAATCCATGAGGGCGCAAAGCCCACCTTGGAATTGGGTTTGAAATATTATGCCGGTCGTCCCGTCATCGAGTTAATCGAGCGCGTGAGTCGTCCTGGTCTTCGAATTTATAAGAGCTGCAAAGACATTCCTCGTGTTCTTAATGGACTGGGTGTGGCTATTGTCTCGACTCCTGCAGGTGTCATTACCGATCGTGCTGCACGTAGCCGCAATATCGGTGGTGAAGTACTCTGCATCGTTGCCTAAGGTCAATCAACATGTCACGTATCGCTAAATATCCTGTTGATCTTCCCGAAAAGGTTGAGATCGATTTGCAGTCTGAAAATATCACTGTCAAAGGACCTTTGGGTTCCTTGTCACTGCGCTTGCTACCGCAAGTTGCGATCAACCGTGATGGTCAACAATTAACGTTTGCACCCACTGATGCGTCTCAATTCGCTAATGCAATGTCCGGAACCACGCGTGCGAATGTTGCGAATATGGTTACGGGTGTGAGCAAAGGTTTTGAACGCAAATTGACCTTGGTGGGTGTGGGGTATCGTGCCCAAGCTCAAGGCGATGCGCTTAATTTGTCATTGGGTTTTTCTCACCCAGTCGTGCACAAGATGCCCGCTGGAATCAAAGTAGAAACGCCCTCGCAAACTGAGATTTTGATTAAAGGGACTGACAAGCAAAAAGTCGGTCAGGTGGCAGCTGAAGTTCGCGCATACAGAAAACCTGAGCCCTATAAAGGCAAAGGGATTCGTTACGCTGATGAGGTTGTCATCATTAAGGAAACTAAGAAGAAGTAAGGCGGAACGATTATGAGTGAATCTATCAGCAGCGGCCGCTTACGCCGTGCCCGTCGGACCCGAGCAAAGATCGCAGAATTGCGCGTTCTTCGTTTGACTGTTCATCGCACGAACTTTCACACCTATGCCCAGATCATTGATGAAACGGGTGGCAAAGTGTTGGCAAGCGCCTCTACACAAGAAGCAGAAGTGCGATCCACCTTGGCTAATGGTGGGAATGTGAAAGCAGCCACAGTGATTGGTCAGCGCATTGCAGAAAAAGCAAAGGCAGCAGGCATTGAGACCGTAGCGTTTGATCGCTCCGGATTCCGTTACCACGGTCGAGTCAAGGCGCTGGCTGATGCCGCGCGCGAAGCTGGACTTAAGTTCTGATTTAGGAAGAGCAAATGGCAAAGAACGACAACACCGAAGATCGCGGCGACGGAATGCGCGAAAAGATGGTCGCAGTTAACCGTGTCACCAAAGTGGTGAAGGGTGGACGGATCATGGGTTTTGCAGCACTCACCGTAGTGGGCGATGGCGACGGCGGAATTGGAATGGGCAAGGGTAAATCCCGTGAAGTTCCAGTTGCTGTTCAAAAAGCGATGGAACAGGCTCGTCGTAGAATGGTGAAGATCAATTTGAAGAACGGAACATTGCATCATGCAGTGATCGGTGAACACGGCGCAGCTAAAGTGTTCATGCAGCCTGCTTCAGAAGGTACCGGGATTATTGCTGGCGGCCCCATGCGTGCAGTGTTCGAAGTGATGGGTGTGACGAATGTACTGGCTAAGTGCATTGGTTCAACGAACCCTTACAACGTGGTTCGCGCCACCTTGAATGGTTTAGAAGCTGTTCGCCGTCCTTCAGAAATTGCGCAAAAGCGCGGCAAGACAGTTGAAGAGATTTTGGAGTAAGTCATGACTGAATCAGCAAAGACAATCAAAGTCACGCTATATAAAAGCACCATTGGAGCGATTGCATCGCACAAGGCTTGTGTTCGTGGCTTAGGACTGCGTCGTATGAATCATACGGTGACCGTCATCGACACACCTGAAAACCGTGGTATGGCTAACAAGGTTTGTCACCTTGTTCGTATCGAACAGCAGTAAGGAGAGACGAGCATGGAACTGAATACAATCAAACCTGCCGATGGCGCGAAAAAACCTCGCCGCCGCGTAGGTCGTGGTATTGGTAGTGGTCTAGGGAAGACAGCGGGCCGGGGACACAAAGGTCAAAAATCGCGTTCAGGTGGTTTTCACAAAGTGGGTTTCGAGGGCGGTCAGATGCCTTTGCAACGTCGTTTGCCCAAGCGTGGATTCGAACCTTTTACCCGTCATCCTATTGCTCAAGTTCGTTTAGTTGACTTGGCTCGAATCGATGGCGATGTGGTGGATTTGTTATCCCTGCGTGCTGCGGGTTTGATTTCTGAGCAAGCAGGTGGCGCTAAGATTTTCTTGAAAGGCGAAATCGCACGTAAGTTAACGGTGCGTGGAGTGGGTGTGAGCAAGGGTGCACGTGCTGCATTGGAAGTAGCAGGTGGCTCAATCGAGGATGTGGCCGCAGAGGCTTAATCTTAGTGAGCGCGAATCCTCAATCCCTTCTGTCGTCGGGTAAGTTCAATGACCTCAAACAGCGTTTGCTGTTTGTGTTGGGTGCTTTAGTGGTGTATCGCATCGGGGCGCATATCCCGGTGCCGGGGATCAATCCAGATGAATTGGCTAAGCTGTTTAATAGTCAGTCTGGCGGGATCCTTGGGATGTTTAACATGTTTTCGGGCGGCGCTTTGCAACGTTTTACCGTATTCGCCCTCGGAATCATGCCTTACATTTCAGCCTCAATCATTATGCAATTGCTCGCTACGGTCTATCCCCCGTTAGAAGCAATGCGAAAGGAAGGTGAAGCTGGGCGTAGAAAGATTACACAGTACACACGGTACGGAACAGTTGTATTGGCGTTTGTTCAGGCGGTGGGTATTGCAATTGCATTAGAAGCACAGTCAGGTTTGGTTTTAGATCCTGGCTATGTGTTCCGCTTTACGACTGCGGTGACTTTAGTGACAGGTACGATGTTTTTGATGTGGCTCGGTGAACAGATTACTGAACGCGGAGTTGGTAATGGAATTTCGATGATTATTTTTGCAGGTATTGTGGCCGGCTTGCCTCGGGCAGTTGCCAATACCTTAGAGCTTGTAAATACCGGTGCGTTTTCATGGTTTACAGCACTCATTATTTTTGTATCAGTGATATTGGTAACAGCATTGGTCGTGTTTGTGGAACGTGGTCAGCGCAAGATTTTGGTGAATTATGCTAAGCGGCAGCAGGGCAACCGTGTATATGGCGGACAAAGCTCACATTTGCCCTTAAAAGTGAACATGGCAGGTGTGATTCCCCCTATTTTCGCTAGCAGCATTATTTTGTTTCCTGCGACATTGGCAGGATGGTTTGGTAGTCACGAAGGATTTACCTGGTTGAAGGATTTGAGTTCAACGCTTTCACCTGGACAACCGATTTATGTTTTGTTGTATGCCTCAGCCATTGTGTTTTTCTGTTTTTTCTACACGGCTTTGGTGTTCAATTCACGTGAGACGGCGGATAACTTGAAGAAAAGCGGTGCATTTGTTCCCGGTATTAGACCAGGTGAGCAAACAGCTCGCTACATTGACAAGATTTTGACCCGCCTTACGTTGACGGGTGCGATTTACATCACCTTGGTGTGTTTGTTGCCTGAGTTTTTGATTGTGAAGTTGCATGTGCCATTTTATTTTGGTGGCACATCATTATTGATTATTGTGGTGGTAACGATGGATTTTATGGCACAGGTGCAGTCTTACGTCATGTCCCAGCAGTACGAGGGTTTGTTGAAGAAGGCAAACTTTAAAGGGGGCCTGTCGGCGCGCTGACACCTATGTCCAAGGAAGAAACGATTCAAATGCAGGGTGAAATTTTAGAAACCCTGCCCAATGCAACGTTTAGAGTAAAGCTCGAGAATGAACATGTTGTTCTTGGGCATATTTCCGGAAAGATGCGTATGCACTACATTCGCATTCTCCCGGGAGACAAGGTAACGGTCGAATTGACCCCGTATGATCTTTCGCGCTGTCGTATTATTTTCCGCGCGAAATAAGTTGTTTGCCGGGCAATGTGAATTCCCGGAAATTGGAGAGATGAAATGAAAGTTCAAGCTTCAGTAAAACAGGTCTGTCGTAAGTGCAAGCTGGTACGCCGTAAGCGTGTCCTGCGCGTGATTTGCACGGACCCCCGTCACAAACAGCGGCAGGGCTGATTCTCTCTGCACTTAATGCTAACTATTTAGATTCGAGGAAGCGCATGGCCCGTATCGCAGGGGTAAATATCCCCAACCACCAACACACCGTGATTGCATTAACTGCAATCTATGGAATCGGTTTGACGCGTTCACGTCATATCTGCGAAGCCGCAGGTATCGTGTCTAGCACGAAGATTAAAGACTTGTCGGATTCCGACATGGAAAAACTTCGTGTCGAAGTGACCAAGTTCACTGTTGAAGGCGATCTGCGTCGCGAGACCTCCCTCAACATTAAGCGCCTGATGGATCTGGGTTGCTACCGCGGAACGCGCCATCGTAAGGGCTTGCCCTGTCGCGGTCAGCGGACACGTACTAATGCGCGTACCCGTAAGGGCCCGCGTAAAGCCATCAAGTCCAGCAAATAAGTCTCAGATAGGAAACTCAATACATGGTTAAGGCAGCCGCAACGCGGGTTCGAAAAAAAGTTAAGAAGAATGTGGCCGAGGGCATTGCTCACGTTCATGCTTCGTTTAACAACACCATCGTGACCATCACTGACCGTCAAGGTAACGCGCTTTCATGGGCAACCTCAGGTAGCAATGGTTTCAAGGGCTCGCGTAAAAGCACCCCCTTTGCTGCACAGGTTGCTGCTGAAGTTGCTGGCAAAGCAGCGCAAGAATGTGGGGTTAAGAATTTAGAAGTTCGTATTAAAGGCCCAGGTCCTGGCCGTGAGTCTGCAGTCCGCGCGTTAAATAACGCGGGCTTCAAGATCACCAGCATCTCGGATGTGACCCCGGTACCGCACAACGGTTGCCGCCCACCCAAGAAGCGTCGTATCTAAGGAGAAACACCGTGGCAAGAAATCTCGATCCCAAGTGCCGGCAGTGCCGCCGCGAAGGCGAAAAGCTCTATTTGAAGGGCGAGAAGTGCTTCACTGAGAAGTGCTCCTACGAAAAACGCGATTATGCTCCTGGCCAACATGGCCAGAAGCAAAACCGTGTATCTGACTATGCTGGCCAGTTGCGCGCTAAGCAGAAAATTCGTCGTATTTATGGTGTGCTCGAAGGTCAGTTCCGCTTGACCTACAAAGAAGCAGAGCGCCGTAAAGGAATTACAGGCGAAACTCTGTTGCAGTTGCTTGAAAGCCGTTTAGATAATGTGGCTTATCGCATGGGCTTTGGAGCATCACGTGCTGAAGCGCGTCAGGTTGTTCGCCACAATGGGATTTTGGTAAACGGTCGTCGGGTGAATATCCCTTCGTACCAAGTTCGCCCTGGTGATGCGATTGAAGTCGCTGCCAATTCAAAGGCACAGTTGCGTATTAAAGGCGCCGCTGAGGCGGCAGAAATCCGCGGTTTTCCTGAATGGATGGAAGTTGACGCCAAAAATCTTAAAGGCGTATTTAAAGCCGTTCCTATGCGTAGCGAAATCTCCGCGAACATCAATGAGTCTCTGGTGGTCGAACTGTACTCCAAGTAATACGGTCACCTCTGTATAAGGATCTACGATGCAAAATCACGCGAACCTATTGAAGCCCTGCAACATCGATGTTCAAAACCTATCACCTTCACATGCAAAAGTGGTGATGGAGCCGTTCGAACGTGGTTATGGCCATACCCTCGGTAACGCGCTTCGCCGCATCTTGTTGTCTTCGATGCCTGGATATGCACCTACAGAAGTCAAAATTGCTAATGTTTTGCATGAGTACTCCACAGTCGAAGGCGTTCAAGAAGACGTCGTTGATTTGTTGTTGAATTTGAAAGGCATCGTATTGCGTTTGCATAACCACTCTGAAGCCGTTCTGCATTTGAAAAAGACTGGCCCTGGCGTTGTTACCGCTGGTGATATTGAAGAGATGCACGATGTTGAAATCTTAAATCCCGAGCACATCATTGCGCACCTCACCGCAGGTGGCAATTTAGATATGCAAATTAAGGTTGAGCAAGGTCGCGGTTATGTTCCCGCTACCCACCGTAACTCTGACATGGAGTCCCGTGCAGTGGGCGGTATTATGTTGGATGCATCATTTAGTCCTGTACGCCGTGTGAGCTATGCTGTTGAAGCTGCTCGCGTTGAACAGCGTACGGATCTAGACAAATTGGTCATGGATATCGAAACCAATGGCGCTATCGAGCCCGAAGAAGCGGTGAGAATGGCCGCTCAGGTATTGATGGAGCAGTTGGCCATCTTCTCTGACCTTCAAGGCACACCTGTATCGAACGAACCCACACGCAGTCCTCAAGTCGATCCCACTTTGCTCCAACCCGTTGACGATTTGGAATTGACCGTTCGTTCTGCAAATTGCCTCAAAGCAGAAAATATTTTCTATATCGGTGATTTGATTCAACGTACCGAAACAGAACTTTTGAAGACCCCGAACTTGGGTCGTAAGTCGCTTAACGAGATCAAGGAAGTCTTGGCTTCCAAGGGTCTTACCCTGGGCATGAAGCTAGAAAACTGGCCGCCCATGGGCCATGGCGATCGCAAATAAGCGCCCTAGCCCAGTAGAGACAAGGAAAATAGTATGCGTCACCGTCAGAGTAATCGAAAGCTAAACCGAACTACCAGTCATCGTTTGGCAATGTTCCGCAATATGGCGAACTCACTGTTCAAGCATGAAGCGATTAAAACTACTTTGCCCAAAGCTAAGGAACTGCGCCGTATTGCAGAACCCTTGATTACTTTGAGTAAAACCCCTTCACTGGCTAATCGTCGTTTGGCCTTTGCGCGTTTGCGTGATCGCGATATGGTAGTGAAACTCTTTGATGAGTTGGGTCCTCGTTATCAGACTCGCAATGGTGGATACCTGCGGATTTTAAAATGGGGTTTCCGTCAGGGTGATAATGCACCTATGGCCTTGGTTGAGTTAGTTGATCGTCCCGATATCGATCTAGAAACTGTTGAGACTGCTGCAGAGGCGTAATAGGACATTCTCTCACCAAAGCTCAAAACAAAAGCCACCCTTGGGTGGCTTTTGTTTTGATCAAGCACTAGCCTGAATTAGGCCATCTTTATTGATCTTGCCTTTGCGGTTTTAGGCTTAGTTGGATGCTTCGCTTCGCGATGCCCTAAATGCGCCGATAACATTCGAGCCAAAAAGCCTCCGGTATGACTAGCTGGATTTGCAGCTACATCTTCTGGCGTTCCTTCGGCGATGATTTGACCGCCTCCAGCCCCCCCCTCTGGCCCCAAATCAATGACCCAGTCTGCTGTTTTGATGACATCCAGATTGTGCTCGATCACGACGACGGTATTGCCTTGATCGCGCAGGCGGTGGAGCACGGTAAGTAATAGCTCTATGTCGTGAAAATGCAATCCGGTAGTTGGTTCATCCAAAATAAACAGCGTACGCCCCGTATCGCGTTTTGATAGCTCAAGTGAAAGTTTTACACGTTGCGCTTCCCCTCCTGACAAGGTGGTCGCAGATTGACCTAAAGTGATGTAACCCAAACCGACATCCAATAAGGTTTGCAATTTGCGCGCTACGACGGGCACGGGACTAAAGAACTCGCGG
>CAIVHB010000034.1 GCA_903905585.1 uncultured Ferrovum sp. | reverse complement strand
CTACAAACTGCTCCAAGAAAGGGAAACACTGATTGATCATATGAGCAAAAACAAAACCTTGGTTGAAGCAGGGGCCTTTAGTGCAGGTATGGCCCATGAACTGAACCAGTATCTTGCACGTATTGAGCTCAATACTGAAAAGGCAATAATCATCGCCAATGAACGGGGAGTATTCACTGAAATTGAACCCATCATGGCAAAAATCAAAAATGCAAACGCTTCTGCAGCATTGCTGATCTTACAAATGAAGTCTTTGTTCAAATCATCTGAGGTTCAAGTTGCGCTGTGTAACCCTGACACTATTGTGCTTGAAGCTATTGACTTAGTCGCTGAGCGCGCTCGTCGCTCTGACATCACGATTTACTCGTCATTAACAGTTAATTCCGATGTGGAGTTGTGGCGCCCCATTTTTCATCAATTAATCATAAATCTGTTAATGAATGCTATTGAGTCTCTTGGTGAAACGGAAGGTCGCTCTAAATACATTCAAATAGAAACCTCAATATCAGAGGGGCAGTTCATTCTCAATGTGATCGATAATGGGAAGGGTGTAAGTGGCGAGCTCAATGACGAAGTTTTTTCTCTATTCACTACTGACAAACCTCACGGGACAGGAATTGGGCTTTGGTTTTGTAAACACGTTGCCGACAAGCATTACGGAAAAATAGAATTCAGAAATTTATTAATCAATGGAGCGCATTTCAAAGTTACGATACCTGCTCATCACCCAAAGATAGATGCATAGTTTCATCCATGACACCTACAACACTAGATTTTTCAGGAACAGAAGCATCCGTTTTTCTCATTGAAGATGATAGAGAATTACGCAGTGATATTGAACATCTGCTGTGTTCAGCCCAATTCAAGGTGTACCCCTTTAGCAATCCTAAAGAGTTCTTAAATGCAAATACAAGCAGCATCCCAGCAGTCATCGTAAGTGATATGCGTATGCCTGAAATGAGCGGGGTTGAACTTCAGGCCGAACTCCTAAAGCAGGGGCGAACAACACCGATTATTTTCATCAGTGGGCAAAGTTCAGATCACCAAATTATTTCAGCATTTAAAGAGGGTGCCGTTGATTTCCTATTAAAGCCATTTAGCTGGAAGGCATTACAAAACGCAGTAACAAAAGCGATTGAAAGAGACATTCTTCAAATGAAGACGATCGCACATAAAAAGCTTTTAAATCAGAAACTCGCCATGTTGACGCTGCGAGAACATCAAGTTTTTGATCTGTTACTGGCAGGCTGCAAAAACCAAGAAATTGCAGAAAAATTGCATCTTTCAACTCCAACGGTAAAACAACATAAATCATCAGTTTTAGACAAGATGAACGTAAAATCAGTATCTGAATTATTCACCTTAGCGACAACCAAAATTGAAGTAGTTTCAAGCGATTTGAGCGGTTAATTCCTTGAATTTATTGAAATAACATCCTTTTGGAGGATAGTATTTCAATATGCCATTTGTATAAAATTTAGAAAAAT
This sequence comes from uncultured Ferrovum sp., assembly GCA_903905585.1. Lineage (GTDB taxonomy): Bacteria > Pseudomonadota > Gammaproteobacteria > Burkholderiales > Ferrovaceae > CAIVHB01. The sequence continues at coordinate 3,558 of CAIVHB010000034.1, read as the reverse complement.
TTACAACTTGGTAGGGTTTGTGCTGTGATGATCGTACTTTTAAGCGTTGGTTGTGTGCTTTCCGTTGTATTCCTTGCGTATGCGATCTACAACTATCTCTCACATGAAAATTCACCTAAGCAGGAAGCGCTTAACGCCGATGTCGCGCCTTCCAAAAGCAATCATCATGTAACGCCTACAATCGTCACAGATCCTCAAACCGGTTCAGTGATGCTTACGCTTTCTAACGGGCTGCAGGTTAATCTTTCTCCCCTCGACGCTGAAAGACATAAACGTGGGGTAACGGCTCAGGAACTCAATAACGAATATCTCTCCAGGAACGGTTAATCTGTAGGTTCGCTAAAGTTTCTTCATAATTTTACATAATATATATTATGCGCCAATGATTGCGGCGATAGGGTGGCTTTAAGCGAGATCCAACTGATCTTCATTGAGGAATTCGTGGCCATAATCCGAATAGATCTTTTCAGAAATAAAGACTGCATAGAGGTCTGGGTCAATGTGGCCTTCTTCACTCATGCGTTTCATAATGCCTAGTGCTTGGCTGAGTTTCATTGGTTTTTTATAGGGTCGATCTGCCGCTGTTAAAGCCTCAAAAATATCAGCAATGGCCATGATTCTGGCCTGAACTGACATTTGGTCTCCCGTTAGCCCCTTGGGATAGCCTTTACCATCCATACGTTCATGATGACCGCCGGCATATTCAACAACATTTTTAAGATGCGCAGGCCATGGCACCGCTTCCAGCATTCTGATGGTAGCGGCCATATGCTCATTCACCACCGCTCTTTCATGTTTGGTCAGCGTTCCAGCAACGATACTGAGGTTTTCTAATTCATCTGCAGTTAAGAATGGAACAGGCTCCGTTTTGTCATGGGGGACCCAAGAATAACGCTGACTCATTGCCGCTATCTTCTGTTGATCTTCCTCTGACATGCGTTCTGAGCCCGTATTGCATTTGCGTAGGAAGGCTTGATCATCCTCTATTTGTGCAAGCAGCAAAGCCAACTCATTATTCTGTTGCGATGGATCTCCCTCAATCGTTTCACCATTCAGCGCTAACTGTTTTGTAAGTAACTGCAATTGCGCATCTCTACGAATCACCTCAAATCGGGTGTCTAGTAATGCAATCCGATCAAAAATTGTTTCTAATTTAGTTGCTTTATCTACTACATGCACAGGAGTGGTGACCTTTCCACAATCGTGTAGTAAGGCTGCGATTGAGAACTCATAGCGATCGGCGTCATTCATATGGAAATCAGCAAGAGGCCCCTCTTGCACGTGGTGGCAAGCTTCAGCCAAACGAATAGCGATTTCAGGAACTCTTACGCAGTGCCCGCCGGTATAAGGAGATTTTTCATCGATGGCTTGGTTGATCATTCGAATGAATGATTCAAAAACCATTTCTAATTCAATAATTAGATTGTTATTTGATTTCGCAATGGCTGCCTGTGAGGCCAGCGATTCAGCAAAGCGTTGCGCATCGTCAGAAAAAGGAATAATTTCATTGGGCTTTGAAGAAGATAGGCAATTAATTAATTGCACGACCCCCAAGGTTTGCCTACGGTGATCGATCATCGGGATCACCAACATGGAGCGTGATCGATATCCTATCTTTGCATCGATCTCCCTTGCGCCTGCAAAATCAAATCCCTCCGCCTCATAAATATCGGGCAAATTAATCGTGGCTTGCTGAAGAGCACTGTAAACCGAAACATTTGAAAAGTTGTCCCTGCCATCCGCATGCTTAAAAGGCAGAATAGTTGGCAGACTGCCATCGTGATCTCGATCAACCAAGCTAAAATCGAGTTTCCTGTTTGTGCTGAGGACAAATTCTAATCCCTGCTGATCTTGATCGACCTTATAGATGGATCCCGCCTCGGCATGGGTTAAATCCATCGCCGCATTTAACAAGATCTTCAGCAGATCTTGAATATCCATTTGCTTAGAGAGCGCAATACCCACGTCCTGCAACTGATGGATTTTATTTGCATCCGCATCCCGAAGTCGTTTTTTTTCAAGCGATGAAAACACCCTTGCCCGTAAAAAAACCGTATTAAAGGGGTTTTTGGGGAGGTAATCTTCAGCACCGATTTGTATACACTCGACTACTTTTTCAAAATCGTTGTCTGATGAAACGATAATCACCGGTAAATATTGAAGTTCGGGTTCTGATTTGATGATCCTTAATGCTTCAAGACCCGTCAATATCGGCATTTCCATGTCTAGCAACATCAAATCAAAGCTTTCAGCCCTTAAGCTCTCGATGGCCTCTTGACCATTTCCCGCCTCACTGATGTGGTGAATTCCTAACTGATTGAGTTCACTGATTAACAATTGCCGCATGGTGCGGCTGTCATCAACGACTAAGACTTTGGGGGGGTGTGGGGAAAACTTGGGGGAGGGATGTGAAAGTGTATGCATGATGCATATTCATAATGAGAATAATGGACGACCCTTCAAGATAGCAAGCCACTGATAAACTTTTATTAAGCTGACGTGACTTCAGATGGTCAAATTTAGATTGAAACCATAAAACAAGACTGGAATAGATTTGGACTGGAACGAACAACTCAATAATTTCAGGCAGCGCAAGCTGTTTGATCTGAAATATGGCACAGATACGGCCACGAATTTCATGAAACCAGACTTCAAGCCTGTGCCCAATCTTGAGCATGGGAAGCATTACATGGCCTCCTGGACCAAAGAAGTGGTCCACGCCTACAAGATCGCAAGAAATTTTCTAGGGCCGAGCTTTAGCGCTTATCAGTTCATTGATTTGGGCTGTGGAAAAGGAAAAGCCTGCTTGGTCTGGCGGCTTCAATGCATGAAAGACAAAGTAAAGCAGGATGTGCTGGGCGTGGATTACTACCCCCCATTTATTGACATTGCACGTGAGAACTCCAAAAAAATCTTTGGAGATTCAGGACATTTTTTAATGGCAGGGGCTGAAACGATCAACTATCAAGGTTTTGATAAGCCCTTGATTATTTATCTGTATAACCCTTTTGATGCGGTGATCCTTGCGAAAACCCTAGATAAGCTTCTGGAATTGCCTGTTTTGGTGATTTACAACATTCCCTCACACCGAACTACCTTGATTCACTATGGTTACCAACTGTTATATGTAAAGCAGGGACATAACCAAAATGAAGATACCCAGATTTTCGTTTCACCCCGCATGCAAACTAAACACTTAAAGAGTGTGGTTTGATCGAAATGCTTTCAGGCCTACCAGAGTGATAACTGAACCGCGCCCACCTCATTCGGATCAGAGCTTGCTGAAGTCAGAAAACTTTGACCGCGGGGATCGATCCCTTCCTCGGCTAACTTTCTCAAGCGAATGGCCTCAGCCTGAGCCTGTTCTAACTGCAGCGTCATAAAGCGACCGAGAGTAGTTCGCACTGTTTTGCCTTTGACGCGCATCTCAAAGACATAAGATTTGATTTGCTTTTCAGTGATGCGCAGGCCTAAACCAGGCGTAGTGGAATCCCAATAGATCACCTGAGCCTTGCCCATAGGGCAGCCTTGCGTGGCCAATCTCAGATAAGAAAAATT
>CAIVHB010000033.1 GCA_903905585.1 uncultured Ferrovum sp. | reverse complement strand
TGATGACAGGAATCATGCTCTCGCCGCCTTCCAACGAGAAGCGCTTCTGGCCTACATAACGCGTATGTAGATATTTTTCTAAAGTCTCAGCGGCCGTGATTTGCTCAAGCAACCATTGACGCGTCTTGGTATCCCATTGAGGATTAGAGTGCAGACTTTCAAAACGTTGTTGAATCCAACGTTTTTGTTCCGTCACTGTGACATACATGTACTCAATGCCAATGTGACCACAGTAGGTAGAGCGCACAGCTTGCACAATCTCACGCAAGCTCGCACGATCAGGACCGACCAAAGAACCTGTGTTATAGACGTTATCCAGATCCGCCTCAGACAGCCCGTAGTAGGCAAGATCAAGTTCGGGCACATGACCGGCATCACGTCTATGAAGCGGATCAAGATCAGCAACACGACTGCCTAAGAAACGATGTGCATTGATGAACTGCAAGACTGCAGTTTGCTTGCGATGTTTCTCTGGATCTGCTTGCGCAACGGGAGCGGGCCCACGTTTCGCTAAGGCTTCAAAATGCTGAATAGTGGGCTGGTGTGAAATATCACGCGTCAAAGTTCCAGTCGTTTCGCCTAACTGGTCAAACCAGATCTTCCATTCAGCCGAAACGCTTTGCGGATCTTGCAGGTATGCGTCGTACAGTTCCTCAATGAACGGCGCATTCGCGCCGAACAGGTAAGAGGTTTCAAATTCGTGTTTCATCATAGCCTAGTCTCCTGTTCAGCACTTTTATGCAAGTGTGACTGAAATCAATACGCGATTTTATCCACGTTTTCCGATTGGCAATACATCACGTTTGACTTGACCCTGATACAACTGACGGGGACGGCCAATTTTGTATTCAGGATCTGCAATCATTTCTGTCCATTGCGAAACCCAGCCCACAGTGCGACCTACCGCAAAAATCGCAGTGAACATACTGGTAGGAATACCCAAGGCACGTAAAACAATACCTGAGTAGAAGTCCACATTGGGGTAGAGCTTCTTCTCAATAAAATAAGAATCACTCAACGCAATACGCTCAAGTTCAATAGCAAGCTTAAACAGGGGATCATCATGCAGACCCAATTCATTCAACACTTCATGGCAGGTGCGACGCATCACTTCAGCGCGCGGATCCATGTTCTTGTAAACACGGTGTCCAAAACCCATTAAACGAACTGAATCGTTTTTATCTTTCACACGGGCAATGAATGCAGGGACTTGAGAGACGTCACCAATTTCGGCCAACTGCTTCAACACGGCTTCGTTTGCACCCCCGTGAGCGGGGCCCCACAAAGCTGCAATGCCCGCTGAGATACAAGCGAAGGGATTAGCGCCTGAAGAACCGGCCAAACGTACGGTTGAGGTTGAAGCATTTTGCTCGTGATCAGCATGCAAAGTCAGGATACGGTCAAACGCACGAACGATAACGGGGCTGGGCTTGTAGGGCTCACAAGGCGTAGCGAACATCATATACAAGAAATTCTCTGCATAGCTCATGTGATTTTGCGGGTACATGAACGGCAAGCCCATGTTATAGCGGTAGCACATTGCAGCAATGGTTGGCACCTTGGCAATCAAGCGATTAGCCGAAGTAGCGCGATGCTCAGCGTTATTGATATCCAAACTATCGTGATAGAAGGCGGACAGTGCACCGACCACACCCACCATCACAGCCATAGGGTGCGCATCGCGACGGAAGCCTTTAAAAAAACTCAACAACTGATCATGCACCATGGTGTGCGTTTGAACTTTGGTCACAAATTGTTGACGTTGCGCAGCGCTGGGTAACTCACCATTTAAGAGCAAGTAACACACTTCCATAAAGTCGCAATGTTCAGCAAGCTGCTCGATAGGGTAACCACGGTAGTACAACAAACCTATATCCCCATCGATAAAGGTAATGCGTGACTGGCAGCTCGCGGTTGCCAAAAAACCGGGGTCATAGGTGAACATACCCGTTTTACCTAACTGACGAATATCAATGACATCCGGGCCAAGTGCTCCGCCATAAATAGGCAATTCGATACTTTTACCTTCGCCCCATGTGAGCGTTGCGATTCCTTTGCTTTGCATGTTCATTCTCCCAATTCTTTCAAGTCATAAAAGTGATGAGCGCGCTGTGAATCTAACCAGCCAGGATCATCGAAATAATGGCTCTGGTATGTTCATCCGGGGCGGGTTTACGCCCCATCACGATGTCCAGTAGCTCGTTATCGGGGAGCAGCAGCAACTCGTCGTACCGGTGCAGTGCTTCCTCGTCCAACTCTCCCAGCCGTTTGGCCAGGAACTTCTCCAAGAGCAAATCTAGTTCCAACAACCCCCGCCGACTGCGCCATCGGGAGCGCTCACGTGCTTTTTGTATTTCGCTCTGATTCAAGGGGAGCACTCCCGCTTAGCATGTACCAAAGAAGCGACAGCAAGATGACGGCTATACCGCACGCTTGACCAACATCTCTTTAATTTTGCCAATTGCCAAGGAAGGATTCAGACCTTTGGGACAGACATCCACACAATTCATGATGGTGTGGCAACGGAATAAGCGGTAGGGGTCTTCCAGATTATCAAGACGCTCATTGGTGGCTTGATCGCGGGTATCGGCCAAGAAGCGATAGGCTTGTAACAAACCAGCAGGCCCCACAAATTTATCAGGATTCCACCAGAAAGAAGGGCAAGACGTACTGCAGCATGCACACAAGATACACTCATACAGGCCATTCAATTCTTCACGGTCTTCGGGAGATTGCAAACGCTCTTTTTCAGGGGCAACGGTATCGTTGACAAGGTAAGGCGTCACCGAATGATATTGCTTAAAGAACTGGCTCATATCCACGATCAAATCGCGAATCACAGGCAGACCAGGCAGAGGACGTAACTCAACAGGCTCTTTTAAACTGGAGATGGGGGTAATGCAGGCCAGGCCGTTCTTACCGTTGATATTCATCCCATCTGATCCACACACACCTTCACGACAAGACTTGCGAAGACTTAAGGTGTCATCCATTTCTTTAATTCGCAGAATGGCATCCAGCAGCATCCGGTCGGTGGACTTTAACTCCACATCATAAGACTGCATGTAGGGCTTAGCGTCCGTCTCAGGGTTGTAGCGGTAAACATTAAATTTCATCATGCGCTCCGATTTAATTGGGTGCAGTCTTAGTACACACGAACCTTGGGTTCAAAGGCTTCAACAGTCATAGGCTTGAGGTTGACTGGCTTGTACGTCATTTTGCTTCCTTCCATATGCCACATACTGTGCTTCAACCAGTTCTTATCATCGCGATCTTGGAAGTCTTCACGCGCATGCGCACCACGACTCTCGGTGCGGGCATTGCCTGACACCAAAGTAGCCTCAGCAATGAGGGCTAAGTTTTCGAGCTCTAGCGCTTCAATGCGAGCAGTATTAAAGGTTTTGCTGCGGTCTTTAATCGCTGTATTACGCGCACGATTGGCAATATCACGAATCTTATCTACCCCTTCAGAGAGCAGCTTACCGGTGCGGAAAACACCGCTATGGGTTTGCACCGTCTTGCGCATCGCCAAGCCCACATCAGCAACATTTTCTCCGCTTGTTGTGCTGTCGATCCGAGCCAAACGAGAGAGCGATAAATCAGCAGCATCAGAGGGCAGGTCTGGTTGGGAACGATCTGCTTGAATAAACTTCGTCACATGATTTCCTGCTGCGCGTCCAAACACGACGAGATCGAGCAAGGAATTTGTTCCCAAACGATTGGCACCGTGAACGGATACACACGCACACTCTCCAACGGCATACAGGCCATTCACGATGGCATTGTGTTGATCACCCTTAGGCACCACTACCTGACCATGCACATTGGTAGGGATCCCACCCATCATGTAATGGCAGGTTGGAACAACAGGAATAGGATCTTTGATGGGGTCTACATTCGCGAACTTCATTGCAATTTCATGAATACCAGGCAAGCGCTTCATGATGGTGTCCGCACCCAAGTGATCCAGCTTCAAGAGCACGTGATCTTTCTCTGGGCCAACTCCGCGACCTTCCTTAATTTCTTGGTCCATAGAACGAGAAACCACATCGCGACTGGCTAAATCTTTCATGGTGGGCGCATAGCGCTCCATAAAACGTTCACCTTCTGAATTCACAAGGTAACCGCCTTCCCCACGCACCCCTTCCGTAATTAAAACGCCTGCACCGGCCACACCCGTGGGGTGGAATTGCCAAAACTCCATGTCTTCCAAAGGAATTCCTGCACGGGCTGCCATACCCAATCCATCGCCGGTATTGATGAATGCATTCGTGCTGGATTGGAAAATACGACCTGCTCCACCCGTAGCCAACACAGTTGCTTTGGCTTGGAAAATCATGGGTTCACCGGTTTCCATTTCTAACGCAACAATTCCCAGCACATTGCCTTCTTTGTCGCGAATCAGATCTAAGGCCATCCATTCCACAAAGAACTGACAGTTGGCGCGCACATTGCGTTGATACAGGGTATGCAACATCGCATGACCTGTCCGATCAGCCGCAGCGCAGCTGCGATGCACGGGCTTCTCACCAAAGTTTTGTGAGTGACCGCCGAAAGGACGCTGATAAATGGTGCCATCGGGATTACGGTCAAACGGCATACCAAAATGCTCAAGCTCATACACACACTGCGATGCCTCACGGCACATGAACTCAATGGCATCTTGATCGCCAAGATAATCCGAACCCTTAATGGTGTCGTACATATGCCAGAGCCAATGATCTTCTGACATATTTCCCAAGGATGCACCAATACCACCTTGCGCTGCTACGGTGTGGGAACGGGTAGGAAACACCTTAGAAAACACGGCTACTTTCAAACCTGCTTCAGCAAGCTGCAAAGAGCATCGCAAACCTGAGCCACCACCACCCACGATAACTGCATCAAACTGCCTGTGAACTAGAGCCATTTTTTACACTCTCCAGAGAATAGAGACCGTCCATAAGGCATACGAAACCAGCGCAATAATGGTTGCAATCTGTAAAGTAAGCCGAATGCCGACGGGCTGAACGTAATCCATCAAGATATCCCTGATGCCCACCCAGGCATGCAGGAACAGACTTAAGAAGAATAAAAGCGTTAAGACTCGTATGGCCTGGAACGAGAGAAAACCTTGCCAATCTTCAAATTCCATCGACAAGTGCGTTACAAAAAAGGCCGCAAATACCAAGGTTGCTAGCACCATGATCACCGCAGTGACCCGCTGCATTAACCAATCACGAAGGCCGTAATGAGCCCCCACTACAATTCTTTTCACCATATCGCCACCGCCACGAGAAGAGTTGCCATTCCACCTGCCACCAAGACAGCTTTGCTCCAGAAACGCGTACTGGGAAGATCAATACCCAAATGCAAATCCAGGAGTAAATAACGAATCCCTGCAAAAAAATGATGCAGAAAAGCCCAGCTAAATGCCAAAACAATGAGTTTGGGCAATGGACCTGACAATTGAAAACGGAGGTCTTCAAAACTTTCTTGCGAAGCTAATGAGCGATCCAAAATGGCAAGAAGAACAGGAATAAGGACCAAAAACATCCCAAATCCCGTGATCCTGTGAAGTATTGATACCACTCCCGGGATCGGAAGCCTAATTTTCCACAACTCAAGGTGTTTAGGGCGCTTCTTTGTTGCAACAGGGGGATATGCCATAAATCCTCACTTAAATAATTGGATACAGAAGAATATTAAGTAACGTTAACTGACTTCATTAACATAAGAATATGAATTTGTGACGCACAAGCCTCGCCTCCATTCCACTGGACGATCTCCATAGGTGAATGCAATACGATCCACACACAGCAAAGGGGTTCCCTCAGGCACCTCAAGAAGTTGGGCAGAGTGATGATCTGCCAAGACCGCTTTAATCCGCTCTTCAGCGCGAATCATGGTAATACCAAAGTGTGACTCTAAAAAGCCATACATCGATCCTTTATGCTTTCTCAACAGCGCTTCATCGAGGCCTTTAAACAGGGCGCTCGGAAGATGGATTTCATCCAATACCGTAGGGGTGTTGTGAAATTTGAGTAGGCGATGAATCACATAAACCGAGGCCCCAGCTCTGAGGTCTAGAAGACGTTGAGAGGGGCCTGAAGCGCGCTCACGCTCAAACCCAACGAGTTCACTGACGGGGTATTCATGAACATCTTGATCCGGAGCAATGCGAAGAAAACGGGTCGTAGAGCGCTCTTGGGCATGAGAAGCCACAAAAGTGCCTTTACCTTGTCGGCGCACCACAATATTGTCAGCAGCGAGTGCGTCAATGGCCTTACGAACGGTACCCTGACTGACCTTGTAGCGCTGTGCTAGCTCAATTTCACTGGGAATAGACTCTCCCGGGCGCCATTCTCCCGCAATCAAACTCTGTGTGAGCAGAATCTTGATTTGATCGTAAAGCGGCCGAAAGCTAGGAGAAGTAAGTGTTGTCATGATCTTTTCGTTGATCTTGCAGTGCAGTGTATCACGCGTTTAAAACGAAAATCCACCGTATTATATCTTATATAAGTTATAAGTTTAGTTGACACAAAAGACCACGAATCTTATGATCTTTCTTAGGAGTCAGGAGGATTTGTACGTGAAAAATAAAGCACAGTCCCGAGGCTTGATTTTACGCTGCCCTGCAACAAAAAGATCTGTTTAGTTTTTTAGTTTGCCGACCTATCCGTCATTTGATCTCAAGGACATCACCATGCTAGAAGCTTATCGTCAACACCTAGCCGAACGCGCAAGCTTTGGCATTCCTCCTCTTCCCCTCACCGCTCAGCAAACCGCAGAGTTGATTGAACTCATTCAATCGCCACCTGCAGGCGAAGATGCTTTCTTGCTTGATCTGCTGACCCACCGTGTTCCTCCCGGTGTCGATGATGCCGCCAAAGTCAAAGCCTCTTTCCTTTCGGCCGTTGCCCATGGCGATTTTGCTGTGAAGCTTATCACCCGTGAAAAAGCAACTGAATTGCTCGGCACCATGGTGGGTGGCTATAACGTGAAGCCCTTGATTGATTTACTCAACGATGAAGTCACAGCGGGCATTGCATCAGAGGGTTTGAAGAAGACCCTTTTGATGTTCGACTTTTTCCACGACGTAGCGGAGCTAGCTAAAGCCGGAAACACCCATGCACGGGGCGTGATCGCTTCATGGGCCGCTGCAGAATGGTTTACCAGTCGCCCTGAAGTCGCGCAAAAAATTACCATTACCGTATTTAAAGTTGGCGGTGAAACCAATACCGATGATTTATCTCCTGCACCCGATGCATGGAGTCGCCCTGACATTCCACTTCACGCACTTGCGATGCTAAAAAATGCACGTGAAGGGATCGTTCCTGACGAACCCGGCAAAATCGGCCCTCTCAAATTGATCGCCGATCTCAAAGCCAAGGGCCACTTGGTTGCCTATGTGGGGGACGTGGTTGGAACAGGTTCATCTCGCAAATCTGCAACGAATTCTGTGGTTTGGTATACCGGCGAAGACATTTCCTTTGTTCCTAACAAACGTTTTGGCGGAGTGTGTTTGGGCGGCAAGATTGCTCCTATTTTCTTTAATACCCAAGAAGATTCTGGCGCGCTACCCATCGAGGTAGATGTCTCCGCGCTCAATATGGGGGATGTGATTGATGTCTACCCCTATGAAGGCAAGATTGAAAAAGCGGGCAAGGTGGTGGCAACTTTCAAAGTTCGCTCAGAGGTGTTGTTTGATGAGGTCCGCGCAGGGGGCCGCATTAATCTCATTATTGGCCGTAGCCTCACCACGAAAGCGCTTGAATTCTTGGGCCAACCCGCCAGCACCCTATTCCGTCTGCCCACCGCCCCTGTAGATAGCGGTAAAGGATTTACCTTGGCGCAAAAAATGGTGGGTCGCGCCTGTGGCATGCCCGAAGGCAAAGGTATTCGCCCCGGGACCTACTGTGAGCCTCGCATGACCTCTGTGGGCTCTCAAGATACGACCGGCCCCATGACACGTGATGAGTTAAAAGACTTAGCTTGCTTGGGCTTCTCAGCTGATCTCGTGATGCAGTCCTTCTGCCACACAGCTGCCTACCCAAAACCGGTTGATGTCAAAACCCACCGTGATCTCCCCGCATTCATCTCTAATCGTGGCGGTATTGCTTTGCGGCCTGGTGACGGCGTGATTCACTCTTGGCTCAATCGTATGTTGTTGCCAGATACCGTTGGAACTGGGGGCGATAGCCACACCCGCTTCCCTATCGGCATCAGCTTCCCTGCAGGCTCTGGCCTTGTCGCATTTGCTGCTGCGACAGGCGTGATGCCCCTAGACATGCCAGAATCGATTCTGGTGCGTTTCAAGGGCACCATGCAGCCAGGAATTACCTTGCGTGACTTGGTTCATGCCATTCCTCTTTATGCCATTAAGAAAGGTTTGCTGACGGTCGCCAAGCAAGGCAAGATCAACGCCTTCTCAGGCCGCATCCTTGAAATTGAAGGCTTGCCCGATTTGAAAGTAGAGCAGGCATTTGAACTCTCTGACGCTTCAGCAGAGCGTTCCGCTGCAGGCTGCACGGTGCGTCTAAACAAAGAACCCATCATTGAATACCTCAACTCCAATATCACGCTGCTGAGGTGGATGATTGCCAATGGCTACGAAGATAGACGCAGCCTTGAGCGTCGTATTCAGGGTATGGAAGCATGGTTGGCGAAGCCACAACTTCTCGAGGCGGATAAAGATGCCGAATACGCTGAGATCATCGAAATTGATCTGAATGAGATTACCGAACCCATTTTGTGCTGCCCGAATGACCCCGATGATGCCAAGGTACTATCCGAGGTTCAAGGAACCGCGATCGACGAAGTGTTCATTGGATCTTGTATGACCAATATTGGTCATTTCCGTGCTGCTTCGAAGCTCCTAGAAGGCAAGCGCGATATCCCTACGCGTTTGTGGGTTGCCCCTCCTACTAAGATGGATAAGGATGAGCTATCCAAAGAAGGCCATTACGGCACTTTTGGAACAGCGGGCGCAAGAATGGAAATGCCCGGCTGTTCATTATGCATGGGCAATCAAGCACAGGTTAAAGAGGGTGCCACCGTGGTTTCCACTTCCACAAGAAACTTCCCCAATCGTTTGGGCAAGGGTTCTAATGTGTATCTCGCTTCTGCCGAGTTAGCGGCGATTGCAGCGCGACTGGGTCGCATCCCAACGGTAGCTGAGTACCATGCTGATATGGGCGTGATTAATGCCGATGGAAGCCAGATTTATCGCTATATGAATTTCGACCAAATCGCCGAGTATCAAGAGGTGGCTGACAGCGTTGCGTAAACGCTATACAGAGCGGAAATAAAAAAACGGCCCTCAAAAGGGGCCGTTTTTTTATTTATAATTCGACTCAACCATCCTCAATGCAATACCCGTCTCTCATCGACCCAGATCAGGGCCTTCATCGCTTCGCGTTGAAGGGGCGAATCTCAGCACTCACTGTGTTTAACATTTGAACAGGGATTTTACTGCGCTGATCTAGGATGCGATTCTCTGCATCAACATAAATCAAGCGTGGGGCGTAATGCGTAAGTTCAGCTTCGCTGTAAACAGCGTACGCAGCGATGATCAGCAAATCGCCAGCCGCGGCATTACGCGCAGCTGCACCGTTCACTGATATCGTTCCACTTCCACGCTCTGCGCTGATGGCGTAGGTAGAGAAACGCGCACCATTATTCACGTTGTAAATATCAATGGCTTGATATTCATGAATATCGGCCGCATCGAGCAGATTTTGGTCGATTGCACACGAGCCTTCATAGTGCAGTTCTGACTGCGTTGTAGTCACTCTGTGCAACTTAGCCTGTAGCATTGTTCTTTGCATTTTTTCTCTCTCAAGAGCCAAAATAACTGACTACCCGCAGATAATGACCGCAAATCGTACACCAGCAAAAATGATCTTGCGAGACAATTTTATTGTATCGAGCCGAAAAAAATATTCCGACCCGATACACCGTACTCTAGCCCAATAAATGTGTGACCGCAGCACGTTCTTCCAACAGCTCTGCATGGGTCTTTTCAATGCGTGAGCGGCTGAATTCACTCACATCCAAACCCCGAACAATCGAGTACTGACCATTCTTACAGGTCACGGGATAACCGAAGATGACGCCTTCAGGAATACCATAGCTTCCATCAGAAGGAATACCCATGGTCACCCAATCCCCCTCAGGGGTGCCCAATGTCCAATCGCGAATATGGGCAATGGCTGCATTGGCAGCACTGGCAGCACTTGAAGAACCGCGGGCTTCAATAATGGCAGCACCACGCTTTTGCACGGTAGGGATGAAGTTGCCTTCTAACCACGCCTGATCATTGATCATTTTGGAAACACTGTGGCCTTCCACTTCGGCATGGAATAAATCAGGATACTGCGTTGCAGAGTGATTACCCCAGATGGTCATCTTCTTCACGCTGCTCACAGGCTTGGATACCTTGGTTGCAATCTGCGATAGCGCACGATTGTGATCCAACCGCATCATTGCGGTGAATTGCTCTGGCTTTAAATCCTTCGCATTTTTCATTGCGATGAGTGAATTCGTATTGGCCGGATTGCCCACGACCAACACTTTTACATCGCGCGAAGCCACTTCGGACAAAGCACGGCCTTGATCAGTAAAAATCGCGCCATTCATCTCGAGCAAATCTTTACGCTCCATGCCAGCGGTGCGAGGGCGGCTGCCAACCAACAAAGCTACGTCAGCATCTTTAAACGCGACGCGCACATCATCGGTGACGACCACAGATTGCAACAAGGGGAATGCACAATCGTCTAGTTCCATGACCACGCCATTCACTACTTTCAATGATGGAGTAATGTCGAATAACTGAAGAATGACGGGCTGATCGGGCCCCAACATTTCGCCACTGGCAATTCTAAACAGCAGGCTATATCCAATTGCACCACCCGAGCCCGTCACGGCCACGCGAACAGCTTTCTTCATCTTATTCTTCCTAAACGTTTAAATTGAATGAACGAATATTGAATCATACTTCTGCACCGATTTTGCTGCAAGGCACAATAAAATGTCTTGCATCGCACATCCATCCTATCCTAAGGGCTTTAGATTTTAAGCCTATTGCCCAGGGTGATCGGAGCGGCCTAATCGTTTTTCCAGGCAGCCATAAACTCCTTCCAGTGCGTTTCCGAACTGGCACCTAAGGTTTCTTTCACTAAAGCGATTTCTTCTTCATAAGCCTTGGGAGTCAGCACACCACGCATCTGCTGATATCTTAAAAAGAGCAAGAAAGTATTTGCAGCATCGGTTTCACAGTAGTCACGAATTTCCTTGAGCTTCCCCTTTTGATATGCAGACCACACTTGCGAACCATCCATACCCAATTTACCAGGAAAACCACACAGCTTTGCCATGTCATCAAGGGGGGCTAATGCACGCCCTTGGTATAAAGATAAGACATCCATCAGATCAACATGGCGCGTATGGTAACGACTCAGATAATTATTCCATTTGAACTCGCGATCGTCTTCACCCTGATCCCAAAAACGGTGCGCAGCAACACCATGAATCAAACCACGTTGAACAAGAACAGGAAGATCAAAACCACTTCCATTCCAGGATACTAACTGAGGGGTAAAGCGATTCAGGCCATCAAAAAAACGGTGAATGAGTTGTGCTTCCGATTCTGTTTCGTCGCCTAATGTCCAGATACGTAAACCATCACGATCACGCAATGCACAGGAAATCGCCACCACCCTATGCAAGTAAGGTTGTAAAAAATCTGAACCCGTATTTTTTCTACGATTTTGAAAGGCTATTTCAGCCACGTGCTCATGCGGCGTATCTGCCGCCAAACCCAAGACTTGAATGAATCCTGCACAATCAGGAATGGTTTCGATATCAAAAGAAAGAATGGGGATCACGCTGGGAACACTCCCGTTGAGAGATAACGGTCACCACGATCACATACGATGTGAACGATGGTGGCATTTTTTTCCTCGCTTGAAATCTTCAACGCCACCCATGCCCCCCCTCCTGAAGAAACACCCGCAAAGATACCTTCTTCAGCAGCCAGACGGCGCGTGGTTTCCTCTGCATCTGCTTGAGTGACTTCGACAATTCGATCAACTCTGTTGCGATCAAAAATCTTTGGCAGATAGGCCTCAGGCCATTTACGGATGCCAGGAACTTGAGAACCATCTGCCGGATGAACCCCAATAATTTGAATATTAGGATTCTGTTCTTTCAGATAACGCGACACCCCCATGATGGTCCCAGTGGTCCCCATCGTGGCGATAAAGTGCGTCACTTTGCCTTGTGTATCTCGCCAGATTTCAGGCCCCGTACTTTCATAGTGGGCTTGGGGATTATCTGGGTTTGCAAATTGATCCAGAATAATGCCCTCACCTGCATTGCGCATTTTCTCAGCCAAATCGCGAGCCCCTTCCATACCGGAGCTTTCTGTTGTGAGAAGTAATTCGGCGCCAAAGGCACGCATACTCTGCCTACGCTCAATACTCAGATGCTCAGGCATGATCAAAATCATACGATAACCTTTGATACTGGCTGCCATGGCTAGTGCGATGCCTGTATTGCCGCTGGTTGCCTCAATCAAGGTATCACCCGGTTTGATGTCTCCGCGCGCTTCGGCACGATTGATCATCGACATGGCTGGCCGATCTTTGACTGAACCCGCTGGGTTATTTCCTTCTAGCTTAGCAAGCAGAAGATTACTGGTTTGGCCGGGCAAGCGCTGGAGTCTTACTAGTGGCGTATTGCCGATGCAGTGCTCAAGCGTGTTGTACATAGCGAGCCACTCCTTGTTCAACGGTGAGAAAGTCTTCGCGAAAGCCTACTTCTCGCAAGGCACTGATATCCGCTTGGGTAAAACTTTGGTATTTTCCCCTAAGCGCTTCAGGAAAAGGGATGTACTCCAGCGTACCTTGAGACACATGATCTGCAAGCGTTTGATTTTTACCTTGTAGGGTATTCAAAGTAGCTAATGCAACTTCATTAAAACTTTGACTGCGGCCCGTGCCGCAATTGAAAATTCCCGATTGATCAGGATGCTCCATAAAAAACAAATTCACTTTCACGACATCTTCAACAGAGATGAAATCTCTACGCTGCTCTCCATCTGCATATCCATCACAGCCTGCAAATAACTTTACTTTTCCATGCTCGCGAAATTGATGAGCGAGGTGGAAAGCGACCGAAGCCATTCGTTCTTTATGTTGCTCACGAGGACCATATACATTGAAATAACGCAGACCCACGACTTGTGATTCGATGCTATCCCAATGCTGCCGAACATATTGATCAAAAAGGAGCTTGGAATACCCATAGACATTTAAGGGGAGTTCGCAAGCGGGATCCTCACGAAAGGTTTCACTTCCTCCATAGACAGCAGCTGAAGAGGCGTAAATGAAGGGGATGTCATGGGTCTGGCAAAAGCGGAAGAGAGATACGGTATAGCGATAATTATTCGTCATCATGTAGCGACCATCGTGCTCCATGGTGTCGGAGCAGGCGCCTTGATGATTCATAAAGTCGATCTCGCCTTCGAAGGCATCTTGCTCAATCAGCCTCAAAAACTCTTGCTTATCAAGATAATCGGCAATCTGACAATCTACAAGATTACGAAATTTATCCCCATGAGAAAGATCATCAACCGCGATAATGCGATCAACCCCTCGCGCATTCAGTGCTTTGATCATGTTGGAGCCGATAAATCCAGCTGCTCCGGTTACGATGGTATACATGAAATCCTCTAGGATAAATCGAAGTGTTCTAGCTCCCGAGCCAATTCGGCTGCGGTAACAGTCGCCGTACCCAGTTTACCCACGACCACTCCCGCAGCAAGATTTGCAACGCGCATGGCCAGCGGTAGCGCTGCACCGGTAGCCATCATGACAGCCAAGGTGGCGATAACCGTATCGCCTGCACCGCTGACATCAAAGACTTCCTGGGCCTTAGCGGGCTCGTGAACCGCGTCTCCCTCCCGGTACAAAGACATCCCCTCTTCACTGCGTGTAATGAGCAGAGCATCTAAATCCAAGGAGGCACGCAAGGTTTGTGCCTTGCGCGTCATCTCTTCTTCGTCTTTCCAGGCACCCGCGACCTGACGGAATTCGCTGCGATTAGGCGTCAGCAAAGTCACGCCACGATAGCGTTCGTAATCGTCACCTTTGGGATCTGCCAAAATGGGCTTGCCCGCAGCGCGCGCAGCTTCAATCATTTGACGAATATGCATCAGCCCGCCTTTGCCATAATCAGACAGAATGACTACATCCACATCAGGCAACAATCGATTAAAAGCTTCAAGTTGCGTTGCCAACACTTCATGGGTTGGCTTGTTCTCAAAATCAATGCGCAACAACTGTTGCTGACGCCCTATCACTCTGAGTTTTACGGTTGTTGAGAACTGGGGGTCTGGATGCAGTTCGGCTTCAACGTGCTCTTGCCTGAGCATCTGAGCAAGTGTGCGCCCTGCTTCGTCATCCCCCACCACCGAGACCAGATGACTCCAAGCTCCCAGCGCCGCCACTCCGCGTGCAACGTTTGCAGCACCCCCAGGACGCTCTTCGCTTCTTTGCACATTGACAATGGGGACGGGGGCTTCAGGAGAAATCCGGCTCACCTCACCAAACCAATATCGATCCAACATCACATCACCGGCCACCAAGACACGCGCTGCGCCAAACTGCGTAACGACAGACGACGCTAATTTAGGGGAGAGCGGAGAGACGGGAGGGCGAGAGGCAATCGACATGGGATTTATTTTAAATTTTAGAGACGACCAATACCATAATAAGTGAGCCCTGCATCCCTCACCACTTGCGGCTCATACAGATTTCGGCCATCAAACAATACTGAGCCTTTAAGTTGTGCTTTCAGCATTTCAAAATCCGGGCTGCGAAAAGCTTTCCATTCAGTGACAACAATCAAAGCATCTGCATGTTCTGTTGCTTCCATCGGTGCACTCACCAACTCCAACTCAGAATGATCCGGATAAATTCTGCGCGCTTCTTCCATCGCAACCGGATCATAGGCCACCACACTGGCACCTCGGGCACGCAGGCCGGCGATCAGAACTCGGGCTGGCGCTTCTCGCATATCATCGGTATTCGGTTTGAATGCAAGCCCCCATACCGCAAAGCGCAACCCATCCAGTTTTTCACCAAAATGCGCGACAATTTTGTCGAGTAATACCGATTTTTGCCTATCATTCACTTCCTCAACGGCATTCATAATCTTGAGGTCCATGCCGTGTTCAGCGGCAGTGCGAATGACCGCTTTCACATCTTTAGGGAAACAAGATCCACCATAGCCACAACCGGGATACAAAAACTGATAACCAATGCGAGGGTCCGAGCCAATGCCCTGCCTCACATGCTCAATATCCGCCCCGAGACGCTCGGCTAGCAAGGCCAGTTCATTCATGAATGAAATACGGGTAGCAAGCATGGCATTTGCTGCGTATTTAGACAGTTCTGCAGATTTCACGTCCATCACAATCAAACGTTCGTGATTACGTTGGAAAGGGGCATACAGGGTTCGCATCATTTGAATGGCTTCAGGGTCGTCTGCGCCAATGACAATGCGATCAGGGCGCATAAAATCTTCTACCGCAGCCCCTTCCTTTAAAAACTCCGGATTTGACACGACAGAGAAAGTGACGTCACTCCCACGTTTGACCAATTCTTCAGAAATCGCTGCACGAACCTTGTCCGCAGTTCCAACAGGAACCGTGGATTTATCAACCACCACTTTTGACTTGGTCATATGTTGACCAATCGCCCGGGCAGCTGCGACCACATGCTGCAAATCTGCCGAGCCATCTTCATCTGGGGGTGTCCCGACAGCAATAAATTGCACCTTACCCCAAGCTACACTTTCTTCAACATCCGTGGTGAAATGCAAACGGCCGGCAGCCACATTACGCTGAACCATTTGCTCTAAGCCAGGTTCATGAATGGGGATTCCCCCTGTTTTCAAAACCCGGATTTTTTCAGGGTTGAGGTCTAAACACAGGACATCATTCCCTACCTCAGCAAGACACGCTCCGCTGACTAATCCGACATAACCTGTTCCGATGATAGAAATTTTCATGATTGTAAAGAATCGATAATATTTTGAAGCGTGGATACAGGATCTGATGACTGCGTAATGGGACGTCCAATCACCAAGTAATTGGAACCTAAACGCATCGCCTGTGCAGGGGTGACCACCCGAACTTGGTCATTCAAGTCGCTGCCTGCTGGGCGTATTCCAGGTGTTACTAATTGAAAATCCGCAGGCAATGTCATCCGCAAACTGGCAGCCTCTGCAGCAGAACACACTACCCCATCAAGACCATGATGATGGCCGAGTTGAGCCAAACGAAGCACGGTCTCTGAGACTTGGCCCTGCATACCGATTTGCTGAAGATCGGCAGACTGCAAACTAGTCAAAATAGTAATCCCTACCAAGATGGGTGGCTTCGCAACACTATCGACTGCAAGCCTGGCAGCATCAAGCATAGCCGGGCCACCTGAAACATGCACATCCACCATCCATACCCCTAAAGCCGCGGCGACGCGGCAAGCCGCGCCAACGGTATGAGGAATATCATGAAATTTCAGATCAAGAAAAACCTCAAAGCCACGCTGCTGTAAGCCTTCAATAACCTGTGGCCCTACCGCGGTGAATAATTCCTTCCCAACTTTTAATCGACACAACGCAGGCGAGAGACGATCTGCAAGCGAGAAGGCTTCAACTGTTGTCGAAGCATCCAGCGCAACAATGACCGGAGAAAGGCAAGTCGTCATCATTACATGCGCGCAGGAGAAGACACGCTTTCTTCATGATCGATGTGACGCCTTGGAGAATAAGACTCCCAATGACCACAAGCGGGGCAGTGCCAGTAAAACTGACGGGCTTTAAATCCACAATGACGGCATACAAACAGGGCTTGCTTTTGAACTTGGGTTTGAATCAGTTTTCCCATCCATTCCAAGTCAGATTGATCTAGATAGGGTGAAAGGGACGCCTCCCCTTTCAAAGCAGTTCTATTGGATGCGTGCAAAACAAGAAGCTGTGCTTCCAAATATTTACCCAGCGCAGGCATACTCAGACTGTGATGAAATTCTTGACGCGCTAAGATCAAGGCTTTCTCTGCGCCTTGATAATCAAGGGTGACTTGATATACATGCGTAAGCAAATCAAGACTTGGATAACTTTTCAGCCAACCCTGCAATATCTGTAGCCCTACATCTGCCTGATCAAGTTCTTGGTAGGCTTTAAAGAGTGATGGGGCAATCAGAAATAGATAGTCTGCATTGTGCTGTTCAATTTGGGACCACTCTTGAATCGCGTCCTTCAGCACCCCTTCTTTAAAACGCCAATCCCCCCGCATGATACGGGCACGGACGCAGCGGCGGTGCGCTTGAAGTGCCTCATTGATGTGTTGATCTGCTTCAGCAGTGCGACCCTGTGCATAATCCAGTGCAGCTAACTCACACAAATAATGCGCAGTCTCGCGAGCGAGCGCTTCAGAAGAGTTGGAAGCACTTTGTTGTTGCGCGACTTCAATAGCTTTTCCCCACTCCTTCTCGGAAACATAGATTTCCCGGAGAAACTGTGCGGCAGAAGCATCAAACTCTGTGCCTTTGAGTTCTTTGAATAAGTCTTCCGCGCGGTCAAACAATCCAGCTTTCAGGAAGTCCTGCGCAAGTTCATGAACCGCTGCAAGACGCTGATCGGTGCCTAAATCACTCCGGTCTAGCAACATCTGATGCATACGCGTAGCACGATCCAGTTCCCCCCGTCGGCGAAACAAACTACCCAGCGTAAAGTGTAATTCTGTAGTCTGCTGATGACTCCGTGCAACTTCAGAAAAAGCTTCGATCGCTTCGTCTGGTTGCTCATTTAAAAGAAAATTCAGTCCTTTGAAGTAGGCTGCAGGGAGCGCTCTTGACTCTGATAGCAATTGACGTAAGTCCATGCGCGCAGCCAACCACCCAAAACCAAAAAAAAGTGGCAGCAGTAGAAGCCAATAAAATTGGAACTCCATCCCCTAGGCGCCCTCGTCACCCGCAAGACTTTCGCCTGCTTTACGATAGGGAATGGGGGGCCTATGCGCGGATAAACCTAGCGCCTCCTCCGCGTCTTTGAGGTCATCTACACGCACACCTTGAGTAGATTTTTGATGATTGGGCGCAGCGCTCCGAAGATAGAGCATGGTGCGCACTGCACCCATCACACCGAGCAGCACACCGACAAAAGTGGCCGCCAGCAATGCCAAGGCCAATGGAGCCTGCCATTCATAGCCGAGATAGCCTCTTACATGCACGATCTCCGTGTTTCGAGCGGCTAAACCAAACAGCAGTATAAAAAGTAAAATGCGGACGACCCAGATCAGGTAGGCCATGATGGGAGGTCCGTTATTGTTTTATTTTTGATCCACGCGATCACGCAATTCCTTGCCAGCCTTAAAGTGGGGAACATACTTTTCCGCCACCTGCACCTTCTCGCCTGTCTTGGGATTACGCCCAAGACGAGGAGGACGGTGATTCAGACCAAAACTACCAAACCCGCGAATCTCGATGCGCTCCCCATCCACCAAGTTTTGGGTCATCGCATCGAGTATCGTCTTAACCGCGAGCTCAGTGTCTTTGGAGACAAGTTGCGGATAACGCGAAGTCAGAAGAGCAATCAGCTCAGACTTTGTCATAGCACTCAAACTCACTGATCGCCAGGTGAATTTCCAAGCTTTGCTTTAAGGAGTGCGCCCAAGCTGGTGGTACCGGCATTGCTCGGCGCCTCAGCTTGCGTGCGTTGCACAGCATTGCTCTCTTCAACCATATCCTTGGCTTTGATTGATAAGTTAATGGTACGGTTTTTACGGTCTACGTTCAGGATCACCGCTTCAACCGTATCTCCTTCATTCAAGTGCGTGCGAATATCTTCAACACGATCACGTGAAACTTCAGATGCGCGCAGATAAGCTTCCACGCCATCTTCAAGCATGACTACCGCGCCTTTAGGATCAATGGCACCGACCGTACCTTTAACGTGACTGCCTTTATCATTGGTGGCCACAAAGTTGGTGAATGGATCACCTGAGAGCTGCTTGATACCCAAGGAAATGCGCTCACGCTCAACATCAATCGAAAGAACGACTGCTTCAACTTCATCGCCTTTCTTAAAGTTGTGAACGGCTTCTTCACCTGTTTGATTCCATGACAAATCAGAGAGATGCACGAGACCGTCGATCCCACCAGGCAAGCCCAAGAACACACCAAAGTCGGTAATGGACTTGATCTGCCCAGCAACCTTATCGCCCTTGTTGAAGCCTGTTGAGAAATCTTCCCAAGGATTGGGACGGCACTGCTTCATGCCCAAGGAGATACGACGACGTTCTTCATCGATCTCGAGAATCATGACTTCTACTTCATCGCCCAACTGAACCACTTTTGAGGGATGAACGTTTTTGTTAGTCCAATCCATTTCGGAGACGTGAACCAAGCCTTCAATACCCTGTTCAATTTCAACAAACGAACCATAATCGGTAAGGTTGGTGACTTTTCCAAACAAACGGGTACGCTCGGGATAACGACGTGACAGACCCACCCATGGGTCTTCGCCCAACTGTTTCAAGCCCAAGGAAACACGGTTCTTGTCTTGATCAAATTTGAGTACTTTCGCTTCGACTTCGTCACCCACATTCAAGACTTCTGAAGGATGCTTGACACGACGCCATGCCAAATCCGTGATATGCAGCAAACCATCGATACCACCCAAGTCTACGAATGCGCCGTAGTCGGTGATGTTCTTGACGATACCGCGAACGATTGAACCTTCACGCAAGGTTTCTAGCAAATTAGCACGCTCAGCGCCCGCAGAGGCTTCAAGCACAGCACGACGTGAGACCACCACGTTGTTACGTTTGCGATCGAGTTTAACCACGCGGAATTCCATCTCCTTACCTTCATAAGGGGTGGTATCTTTAACTGGACGAATATCAACCAAGGAACCAGGCAAGAAAGCACGGATACCGTTGACCATCACAGTCAGGCCGCCTTTCACCTTGCCACTGATCACACCAGAGACCAGTTCATTTTTCTCGAGGGCTTCATCAAGATCCAACCATGCCGCGAGGCGCTTGGCCTTTTCGCGAGATAGCTTGGTAGAACCATAACCATCTTCTACAGCATCAATCGCCACTTTAACGAAGTCACCCACACTGACTTCAAGTTCGCCACGATCGTTGCGGAATTCTTCGATAGGAATCAGGCTCTCAGATTTGAGGCCTGCATTAACCACAACCACATTACCTTCAATGCTGACAACTTCAGCGGTAATGACTTCACCCGAGCGCATTTCTTGATGCGATAGGCTCTCTTCAAAGAGACTGGCAAAAGACTCAAAGGAGTTAGACGACATTTCTTTAGGAATAGCATTCATGGAATATAAAAAACCTTACGGCGGAGTTCGCCTTTCGGCGAGGTTAAGTTCATCAAACGCAGTCGCGGCTTACGACGAGTTGGTATCTACGTAACACTTCAGCCACGGCCGCATCGGCAGTTAGATAGGTGGTATCTAGAAGGCCGGCGCGGGAGTCCTGCACCAAAGGAGCGTGTTCTCTGGAAGCATCACGCTCATCACGCTCACGTATATCATTGAGCAAGTCGGACATCATAGCAGTCAATCCTTTCTCGATCAACTGCTTGTAACGGCGTTGTGCCCTTTCCTCAGCACTTGCAGTTAAAAAAATCTTTAAATCCGCATCGGGAAACACCACGGTTGCCATATCTCGCCCATCCGTGACCAAGCCAGGCGCCTGCCTGAACGCCCTTTGACGTTGCAATAGCGCCGTCCTCACTGACCCCAGAGCCGCCACCCGCGAGGCTTCACGACTCGTTTGTTCGTCTCGAATGGCAAGACTGACATCCTCTCCTTGCAAATAGATATGTTCTCCCTCAAAACGCACATCCAGATGGGCTGCGCATTGGGCAATAGCAGGCTCAAACTCTTGAGCCTGCGCTGAGACAGGAATACCCGATCGCCTAGAAGCAAGTGCAGTCAAGCGATATAAGGCCCCACTATCAAGGTAGTGAAAACCCAGTGTCTGTGCCACTCGTGAGGCAACCGTCCCTTTACCTGACGCAGAAGGGCCGTCTATGGCAATAACCGGAAAGAGTGCGCTCATGACGTCGTGATCCCAAGCCCCACTTGCGCAGACAAAGCGACGAACCCGGGAAACGAGGTCGCTACATTATCTGCATCAAGCACCGTCATGGGGCTTGAGGCTCTCAAGGCCGCAACTGCGAACGACATTGCGATTCGGTGATCACCATGGCTTTGAATGCTTGCACCATGAAAAGGTTTTCCGCCTTGAATAATCATGCCGTCATCGGTGGCTTGTGCTTCGATCCCTAATAAATGCAGGCCATCTGCCATGACTTGGATACGATCACTCTCTTTCACACGCAATTCAGCCGCGCCAGTCACTTTTGTGATCCCTTCAGCGCAGGCTGCGGCAACAAATAAAACAGGGAACTCATCAATGGCTAGGGGCACCAATGCTTCAGGCACATCAATACCGTGCAAAGGGGCATACCTCACACGCAAATCAGCAATGGGCTCCCCTCCTTCTATGCGCTCATTCTGAACAACAATATCGGCCCCCATTAATCGAAGAATATCCACGACACCGGTGCGAGTAGGATTCATTCCCACATCGACTAAGCGTAAATCTGAACCCGGAGCAATACTGGCCGCGACCAAGAAAAAAGCGGCAGAGGAAATATCACCAGGCACTTGAATGTTTGTGCCCTTCAAACGCGCGCCACCTTGGATACTTGCCGTGGCGCCAGTACGCATAACCGGCACGCCAAAACCTTGCAGCATGCGTTCGCTATGGTCTCGTGTGGGCTCTGGCTCTGTGACTGAAGTCACACCTTCGGCAAATACACCTGCAAGCAAAATAGCGGATTTGATCTGAGCACTCGCAACAGGCAAATCATAATGAATGGCCCTTAATCCTTTGACAGGTTTAATGTGAACGGGGGGGCGGCCCTGCTCACCGGTTTCTATCTCAGCCCCCATCAATCGCAGTGGTTGAGCCACGCGTTCCATGGGGCGTTTTCGCAAACTCGCATCCCCGTCCAAAGTCACATCAAAGCCTTGACCTGAAAGCAGTCCGGTTAATAAACGCATTGTGGTGCCTGAGTTACCGCAATCAATGATGCCTGTAGGCTGTTTTAAGCCCTCTCGCCCCACTCCTTCAATACGGACATTGCCATTTTCAGGACCTTCCATCTTGACTCCCATACTTCGAAAGGCACGCATGGTAGCGAGTGCATCTTCTCCCTCAAGAAAGCCACTTACTTCCGTCACGCCATCAGCGAGTGCGCCCAGCATGATGCTGCGATGTGAAATGGATTTATCTCCGGGAACGCGAAGCGAACCATGAAGTGAACCACCAGGTTGAATATGAAAAGTCAGGCTCATAGCGTTATTTGGGAAACTACATAGAAAAAATGAGTAAAAAAATGATTGGGCTAAAATAATACGCCCTCATCGATATTCAACTATCCCGTTGGCCCACTTGCCCAATCCGTTCGCGCTTTTTGCGCACGCTGAAATAAAGCAAGCAATGCTGCTCCGTCAGATGCTTCCAGCGCGCTTCGCAGTTCAGCGAGTTTACGCGTATAAGCATCCAGCTCTTTAAGGAGCGCTTCGGTATTGGCTAAGCTAATATCTCGCCACATTGTTGGATGGCTGCCTGCAATTCGAGTAAAGTCGCGAAACCCCCCAGCTGCATAGGAAAAAATCAAGGCCGCATCCGGTCGCGTGGCTAATTCCTCAACCAACGCATAACTGAGCAGGTGCGGTAGATGACTGACTGCCGCAAAAATTTCATCATGCTTTGCGGCATCCAGTATATGCACCTCTGCACCGGCTTTTTCCCAGAGCAATCTCACTTTAGCCAAGGCATCGTGATCAGTCTCTGATACTGGCGTGAACACCACCCGCTTATTTTTAAACAGGTCAGCACGCGCTGCCAAAGGCCCGCTTTTTTCAGCGCCTGAAATAGGGTGGCCAGGAACAAAACGAGGAAACGCATCGCCCAGCGATGCCTTGGCTGCGAGGATCACGCTTTGTTTTGTGCTACCCACATCGGTAATCACGGTATTGGGTTTAAGTACGGGAACCAATTGCTTCATCATGGCAGGGAAGGCCCCAACAGGAACGGCAAGAATGATGAGTTCCGCATCTTGCACCGCACCTTCGAGGGTATCAAAGGCTTGTGTGGCGATGCCTTGCTGCAAGGCTTCTGTTCGATGCCGAAGCGCATGGTCGTAGAGTGTGATCTGTATTTGCGGATAAGCTGCACGAATCGCTAAAGCCCAAGATCCACCAATCAGTCCCGCACCAATCAGCGCAATTCGGGACACCGGCAAGGGGCTAGATTCAGACATGCTGATTCACAATCTTGCCTAAGGCTTCAAGGAATAAGGCATTCTCACTCGCCAACCCAATACTGACGCGCAGCCACTCGGGCATCCCGTAATTAGCAATAGGCCTTACAATGATGCCCGCGCGCAAAAGCTTCTGATAGATCGCCATGCCCTCACCGACTTTGAAAGCGACGAAATTTCCCCAAGATGGAATATAGGGCAAGTTCAGTGCATGGAGTCCTTGCACAATTTGATTCATGCCGGCTGTATTCAGCGCAACCGAACGCGCCAAAAACTCGCTATCCCCTAGCGCGGCTTCTGCCGCAGCCAAGCCCAAGGTGCTCACATTGAAAGGCGCACGGACACGATTCATCAGATCAATGACACCAGGTGCTGCAAGCCCAAACCCCACACGTAATCCAGCCAAACCATAAGCCTTGGAGAAGGTTCTGGACACCAGTAAGTTGGGAAAATCTTTGAGCCAGGAGATAGAATCGTAAGTCTCATCAGCCCGCAGATACTCTGTGTAGGCTTCATCCAAAACAATCAAAACATGATCCGGCACGCGCTCAAATGCTTTGCGCAGCATGGGTCCTGAAATAAAGGTACCCGTAGGGTTATTAGGGTTAGCAATAAAGAGCACACGCGTATCAGAACGGATGGCATCCACCATCGCTTCAAGATCGCAACCATATTCTTTTGCAGGAACCGCAATCCCTTCTGCCCCCACCGCTTGCGTTGCCAAGGGATAAACGGCAAACGCATGCTGGGAATACACCGCACTGGTACCCACCCCCAAAAAGGCGCGGGCAGCAAACTCTAAGATATCGTTCGACCCATTGCCTAAAATAATGTGCGGGAGTTCAACGCCAAATTTTTGCCCAATCGCTGAGCGCAAATCAAAACCATTGCCGTCTGGGTAAAGTGCTAAGGTTTCAAGCAGCGACTCCATCGCCTGAATGGCATGCGGACTGGGCCCAAGCGGATTCTCATTCGATGCCAGCTTAATAATTTGGCTCAGCCCCAATTCTCTTTGCAGCTCAGAAATAGGCTTTCCAGGTTGATAGGGAGCGATAGCGCGAATGTAGGCTGGGGTAAGGTCACACAAAGACATAGCTAAAACCTGATCTCAATCAAAGGGTAAAGTTACAGAGGAGAAAGAGGATAAGAACCCAATACCTTTAAGAATGAAGCCTGCGCACGCATTTCATCGAGCGCTTTTTTTAGGGCTGGCTCAGAGGTATGACCTTCAATATCCACGAAAAATACATATTCCCAAAGCCCCGTGCGCGACGGGCGGGATTCGAGACGACTCATACTCACACCATGCAGAGCCAACGGCTCTAGCAGTTTGTGAATAGCGCCGGGGCGATTCGGCGCACTGAGGACCATCGATGTTTTATCTCGACCGGAGGGGCCCACTTCCTGTGTACCTAACACCACAAAACGGGTGGTGTTGTCCGCACTATCTTCAATATCTGTGGCTTGAATTTTCAGTGCATAGCGCTCAGCGGCTAACTCTCCTGCAATAGCGGCACTCAAGGGGTCAGCAGCGGCACGGGTAGCCGCATCGGCATTACTTGCAACTGGAATGCGCTCAACATGAGGCAAATGGCTCGATAACCATTGCTGGCATTGACTCAGGGACTGCGCATGAGAATACACACGGCGTATAGCAGACAAGTTTTCTGTCGATACATGCGTCATCAATTGATGGCGAATTCTAAGATGCAATTCCCCACAAATTTTTAATGGGGTAGCGAGTAATAGATCGAGGGTCGTTGAAACACTTCCACCCAAAGAATTTTCAACGGGGACCACTGCATATTGGCAATGCCTGCTCTCAACTTGATGAAATACTTCATCCAATGACTCAAATGGCAATACAGATGCGGCATGACCAAATTGACGAATGGCAGCTTGCTCACTGTAGGTTCCTAATGGGCCCAGATAGGCGATCTTGAGTGACTGTTCCAGGGCAAGACAGGACGACATGATTTCTCTAAACAAAAAAGCCACGGTTGCATTGCTGAGCGGGCCCTTGTTGGCATCCTGAACGCCTCGCAATACTTGCGCCTCACGTTCAGGCCTGTATACAGCACCGTGCTTAATCACTCCAATCTCAGCGGCGGCTTGGGCGCGTTGATTGAGCAAACCCAGAACTTCACGATCTACGCGATCAATCAAATGACGCAGTTCGCTCAGGCGAAACTCGTCTTCTTGAGCGGTAGTTTTTGAAAGCTTGGGATCAGCCATGTTGTTGTTCGAATTCACGCATCCATTCCGTTAGACGAATTACGCCTTCCATCGGCATCGCATTATAGAGTGATGCCCTTACTCCACCACGACTGCGATGTCCTTGCAGTTGCAATAAACCCCGCTCCTCTGCCCCAGCAAGAAATGGATCGGTCAGGCCAGACTGGCGCAGGGCAAAAGGCACATTTATTTGCGACCTGATTAATTGCGGCACGTCATTCAGGTAAAGCTCTGACGCATCAATGAAACTATACAGCAGGTCACTACGTTGGCGGGCACGAGCGTGCATGGCCAAGACGCCCCCCTCTTGCTCAATCCAGATCAAGGTCTGCTCAAGCGCATAGATAGGAAAAACAGGCGCGGTATTCGGAACAGAATGGGTATCCGCCAAAATTTCATAATTTAATAGTCGAGGCGTTTGCGAACGCGCATGCCCCATCATATCTTTTCGAATCAAGGCCACACTTAAACCTGTTATGCCTAAATTTTTTTGTGCCGAGGCATACACCATGGCATGCGCATCAAGATGAATGGGGCGAGTCAGGATATCCGAGGACATATCCGCGATCACAGGACAAGGGAATTCGCCGTACCACTGATCCGGAAGCGTTGGCCAGCTTACTCCATCAATGGTTTCATTAGAGCAATAATGAACGTAGGCAGGCAGCTCCGGCCCCAGCATGTGCTCTCGAACTTCCATGCCCTGTTGCCGAGCAGCATCCGACACATTTAAAGGAGCTTGAAAACGCCAGATTCGCCCAAAATGATCGGCTTCATCGGCTGCACGATCTGACCAATACCCGCTCATCTCATAGATTGCTACGCCTTCCTCATTCAGGAAATTCAGCGGAATTGCAGAAAAATGAAGGGAGGCACCAAACCCACACAACAGAATCTCATATTCATCCGAGAGATCAAGCAGAGAACGAAGTCGAGTTTGAACGGAATGCATAAGCGCATCGAAGCGCTCAGAGCGATGACTCAAGCTTAAAAGAGAAATTCCCTGCCCTTCGAAATCAACGAGTGACTGCTGTAAGGCTTCTTGCACAGGACCCGGCAGCATCGCGGGACCTGCGCAAAAGTTGATTGGGGCTAAGAGATTATTTGCCCTCGCCGACGTCATCGGAAGGGAGTGAGTCAGTATCAGGCTCTTCTGCGGCAATCACTTCATCTTGTGCGAAATCGGCTTCTGGAATTCGTGATAGACCTATCAGCTTCTCACCCTCATCCAGATTGATCAAAGTCACCCCTTGCGTAGCCCGGGAGAGCTCAGAAATTTCACTGACACGAATTCGAATCAAGACTCCGCCATCGGTAATCAGCATGGCATGGTCTTCTGGCGACACTAGGGAGGCCGAAACCACCTTGCCATTGCGCGCCGTCGTTTGAATGGCTATCAGACCTTGTCCACCCCGACCATGGCGCGTGTATTCACTCATTGAAGTACGTTTGCCATAGCCGTTTTCTGTTGCCGTCAGCACGGAGAGGGATTCATCCGCGGCAACCAAGAGTGAAATAATCGTCTGGTCTTTATTGAGGCGCATACCCCTTACACCGCGTGATACGCGGCCCATGGGACGAACGTCTTCTTCATGGAAGCGCACTGCTTTGCCATCATCAGTGAAGAGCATGACCTGACTGTCACCATTGGTAATGGCTGCACCGATGAGCACGTCGTCTTCATCTAAATCAACCGCAATAATGCCGGCAGTGCGAGGACGTGAGAAATCAATCAACGGCGTTTTTTTAACCGTACCGCGAGCGGTGGCCATGAACACGAAGTGATTGGGATCAAATTCTTTGATCGGCAAAATCGTGGTAATTTTTTCTTCTGCCTGTAAGGTGAGCAGATTCACGATGGGTTTTCCGCGTGATTGGCTGCTGCCTTCCGGAGTTTCAAACACACGCAACCAATACACGCGACCTTGATTAGAAAAACATAAGATATGGTCATGGGTATTGGCAACAAATAATTGCTCAATGAAATCGTCTTCTTTGGTTGCAGTCGCCTGCTTGCCTCGCCCAGCACGGCGTTGTGCGCGATAGTCTGCAATAGACTGACGCTTCATGTAGCCCTCTCGAGAGAGGGTAACCATCATTTCTTCAGGCGTGATCAGATCTTCAAGGTTGATATCTGCCGTATCCGTCACAATTTCACTACGCCGCGCATCACCAAATTGTTCGCGAATTGCAGTGAGTTCACCCACAATGATTTCAGTGACTCTTTGAGGTTTCGCCAAAATATCCATCAGATCAGTGATGCGTTCCATGATCTCTTTATATTCATCACGAATCTTGTCTTGCTCAAGTCCCGTGAGGCGCTGCAACTGCATTTCCAAAATGGCTTGTGCCTGCGTTTCAGACAGGTGATACCCATCCGTTTGCAAACCTTCATGTGGCAAGACTGTGATCGGACGCGAAGCCTCAGGTGAAGTTCGCGCGAGCATTTCTTCTACCAAAGAAGAGCGCCATGCACGCCCCATCAGTCCAGCGCGTGCCTCTTGGCGGTTCGCGGAGGCTTTGATAAGTTCAATCATCTCATCAACATTTGATAAAGCGACAGCTAAACCTTCCAAGACATGGCCGCGCTCACGTGCTTTACGTAATTCAAAGACGGTGCGGCGGGTCACCACCTCACGACGATGGCGCAAGAAGGCTTCGAGGAACTGTTTAAGGTTGAGTAAGCGCGGCTGGTTATCGACCAGCGCCACCATGTTCATACCAAATGAGTCTTGTAACTGAGTGAGTTTGAACAGGTTGTTGAGAACCGCATCAGGCAATTCGCCCTTCTTCAACTCAATCACCACGCGCATCCCTGATTTATCAGATTCATCGCGCAGATCAGAAATACCTTCAATACGTTTTTCTCGCACCAGCTCTGCGATCTTGACCAACAGATTGGCTTTATTGACCTGATAGGGAAGCTCGTCAATGATCAGCGCCTTGCGAGACCCCTTCTCCATGTCTTCGACATGGGTTCGGCCCCGGATCAGAACGCGGCCGCGGCCGGTGCGGTATCCGTCATGCACCCCATTCACGCCATAAATGATGCCCTGGGTGGGGAAATCTGGAGCGGGAACCAGCTCGATCAGTGCATCGATTGTGGTCTCCGGAAATTCAAGCAACTTCAAACATGCTGAAATGACTTCATTCAAATTGTGCGGGGGGATGTTAGTCGCCATCCCCACCGCAATACCTGCCGAGCCATTCACCAATAAATTGGGAAAGCGCGCCGGCAGTAT
Organism: uncultured Ferrovum sp.; assembly: GCA_903905585.1. Classification (GTDB taxonomy): domain Bacteria; phylum Pseudomonadota; class Gammaproteobacteria; order Burkholderiales; family Ferrovaceae; genus CAIVHB01. Next base: position 20,866 of record CAIVHB010000033.1, on the reverse strand, counting down.
CAGCGGTTCTTGCTCAGAACCATCGTAGTTAGGACCAAAATCAACGGTTTCTTTCTCAATATCCGCCAAAAGCTCATGGGTGATCTTGGCCATGCGGATTTCGGTATAACGCATCGCAGCGGGATTATCGCCATCGACCGAACCAAAGTTACCCTGACCATCCACCAGCGGATAACGCAAAGAGAAAGGTTGTGCCATTCGAACAATGGCATCGTAAACAGCGGTATCCCCGTGAGGATGATATTTACCGATCACATCACCGACGATACGCGCGGATTTTTTGTAGGCTTTATTCCAATCGTTGGAGAGCTCATGCATCGCGAATAAAACGCGTCTGTGCACGGGCTTTAGACCATCTCGGACATCTGGCAGGGCACGCCCCACAATCACGCTCATCGCGTATTCCAGATAGGAACGGCGCATCTCATCTTCCAAACTGACCGGAAGCGTTTCTTTAGCGAAGGAATTCATCAATGATTAAGGGCGGGAGGGATGCAAAGGAGGTGTTACATAACTGAAATAATATAGCACGTTAAGCCCCCTTCCGTCACCCCTCCTCCCATGCTTTGTTTGATCATCAACTTAGACTTTAAAGCTCCTATAATCTGGGGTGTTTAAAAGTATTCAGAATAGATACAACATAAGATGCATTCCGAGTAAGGACCCGCATGTCAATTCAGCCAGAAACCATCCTGTTACCCGAATGGGTCATTCCCATCGAACCCCGTGGCCAAGTTCTTCACCGTCATGCGCTGGTGATAGAGGGTTCTATCATCCGCGATATCCTTCCAGAAGCGGACATTGCCTCATGCTATCCGGGAGTTTCTGTTCGCGCTCTTCCAGGACAAGTTCTTTTGCCGGGTTTCGTCAATCTTCATACGCATGCCGGAATGACTTTACTGCGCGGTTATGCCGATGATCTTCCCTTGATGCAATGGCTTCAGGATAAGATTTGGCCGGCTGAAGGCCAATGGACCCGCCCCGATTTTGTAGAGTCAGGCACCGAACTGGCCTGCGCTGAATTTCTGCTCAGGGGCATGACCACTTTTAATGAGATGTATTTTTTTCCTGAAGCAAGCGCTGAAGCCATTCTTGCTTCAGGGCTACGCGCCGTATTGGGGCTGACCGTTCTGGAGTTCCCAACCAACTATGCCTCTGATGCCTCTGACTATCTGCACAAAGGCCTCGCCACGCGGGATGCGCTGAGGCATGAATCCCGCCTTAGCTTCGCACTCGCTCCTCATGCGCCTTACACAGTGAGCGACAGTACCTTTGAAAAGATCGTCACGTTTGCAGAACAACTGGATCTTCCTATTCATCTGCACGTTCACGAGACTGAACACGAAATCAGCGATAGCCTAAAGCAATATGGAGTACGCCCCCTGATGCGGCTGGCCAAGCTCGGCGTGGTCGGCCCACGTTTGATTGCCGTTCATTCGGTTCACCTTGACCGCGCTGAAATGGACTTATTCGCTCGAGAGGGCGTAAGCGTAGCGCATTGCCCTCACTCTAATTTGAAATTAGCAAGCGGCATTGCTCCCATCACCCAGTTACTTGAGATGGGAGTGAATGTAGGAATAGGAACAGATAGTGCCGCGAGCAACAACCAACTTGACATGCTCAGCGAGTTACGCACCGCCGCCCTACTGGCAAAAGGCATCGCGAGCAACCCTGCATTGCTGCCTGCAGCCGAGGCTCTTGAACTCGCCACACTCGGGGGAGCCAAGGCGCTAGGTCTTCAGGATCAGATTGGTTCAATCAAAGTGGGCAAACAAGCCGATTTGATCTCCATTCAACTCGACGATGTGGGCTCACTACCGGTGTTTGATCCCATCGCGCAGACCGTTTATAGCGCCTCACATAGCCAAATTCAGCATGTTTGGGTGGCAGGTGAACACCTTTTAAATGCTCGCATACCCACCAAAATCGACCTTCAAACTCTCAAACATAAGGCTCAGCAATGGGGTCGAAAACTAAAGGGATAAAGCAAACTTCTGGTCTTAGCCGCTGTCTGTCCTGTATCTTCCTGACAATCACTTTTATGGGCGCTCTGCATGAATGCAAATGAAAATCACGATCCTGCTGAACTTGAGAAATTTGGGGCATTAGCCCACCGCTGGTGGGATCCAACGAGCGAATTTAGACCTTTACATGACATTAACCCTCTAAGGCTAGAACTCATCGAAAAAACGATAGGTGGCTTAAACGGAAAGCGGGCAGTAGATGTTGGCTGCGGCGGCGGCATCCTAAGCGAGGCAATGGCAGGCAAAGGAGCCCTTGTGAAAGGGATAGATTTGGCCGAAAAAGCGCTGAAAGTTGCCCGTCTACATTCGCTAGAAAGTGGCGTTAAAGTGGATTACGAAGCGATTTCTGCCGAGGCACTCGCGCAACGCGAACCCGGCGTATTTGATTTAGTGACCTGTATGGAAATGTTGGAACACGTCCCTGACCCCGCTCAAACCATTCGCGCCTGCGCCCAATTAGTGAAGCCCGGTGGGTATGTGTTTTTTTCAACTTTAAATCGCAATCCCAAAAGTTATCTCTTTGCCATTATTGGGGCTGAGTACATTTTGAAGATGCTTCCAAAGGGCACGCATGACTGGGGACGCTTCATCAAACCATCAGAATTGACGCGCATGGTACGAAACGCAGGATTGTCAAGCGGAAAACTAACTGGTATGACTTACAATCCGTTCACCAAGGTCTATCGCCTCAATGAGGATGTGAGCGTCAATTATATTTTGGAGACTCGCGCAACATGATCCAAGGCGTTTTATTTGATCTTGATGGCACGCTTGCAGATACGGCCCCCGATCTGGGTGGTGCCTTGAACGATTTGCTGAGCCGGTATGACAAAGCCCCTCTCCCTCACCCCGTTCTTAGGCCCCTTGCCTCCTCAGGTGCGCGAGGCATGATTTTGCAAGGTTTCGGTTTAACGCCTACCGATCCTTACTTCGAAGAGCTGCGTGATGAATACTTGGAATGCTACGCGGCCAGATTGGTGCGAGATTCGGTGCTATTTCCAGGGGTTGAACACTTATTAGATTCATTAGAGCGCATGGGACTTCCATGGGGAATTGTAACCAACAAATTCAAAAGATTTGCAGAACCTTTGGTCGCGCTGATGCCTCCACTCGATAAAGCCAGATGCTTGGTGTGTGGCGACAGCTATGCCCGCCCCAAACCTTACCCCGACCCCTTAATCGGAGCTGCCGAACGGATTCAATTACCCCCAGCGCACCTTCTATATGTAGGGGATGACGAGCGGGATATGGTGGCTGCGGAAGCGGCAGGCATGCAAGGCGTGGTTGCGCGCTATGGTTATCTGGGTAATGGATCGCCACCTGAAGCGTGGCCAGCTATTCACCATATCGATCATCCTGAAGCACTGTTAAGCCTTCTCAGTACTTCAAAATCTAGCTAGAGCAATTTATTTAGTTTTTTGGATCATTATTTGTTGCGTTTAGATTGAGGTACACCTCTTGGAACAACCCGCAGCAGCAGCTTCATTAGCCCTAAAGTTGATTGAATTGGCCCCCGTTCTGACTGGATTGGATCAGGCGGAGGCTACAAAATTGATGAAATTTGGGCGCAAAGCAACCTGGAAACAAGATGAACGCGTGTTCTATCAAGGGGCCGATGCGGATGAAATGTTTATCCTTTTAGGGGGGAAACTCATTGTTTGGTTAGATGCGATGGGAATAGATAAGCCCATCGCAACGCTTAAACCTGGAAATAACTTCGGGGAAATGGCCATTTTGGCGGGCGGCAAAAGAGGCGCCAATGTATCGGCTGTTGTTCCCTCATTCGGTATCTCAGTCAATACCGCTATGCTCAAGAATTTTCCAAATATAGGCTTAGTTATTTACAAAAATATCGCGCGCGTTGCACTAGAACGCCAAAACATGGTCAATGCAAAAGCAGCAGAAACGCCTAAAGATGAGACCAAGTCTGAATAGAAATATTCAGACACCCAACATTGACAAGTATTTATTTTGATACATACCCCACAAGGCTGATCAATGGATGCATTACACTCAAATCTCCATGAGTAAAAACCATTGACATCTCTGAATCTCATTATCAAACCTTACTAAAAGGAAGCCGCGCAGCGCGTGACTACCTCAATGCCCAACCGCAATTTGCAGAGGAATTGCAAAATGCATTGGGACTTTCCCTAACCAGTTGGGTTGAAATAAAAAAACAAAACTGGATGACGATAGAGGATCCAGCTTTGCTATCACAAAGGCTTCGAAGTGATCGGCGCAATCTGTTCTTACGCTGCGCCTTCAGAGATTTGAATGGTTTAGCCAATTTATCGGAAGTGGTGGAAGCCTGGTCTAGTTTTGCAGATAGCGCAGTGCAAATCGCTGCGGAATGCGCCCAGAAGGCGCTCACCTTGAGATATGGAGTTCCACGCAGTCAATACAATGCTGAACTGCAAAAACTCATCCCCGTTGCGATGGGGAAACTAGGAGGTCGTGAACTTAACGTCTCCTCAGATGTAGATGTGGTCTTGTGCTATCCCGAAGTGGGAGATACCGATGGCAACCTCCCCATCGAAAATAGAGAGTTCTTTGCACATGTTGCAAAACTACTCTTTAGAATTTTAGATGACCGTACACAAGATGGATTTGTATTCCGAATAGATACGCGCTTGCGTCCAGATGGAGTCAGCGGCCCTCAAACGATTTCTTTAACTGCCTTGGAAGAATATTTGCAGGTGCGTGGTCGTCCATGGGAAAGGCATGCATGGCTGAAAGCCAGAGCCTTGGGTGGCGATAACGATGCACGGGTCAGAAAGCTTGTTGAGCCCTTTGTATTTAGTCGTTACTTAGACTATGGAACCATTGCCTCTTTGCGTGACTTGCATGCTCGAATGCTGCGCGATGATAGTAGGCGTAATCGCGAGCGTGATATCAAAATTGGACCAGGCGGTATTCGAGAAATCGAATTCACTGTTCAGTTGTTTCAGTTGATTCGAGGGGGGCATGACCCAGGCTTACGTTCGCGTTCCACTCGCACTGCGCTGATCGCATTGGCTGAGCGAGGAATCATCGAAACAGAGATCGCCAACCAACTGGGCGAGACCTATTCCTTTTTGCGTAACCTAGAACACCGCATTCAATATCTTGATGATGCGCAGACCCATCGCTTACCTTTACCAGGTCCTGATCTAGAGTGTATTGCGCGCAATATGGGCTTTAGCACGGGTTCAGATTTGGAACGAGAGGTCTGTCTCAGACGCGAGCGTGTTTCAGAATGTTTTGGCATCAGTTTGGGAAGCTTTTCGCAGGAAACCAAAGTTTTTTCAATGGCCGGGGTAGCAGGTCCCTCATCCTTGGTTGAAGATATTTGGAATGCGCTCATCAGTGAAGATCACCATGCTTTAAAAGAGGGACTTCGCGCTTTAGCGGGGCAGGATGGCGAGGCATCCCAACCTTTTTTAGAAAGTATATTGCGCGGCCGAGCCTGGCGCAGTATCTCGGAAACGGGGCGCAGCCGCCTAGAAAGATTGGTTCAGAATGCCCTACTCCTCTCGTCTGAAGGTCAGCACTTTCAGCAAACATTAAGAGGCATATTGAATATTCTTAACGCCATTGGTGGAAGAGAAACTTACTTTGCATTATTAGATGAATATCCTCTGGCTTTACAGCGTTTAGCTGAACTTTGCACAGCGAGTCCTTGGCTTGCTGCACTACTGGCACGTTTTCCTGCATTGCTTGATGAACTCATCCATCTTCACCTTCTTCCCAACCACGTAAGTTCTGATGAAATTCAGTTGGAGTTCAAGCACACCGTTATTCCTTATCGAAAAGATAAAGAATTACATATGGAAAGCATCAGAAAGCTCAAACAACGATTTCAATTTCGGCTTGCAGTTCTCGAAATCAAGGAACTGATGAGCTTGCAGGATCTCAGTGATCGACTGAGTGATTTAGCAGATGCATGCATTGCTGAAAGCCTGCAAAGTGTCGCAGGAGAGAACGATCTTCTGGGCTTTGCAGTGGTTGCTTTCGGAAAGCTGGGTGGAAAAGAGATGGGCTATCACTCTGATCTCGATTTAGTCTTTGTCTATGACTCCAGCTTGATTAAGAGTGAACAAGCCGCCCAACTTACCAAGAAACTGCTGTCTGCATTGAGCAGTCCCTCGGGTGCGTCTATGCTTTATGACGTTGATGTTCGACTGCGCCCAGATGGCGCGAGCGGGTTTTTAGTCACTTCATTCGATGCCATGCTGGACTACCAGCGTCACCGCGCAAAAACATGGGAGCACCAGGCACTCACTCGGGCGCGTGTCTGTGCAGGCGACCCCGCAATAGCCAAGCAATTTGAAGAACTGCGTGATGAAATTCTAACCTTACCGCGCAACCCTGAAAGTCTTGCAAGTGAAATCAGCGAAATGCGCAAGCGTATGCATGCAGAGCATGATCTCAATATTAGGGGTTGGGATATCAAGCTCAGCGAAGGAGGCTTGGTGGATATTGAATTTATAGTTCAGTTTTTAGTATTGGCTTACTCGCACCGTTTTCCTGGCTTATTGGAGAACATCGGAAATATTGCCTTATTGCGTTATGCCGGATCACAACACATTGCCCCTCCAGATTTGTGTGAGGCAGTTGCCGAGGCTTATTTACATTTGCGCTCTTTGCAGCATCGCATGCAATTACTTGGGGTGAAAAGAGACTCTTTAAGCCGAGAAGAAGCAGAACCCAGCCCAAGCAATGTTCAGCGCCTATGGAGGATTATTTTCAGCGCGCCGCTAGAGATCAACGAGCAGGTCGGATTCATCTACAAACCATGAATACAATGGAATAGTCCATAGCCATGAATCTAGGAAACTGCATGCATCACTTAAAACTCAAATACTTGTGTCCGAAGAAGCTCGTAAAGACAGGAACAATAATCCCAATCCCGTGCGCGAGTTCCTGAATATTGCTCTTTATGCCTGTTAAGGGTAGCAAATAGTCTGCAAGCAAAACCGACATAAACCAAACTTGAATAACCCCAGCTAAATTCACAATCGAGAACATCACAATTGTCCGGGAGAGCGAGGATGTTGCACGATTAAATACAAATATTCGAGCAAGAATAAATGCCGTTACCATTCCCGTAAGATAAGCAGCAACAATGGCTGAAGAGAAATTCATCCAGTGGCTGTATATTATTCTTGATCCAAAGTTGACGACTGCAGCGGCTCCGCCTGTTGCAACAAAACGTATGAATTGCCACTTCATCTTTTGCTTGATTCGATCATTGTAAAAAACTGAACAAATAATCTTAAATAAAATGCGTTCATAAAGTTTGAAGTGATGCTCAATATCAAAGCTTGGTTTTGTGCATAATGAACTGAGGGAGATGTCGTACAACAAGCATTATCCACCTCCAAACCTTTGGAGAATAAACAACTGGCAACCCAAGATCTATTGCTTTCACAATATCTTTCCCAACTGTTTCAACCTTTGCTAACTTCATACCGCTTGCCTTTAAATGCTCTGTCATAGGCGATTCGGTTGGTCCAGGCTTAATGAGTGTGATGTTAATTTTTGAATTTGCAAATCGATGCTGCAATCCTTCTGCATAGCTAGCAACCAGAGCCTTTGAAGCACCATAGATATAATTAGATTGTCGTCCTCGGTCACCCGCAACAGAACCAATGATAGCTAGCGAGCCTTCACCCTTTGATTCTAAGTATTGCGAGCATGCTTCCATCCAAAGTACAGCGGACACGCCATTAATGTTTAAAGCATCTGCAGCAAGCGCCAAATTCTCTTGGGATTCTTTTTGAGGGGCTAACCAACCATGCGCAATCAGAATCACGTCAGGGCTGAACCGTTGAAGGATGGATCCCGCTTCAGCAACAATCCTCTCTGTGGATGAAATATCGAAAGAATCCATTTCAATTCGAGAGTTTTGATGACGCAATCTTAAATCATTTTGGACTCTAATCAGACGCTCTTGATCTCTTCCTAGCAAGACAATTTGGGTAGCTTGCCTATTCAGCCAAACGCTTACAGCAGCCAATGCAATAGCTGAAGTACCCCCTATGATGAGTATTGTTTTCAATCGTATCCATCTCCGTTCTTCACTTGACTACCATCCCATCAATCTTCGAGACAGCCCTGAACTGATTCCAGGATCTCTGTATTGCTGAAATAACTCAAACTGAGGATAAGTTTTTTCAAACATCGCGCGAGATTGACGCGCATCTTTAGCCAAATACAATTTCCCACCTGCTTCTATAACAATCTTATCTAATCGTTCCATAAAATTAAGAATATCACTGCCTGTATTGGGAAAATCAACGGCAAGTGTGACACCAGGCTCGGGGAAACTCAGCATTCCAACAGACGCCATCTCGCCAAACGTTTTCAACACTGTTAAAAGAGAACCCAATTTTTTGATACGCATTTCATTCAGGATAGTGTGAAGCGCCTCTAAACCAACCGATCTCGGTAAAACACATTGATATTGAAAAAACCCCCTTGGTCCGTATGCACGGTTCCAATGAAGTAAGTGATCAAGCGGATGTAAAAATGATTTTCGAGGGCTACGAAATTTGCCGAGTTTAGCTACCTGAGTCGTAAAGTACAGCCAATTTAATGGCTGTAAGGTGAGCCGATTCATAGCAGATACTGGAAATGAAAAAGGCAGCGCTTTTGGAAAATTTTTCGGTAAAGACTCTCCATCCAGAAGTGGGCTTGCGTTTCCTCTTAAAAAGATCCCTCTCATATTTGCTGACGAGACATCTACCCAAGCCACGGTATGTTCCCACGCACTTTCAGATAAATCAGCAATGCTAAAGAACTCTTCTAATGAATTAAAACGTAAGCGTTCCGCTTCAACCATTGGCCCGGAAACACGCATCAATTGAAGTTTGGCTTCAATGATTAAACCAGTGAGGCCAACACCACCAATTGTTGCTTTGAATAATTCACTATTTTCATGATGATCACACCATAGCTGGGTTCCATCTGTTCTTGCTAATTTCAAGCCAATGACGTGGTGGCCAAAATTTCCGTGAATATGATGATTTTTACCATGGATATCATTTGCAATCGCGCCACCAACCGTAATGAGTTCGGTGCCAGGGACTACCGGTAAGCACCAATAAAGTGGCTGCATTAATGCCTGAATATCAGAAAGCATTACCCCTGGCTCACACACCAATATTCCCGTTGAGGGGTCAAAATGCTTAAGGCAGTTGAGGCCTTGTGTAACCCATAAAGAATTACCCGGGTTTAAGCAGGAATCTCCATAGCTTTTCCCTAACCCATAAGGCAAACCAGATTTCTCAGTATTGAAATATATTTGAGATGAAACATGTTGAGGATCAGAAAGCCATTTGACGTCGTCCTGATCTTTGTAAAGCCGCCCCCAAGATTCGATTGAATTCATAATCCAAGCGTTGCAACTATTAATACGAAGCCCAAAACCAAGACTGATATCAGACTTAACTTATCCTTCGCAGCAAACAATACAGGGTCGTCCAACATTTCTCCTCGATGGGCTTTCAACCACATCCAACTGACCCAAAAAAGCATGACTGGAACCCCGGCCCAAATAAACTCAGGGAATTGATAGAGTTTGATTACCTGATCACTATTCAAATACAGCGATAACACTAAGATAGAACAAAACGCTGATGACAAGCCTAAGCCCAGAACAAGGGGCATATCGGCAGGACGATAACCTCTTCCGATAATTTCCTTATTGGCTAACAAAGATTTTGTTTCTAGCTCTGCATATCGCTTCATCATCGCCAATGAGAAAAACAAGAAAAAAGAGAAACCCAATAGCCAATGCGAAAGCTGATTATGTATCGATGCAGCGCCCGCAACAATTCTTAAGGTATAGAGCAATGCCAAGACAATACAATCAAGAAGAACAAGTTTCTTTAGGTGAATAGAGTAAGCAAAGGTGAGCAAAAAGTAGGCAGTTAACCACGCAAATACACTGAGGTTCTGAAACCAAGCACCCAAAAGTCCAACAGACAAAAGAACAGGGGCCAACAACATTCCTTGTTCAAGTGGCAAAAGACCACTTGCAAAAGGACGTAAGCGCTTTCTTAAATGCAAACGATCACTCGGGAGATCTAAGAGATCATTCTGAAGATAGACGGAAGAAGCAACACAGCCAAAGCATAGAAATGTGACGATGCATGCCAGCCAATTACCAGGATTAAAAAACTGATGAGAGGCAATGAGTGGGGCAAAAACGAGGAAATTCTTTATCCACTGATGAACTCGCAGCGCCTTTATCCATGTACGTATTCCGCGTGAGGGACGACGAACGATTGTTTCAACATTGCCAAATTGAGAAACTTTATCCAAAAGCTGAGCAGATGCATTGACAATCACTGCGCTGGAAGAAACATTCCAAACATGCAAATCAGCAGAAGAATTACCTGCATAGATAAAAGACTTTTCCCCGAACTGATCAATAAGTGCCTGGGCTTTATTTCGCCCAACCAAATTGAGATCAGCATGAGAAGCCATCACGCCATCAAAAATAGCCAAATGATCAGCAACCATTGAAGCAACGGAGATGTGGGCGCCCGTGCAAAGATAAATTTTAAAACTTCTTGCGCGATAATCATTCAGCAGATCCAGGAGTTCTGCAGAAAAGGGCAAGGTATCGACCGCTAAGTATCGAGTAGAATGAAAAGCTAGGCATTCTTTAAATGCTGATTTGCTATGCATGCACGCCGCAATTAAACCTGGTACCGCACGCAAAAAACTAAACGGATGACGTAATAAAGCAGCCAACTGCTCGAAAAGGCTGTCCGAAAGAATGAGTGTTCCATCTAAATCGACGATTACGATAGAAATATCCTGGCTGGCCTTTTCCGCTTGAAGAGACATATATCTCATAGTATTGATCAGAATCGTTGAAATATACCATTTCCAAGTATAAAAAACATAAATAGATTGAACAGAAAAAATGAAACAGGACAAATATACATATATATCGATCTTTTGTTTTTTTTCAATTTTAGTCATTACTAAAATAATTATTATAAAAGCATATGGAAATGCCACTCCATTTTGGGACCAATGGGATGCAGAGGCAATGAAATTGTTTCTTCCATGGCAAAGAAACACCCTAAACTGGACCGATTTATTTTCTGCACACAATGAACATCGTATTTTTACATTAAGAGTATTTGTATTGGCTTTATTTGAATTGAATAATAAGGTATGGGATCCATTGTTAGAGATGCAAGCAAATGCAGTCATCCATGCCCTCTCGCTCTCTGTACTTCTTATTTATTTTTGTAAAACATTAAAACAAAATAACAAAATAGTATTGATTATGTTTTCAATATTATTATTTTCTATTCCATTTGGGTGGGAAAACACCTTAGCAGGATTTCAATCTCAATTTTACTTTTTACTTCTGTTTAGTTTTATATTTTTATGGGGAATGGCTTCCTGCGAAACCTATTCTCTAGGTTGGTGGATGGGTTTACTTACAGGAATTCTATGCCCATTAAGCCTGGCATCCGGGGCCATCACTCTGATAGCTGGAAGTGTTATAAATCTAATTAGAAATATTCAGCAAAAAAAGAGTTACAACATCACCATAACCTCTTCCTTGATAATCTTAACTGTAGCAGTGATATCAATTTATTTAACCCCACATCCAGATCATCATAAATCTCTCCAAGCTCATTCAATCTATGATTGGGTTGAGGGTATTTTAAAAATAGCATCATGGCCAACCAAAGGCCTTTTTCTGTGCCTGATCATTCAAGCTCCTTTGATGGTTTTTACCTATCTCTGCTTTAGAAAGAAAATTGATATCAGCCTGCCCCAATATTTATTCATTTTTGGACTAACAATATGGATAGCCGGTCAATTTTTAAGTATTTCATATGGAAGAAACGCTACAGTATTATCTTCCCGTTATCTTGATTTATTTTCAGTTGGATTAATTTTAAATTTTGTGGCTTTAATCATACTATTTGAAAGATCTAACGAACATGATCGACCCTATCTAAAAGTTATTGCTATTGTGTGGTTTTTAAGCGTATCTCTTGGTTTATACCAAGAAGTATTCATGGCTACATACGCTGATCTTAATCTAAAGAAAACACAAGGTTTAGAACAAGAAAAGAACGTAAGATCCTACTTATGCTCCAGAAATATATCTGACTTACAAAATAAAATTAGTCAGCAAATACCTTATCCTGACCCTAATAGACTTGCAATGATTTTGGATATTCCTGAAATACAAAAAATATTGCCTGGAAATATATATCTCCCTAATGCATCTTATACAGATAATGCGTTGTATAAAGAGGCATGTGATCAAGCCAAGCTCCATAATGCCTATTCAATAAAAACCACCAACGTACTCGTTCCCTATACCAATGATTTCGTCTCATTAAATAATATTATTTCTAACGAATGGCATGGGTCTGATTACGATAAGAGTCACTTACCTGGAATGACTACTTTTGGTTCATACATCAATTCTGACTCAAATATTGGAGTGATTACTCTGAGCATGGAAAGAGGCCAAAAAATACTTTTCCGCTCTGGCCCAAATGTACACAATCAATTTATATTGATCGATACTGATGAAGGATCGAATTCTTTTAAAATTGACGCGCCTTTAGCACTCGACTGGATCGTTCTTGAATTCTCTCATCCAGATTTACCGGATCACTTTAAAGTTAATTTTGTTGATGCAGGAAAAGGTTTTGGCCAGTGGTCTGCAATAGGATTAAGGAATACTCAAAATGAGTAGCAATAAAAAATTAAAGATTGTCCTACCGGGAGGGGCGGGTTTAGTGGGGCAAAATCTAGTCGCTCAATTAAAAGCTGCTGGATATAGCAATATTGTGGTTTTAGATAAACATCGCGCAAACTTACAGGTTTTGAAGTCTGTACAACCCGATATCACTGTTGCCTACGCAGACTTGGCTGTTTCGGGGGATTGGGTAGAGCACTTTAAGGGTTCAGATGCAGTGGTGATGCTCCAAGCACAAATTGGTGGGGTTAATTATGAGGAGTTTGTGCGAAATAATCTTAGATCCACTCAATTGATATTAGATCAGATCAGATTGAATCACATCCCACAGCTCGTTCACATTAGCTCTTCTGTAGTGAATTCTGCGGCAGATGATTTTTACACCCAAACCAAAAAGCAACAAGAACAAATTGTGCTTGAAAGTGGTATCGAATGTCCTATCTTGCGCCCAACCTTGATGTTTGGTTGGTTTGATCGCAAACACTTAGGTTGGCTTTCACGTTTTATGAAGCGAATGCCAGTATTCCCTATACCCGGAAACGGGAAATTCATGCGCCAACCTTTGTACGCGGGTGACTTTTGTAAAGTCATCATTAGCTGCATCGAAAATAGAATTGAACCTCGCGCATACAATATTACTGGTCACGAACGTATTGATTATATTGATATTATTTATGCCATTAAGAAAGCCACTCAAGCAAAGGCAATGGTGCTGAAGATTCCATACTCCCTGTTTTACAGCTTATTATGGATCTGGAGTCTTATCGACAAAAACCCTCCCTTCACCACTCAGCAGTTAGCTGCATTAAGCGCCAAGGATGAGTTTGAATTAATCAATTGGACGGGCATCTTTAATGTGTCATATACCCCTTTTATCAACGCTATTGATGAAACGTTCAATCACCCTCAGTACAGTAAAGTAGTTTTGGAGTTTTAATCTTGACTAAAAAGCGTATTGCAGTTTTGGGGGCTGGCCCCATGGGGCTTGCTGTTGCCTATCAACTGGCCAGGGATGGGCATCAACCTATCGTGTTTGAAGGAGATGAAAGGGTAGGAGGTATGGCTGCATCATTCGACTTCTCAGGCCTAGAGATAGAACGTTATTACCACTTTCACTGCATTTCAGATTCTGCGCTCTTATCCATTTTAGAAGAGCTGGGAATATCCTCTAGGATGCACTGGACCTCGACTAAGATGGGTTATTGGTATCTTAATACGATTCAAGACTGGGGTAATCCCATTGCATTACTGAATTTCAAAGGTCTGAGTTTGATTGCGAAATTCAGATATGGCTTACATGCTTTTTTATCTACCAAACGGAATGATTGGAAGCCGCTAGACAAAGTCGATGCGGTGATGTGGATTAAAAATTGGGTTGGAGCAGAAGCCTATGAGGTGCTTTGGCGACGCCTGTTTGATTATAAATTTTATCATTACTCAAGTCATTTATCCGCGGCCTGGATCTGGAGTCGCATTCGCAGAATTGGCAGATCACGTTATAACCTTTTTAAAGAGAAACTGGGATATCTAGAAGGCGGTTCACAGACTCTATTGCAAGCGATGGATTCTGATATTCGCAAGAATGGTGGGGAAATTAGATTAAGGTCACCGGTCATTAAAGTCATGATTGAACATGGCGCAGTGACTGGGATTCAGACTCCGATGGCAATTGAGAAGTTTGATTCCGTAATCAGCACTATTCCCCTGCCCTATATCCCTCAAATCATGCCCGATTTGCCTGAACACACCCTGACGCAATTTAGGTCGGTAAAAAATATTGCCGTTGTTTGCGTGATTGTAAAATTAAGGCAGCCACTTACAGACAATTTCTGGCTCAATGTCAATGATCCCGAAATGGATATCCCGGGGATCATCGAGTACTCCAACCTTCGCCCCCTAGAGCATTCTATTGTTTATGTGCCCTTCTATATGCCAGGAGAACACCCTAAGTTCGCCGAACCTGATCAGGTTTTTCTTCAAAAAGTGCGCAAGTATTTGATGAAAATCAACGCCAATCTTCGTGAAGAGGATTTTATTGATATGCGCGCAAGCCGATATCGCTTTGCACAACCCATTGGAGTGCCTGGGTACCTAGAAACCATTCCTGACGCGAAATTATCGGTTAAAGGTCTTTGGGTTGCAGACACCTCTTACTATTACCCTGAAGACCGAGGTATTTCAGAAAGCGTTGATTTTGGGAGAAAAATGGCGAGAGCGGCTGTTGAAAAGCCCAATCAGGAATCAACGAGATCGCCTGCTAAGTGAATTAAAGAAAAGCTTAAAATTGCCGCTTAGTAATAGGAGTGCTAGAAACTTAATCTTACAATCTGTGGGGGCATTTCATAAGGTTTTATTTGCCATGCCGCAAAACAGTGCGCCAACAATAGGATGATGGACAACAAGAATGTCGACGATTAGCTCTAGTTCATCCTCCGCCAATGTTGCCGCTCTCACCACGCGTCAAATCGTAAACCTCACAACGACTGATATTGCCGCCCTCAATTCGGCCAACATCCGAGGTTTATCGACTGCTAACCTAGCCCTATTGAACGTGGCTCAGATTGGCGCTCTGCCTACCGCCACCATTGCAGCACTCAATACTGTTCAAATTTCTGCCATTAGCAGAGTCGATCTCAACGCATTGAGTTCAGTTCAGTTCAGTGCCTTTACTACTCAACAAATCCAAAGCCTATCTTCGTATCAGATAATGGGCCTCAGCACTGCGCAAATCAGTACAGCCTTCTCTACAAGGATTATCTCTACTTTAACCAGCAATCAACTGGCTGCACTGAGTAACATTGATTTCAATGTACTCAGTTCAAGTCAGATTAATGCGCTGAGTTCTCAGCAGATTCAAGGCTTCACTTCAACACAAATTCGTACGCTCAATTCGGCACAAATTACTACTTTCATCACGACCCGTAACATTGGTTATCTCACTGCAAAACAAATTGCAAGTTTGACGAGTTTCGAAATCAGTTACCTGAACTCTGCTCAGCTGAAAGCGCTGACAACCAGTCAAATTCAAAATTTCACTGCCACTCAGATTGGCACCCTGAATACGGATCAAATTACTACGGGATTAACGAGTGCGAATATTGGCGGTCTTACCTCAACCCAACTCGTATCGTTAACCAGCACCAAACTCAATGTCTTAAGCTCTACTCAGTTTAATGCCTTAACCACTAGCCAGATTCAATCCCTGACTAAAGTGCAGATTGCTTATCTGAGCACCAACCAGACATTAACTGGATTCAGCTCCAACAAAATCGCTGCACTCACCTCCACGCAACTCAGTGGAATAACAAGCTCGCAAATTAGCGGATTTACATCCAGTCAATTCAGTCGCTTTTCAACTGTTCAAATTCGTGGGCTATCAGCAAGCCTCATTGCCGCTCTCAATACATCACAAATTAATACCTACCTCAACAGCGCAGACATCGCTGCTTTTAGCAATATTCAGTTTGCAGCACTGACTTCTTCTCAGTTGGTCTCTGGAGTAACAAGCGCTCAAATTCAAGCCCTAGGATCAAGTCGCATTGCAACCTTATCCACCAGCCAACTCAATGTCTTAACGAGCTCTCAATTTGGGGCGTTCACTTCTAGTCAAATTCAGTATCTGAACGTAGCGCAAATTGCAACGCTCAGCTCAAACCAACTTAATGTCTCCTTAACTACGGCGCAGATAGCTGGCTTAACAACGAATCAAATTAATGCCATCCTGACTTCCCAATTTAATACGCTTACTTCAGCACAAGTTGCTGCGATCACCACCACTGACCTGAATTCTCTGAACTATTATCGATATATTTCTATCGCCACCAACCAGGTTCAATATCTGACCACTGCTCAAATATCTGCAGTCAAAATACCTGGGACCCAAGGATTTACCAGCAATCAGATTGCAGCCCTCACCACTCAACAAGTTGCAGCGTTCACTTCATCACAATTTACTTCAAGCTCCGCATTGGTAAAGTTCTACGCGCTGAACTCATCACAAATTGAAGCTTTGTCTTCGCTACAAGTTAATACCATCACTGCCAAGGAATTTGCGGGTCTTACAACGAATCAAATTCAATATTTCACGACCGATCAGATCGCCACGCTCAGCACAAACCAAGTTCTGAATGGATTTACCAGTTCACAGTTAGCTGCGCTCACTTCGGATCAAATTCAGTCTTTAACGACCACTACACTGCAAACGATTACCTCAACGCAATTCGCTGCTTTGACTTCAGACCAGATTAAAGCTTTAACCAGCAGTCAAATTCAAAGCTTTGGCAATGCCCAGATGATTTCAATCACTACTGGACAAATAAGCTTAGGATTGTCTACGGAACAAATTGGTTATTTAGGTACTCACCAAATTCGCGTCATCACCACCTCAGATCTCAACGCCCTGAGCTCTGATCAATTTAACGCTTTTACAACCTCACAATTTCAAAGTCTGAATAATTATCAGATCGCATCACTCACCACAAATCAAATCAATCTTGGCTTCACTACTTCCGATATCGCAGCGCTGACCTATAGGCAGTTTTTGGCCTTATCTTCTTCGCAAATAGGCGCAGGATTGACCACCGCGGATATTCAAGCGCTGAGCTCCTATCACATTGGGATCCTGTCAACGATTCAGATCAAAGGATTCACATCTGACCAGTTAGCTGCATTCACGACCGATCAACTCCAAAGTCTCTCAACAAGGCAGATCGCAGCGCTGAGTACGCAGTTAGTATCTTTGGGATTGACTACCGATCAGGTCAGCGCTTTAAACACTCTACAAGTCAGTAGCTTATCGAGCTCTAGCCTGAATGCCTTAAGTTCTTCGCAGTTCAACACTTTAAACTCAGGTCAGATTCAGAGTCTAACGAGTACTCAAATCGCATATTTAAGTACCGCCCAAATTAGTACTGGCTTAACTACGTTTCAAATTCTAACGCTCACTAGCAATCAAATCGCTGCCATCACGAGTACCGATCTCAATGCTTTAAACTCTGATCAAGTGGGGACTCTGACCACAAATCAAATACAAGCCTTATCGAACAGCCAAATCTCATCAATATCCACTGCACAACTCAATATTAGTTTTACCAGTTCAGAAATAGCCGCTTTAACCACCAAGCAAATCACTGCTTTAACAGTGAAGCAATTAGGTAATGGCTTTACCACTGCAGATATTCAAGCACTCACTTCTAGTCAAATCAGCACGCTTTCAGTGACTCAAATCAAAGGACTGACCTCTGATCAAATAACCTCATTTACGAGTGGTCAGATTCAGAGTCTTGCAAACAATTTGATCTCTGCCAATAGTGCATATTTATTGACGACTGATCAAATTAGCGCGTTAACCTCCAAGCAAATCTTGGCCTTATCTTCGCTGAGTTTGAATGCGTTGAGTTCCTCGCAATTCAACGCCCTCACCACAGGTCAAATTCAGAGCCTCAGCAATACGCAAGTTGCACAATTAAGTACTGCGCAAATCACCACCGGACTCACCACCGATCAAATTATATTTCTCACTAGCAATCAAATCGCTGCCCTCTCCACCAAGGATCTCAATGTTTTGTCCTCGGATCAATTTGGCGCACTGACCACCGCCCAGATCAAGTACTTAACAACCAGTCAACTCGCCACACTCAGCACCGCGCAATTAATGACCGGTTTCACTACTTCCGATATCGCAGCGCTGACAACAAGGCAAATCATCAGTCTGTCTGCCTCGCAGCTTCTGAATGGGCTGACCACCGAAGATATTCAAGCATTACGCCCCAGTCAGATGAGCGCCTTATTAACAAGTCAAATAAATGGTTTGAGCTCTGATCAATTTAATACCTTCGGTAACAGCCAGATTCAGAGCCTCACAACACTTCAGATCGCCGCGCTGAGTTCTGATTTATTAACATTAGGCTTAACTACAGACCAAATATCAGCTTTAAGCTCCAAACAAGTTTCTGCTTTTACCACCGCTGAACTCAATCTCCTTGCCACCGATCAATTCAGTACTTTTTCATCCGCTCAGATTCGTGGCTTCACTGCTAACCAGATTGCAGCTCTTAGCACCGATCAGATTTCTTTAGCGCTCACAACGTTACAAATTAGGGGCTTAAGTACTAAGCAAATCATTGCTTTCACTACTGAGGGGGTGAATAGTTTTTCATCAGAACAATTTAACGCTCTGAGCGCTAAACAACTTCAAAGCCTGACCACTGCGCAAATTTCAGCCATTGATCCCTCAGACATTTCTATTAACAGATTATCTGCCTATCAAATTAGCGATCTGTTCACCAATCAGATAGTGATTTTGACGAGCAATCAGATCAATACTTTAACTGCAAGTCAGTTCGGCGCTTTGAATAGTAGCCAAATTCAAAGTTTCACGACATCACAAATATCTAAAATAAGTAGCAATCAAATCAATACAGGATTCACCACTGATCAAATCGCATCGCTTACTACCAAGCAGTTGCTCGCATTAACGACTGCTCAAATGAACTTAGGCTTTACGACTGCTGATATTCAAGCACTGGTATCTAGCCAAGTCTCTGTCTTATTAAGCAACCAACTCAATACCTTAACAGCCGATGAATTTAATAGCTTAACAACGAGCCAGATTCAAAGTCTGACTTCCACACAGATCGCCAAACTCAGCACTTATCAGATCAGCCTGAATCTCACCACAATTCAAATTCAAGCACTCAACAGCAAACAGATAACCTCCCTGAGTAGCGCTCAAATTAGTGCATTGAATGTGGATCAATTCAGTAGCATTAGCTCGGCCCAGATTCAGTACTTTAGTACCGCTCAGATTGCATCATTGAATACTGATCAAATCACGACAAGCTTAACGACCGATCAACTTCAAGCTCTCACCACTAAACAAATTGTTGCGCTGACCAGTCTGCAACTGAATACTTTATCTGCTACTCAATTTGGCAGTCTCAGCACAGCTCAAATTCAATCACTTTCGGTTGCTCAGGTTTCCGCTTTAAATGCAGATCAAATTACATCCAGCATCACGACTAATCAGTTAGATGCGCTGAGCAGCAAACAAATTATTGCTTTGACAAGCACTCAACTCGCTACTTTGAGTGCCGATCAATTTGGCATTTTGTTGACAAGCCAAATTCAATCTTTGACTACTTTACAAATTTCGCAGTTAAGTAATGATCAAATTAATAGCAATTTCACCAGTACCCAACTTAAAGCGCTAACCAGCAAACAAATCAATGCCTTCACCAGCACCCAGCTAAATGGGATGTCTGTTGATCAATTTGGCACCCTAACAACCAGCCAGATTCAATCCCTGACCAATACGCAAATTGCTAATCTGAATATTGATCAGATCAGCGCTAGCCTCACTTCAACACAAATCAGTTCTTTGACCAGTAAGCAAATTCCTGTTCTAAGCAGTGCCCAGTTGAATGCGCTCAGTGTTGATCAATTTGCAAGCCTCACAACGAGCCAGATTCTATTCCTAAGTAAATCGCAAATAGCCAATCTGAGTTATGATCAAATCTCAACTGGACTGACTACTCTTCAGCTCACTGCGCTGAACAATGTCCAAATAACTGCTTTAACGAGCACACAGCTCAACGCACTTTCTGTTACCCAATTTGGTAGCATCAGTACCTATCAGATTCAATATCTCACTAACTCACAAATCGCTAATATCAATAGCGATCAATTCCAAAACGGCTTCACCAATACTCAGCTAAGCCATTTATCTCGGGCACAAATACTCTCTATCTCGACTGCAGATATCTCAGCGATGACGACATCTCAGTTGAACTATGGTCTTTCACTTTCCCAGCTCAAATATTTTACTAGCGCTCAAATGTCGGCTTTGGTGACGGATAATTTAACGACTTTGACCACTGCTCAAATCAAAACACTTCTGGTGAGTCCCATTGTTTTAGATCTGACGGGAAAGGGTATACAAACTACCAACATCAACGACGGCGTGAACTTTGATCTCTTGGGTAATGGCAAAGCCATGCACACAGGCTGGATTGCCGAAGGCCAAGGCTTGCTAGTGATGGATACCAATCACTCGAATACCCTCGACGACGGTTCTGAGTTGTTTGGTCAAGGCACCACCCTTGCCAAT
>CAIVHB010000032.1 GCA_903905585.1 uncultured Ferrovum sp. | reverse complement strand
TCCCCCTTCATGCGTTCCTACGCGCTATTGCTCGTAAAAACTTGTCATAAGCGTGGAGCATTTGCAATGGGCGGCATGGCAGCTCAAATCCCGATTAAAAACGATCCCGTCGCCCATGAAAAAGCCCTAGATAAAGTTCGCTCGGACAAGTTGCGCGAAGTCACCGATGGCTTTGATGGCACCTGGGTAGCGCACCCAGGTTTAGTGGCCACAGCAAAAGAAGTATTTGATCGCGAAATGCCCACCCCCAATCAAATCAGTCGTCAGCGCGATGATGTACAGAGCACGGCTGCTGATCTGACAAAATTTGAACCGCGCTCACCCATTACTGAAGTGGGTTTGCGCATGAATATCAATATTACTCTGCAATATATGGGCGCATGGATTGCAGGGGTTGGCTGCGTTCCCATTTTCAATTTAATGGAAGATGCCGCTACCGCAGAAATTTCGCGCGCTCAGATTTGGCACTGGATTCACAGCCCCAAAGGTATATTGGAAGATGGTCGCAAAGTCACCATTGAATTATTCCGCACATTACTGCCGCAAGAACTCGAGGCCGTGCATCAAGAAATTGGAGAAGTACGTTGGGCTGCGGGCAAATATCAAGAAGCGGCCGTCATGTTTGATCAACTTACCGCAGCGGATGATTTCGCTGAATTCCTAACGCTGCCAGCCTATGAGGTCATTCCCTGAGCGAGCGTAAAAATCAAAAAAAGGATGGAGGTAACAGGCGTCCTCGCGCTTCGCCTGCCTCCCAGGTGCAATCATTCCAGCGCCCCCTCAAAGACCCGTTGACGAGAGACCCAACACCCAGAGATCGTGGCCCGTCCAGACTAGTGATGTTCAACAAACCCATGGGCGTGATCTGTCAATTTAGTCAAAGTGAAGGCCACCCTTCTCTTAAAGAGTTTATTCCCATTCCCGATATTTACCCTGCTGGCCGACTAGACACCGATAGCGAAGGCTTGTTACTCCTCACCAACGACGGCCAGCTTCAAAAAAAAATAACCGACCCACAGCACAAATGGCCCAAAACCTACTGGGTGCAAGTAGAAGGTTTAGCAGATGACGCTGCGCTTCAGGCGCTCGCCAAGGGCATCCGCTTAAATGATGGTTTAACGCTCCCCGCTGAAGTCATGCGGATCATACCTCCAGAGACCTTATGGGAACGCACGCCACCTATTCGCGTTCGAACCACCATACCCACCTCATGGATTTCAATAACACTCAGGGAAGGCCGCAATCGGCAGGTGCGAAGAATGACCGCTGCGGTAGGTCTCCCAACGCTCCGCCTCATTCGCTGGTCTGTAGGCCCTTATAGTCTAGAAGGTCTCCCCACAGGAACTTGGCGAGATGCTAAAATAAGCTCCGGTTTTCATGCTGGGTCAACCGATTTTTAACGTTAGCGTTATATACGATACGGTGTCTGACACCAGATTCGTCCCAACCGGACTTTTCCACTAAAGGATTTAAAATGAATAAGTTATTGTCTACCCTGATCGCCTCCTCCTTCATTGGCATGACCTTCTCAGCCATCGCCGCTGACGCTCCTTCCGCTCCTGCTGCTGCCCCAGCTGCTGCCCCAGCCGCTCCTGCTGTTGAGCCCGCAATCAAGCATGCTAAAAAGAAACACAAAAAATCCAAGAAAGTCGCTGCACCTGCCGCTGACGCTGCTGCAGCCAAGTAATTCCAGTCGTTCACACCCAAACGGGCAGGGGGTATCCCTGCCCGTTTTTGTTTATTATTGACCCACCATGCCCTCCCCGTCATCCTCTCCCATCCCTAAACAAGGCGACCGAGTTGTAGTTGGCCTATCAGGTGGAGTTGACTCTGCAGTCAGCGCCCTGTTACTCAAACAGCAAGGCTTCGAGGTTGTCGGGGTTTTTATGAAAAACTGGGAAGACGACGAAGAGTGCAATGCCCGAGAAGACCTCGTTGATGCAGCAAGCGTAGCCGATCAAATCGGAATTGATATCGAGGCAGTTAATTTCAGTGCAGAGTACCAACAACGCGTTTTTTCATATTTTCTTGCTGAGTACAAAGCCGGCCGCACGCCTAATCCCGACATCCTATGTAACACTGAAATCAAATTTAAAGCCTTTCTAGACCACGCATTTAGCTTAGGTGCAGATTGGATTGCAACAGGCCACTACGCCCGCGTAAGGCGCTCAGAGCAAGGCACAGAACTACTAAGAGGCCTCGACTCCAACAAAGATCAAAGTTATTTTTTGCATCGATTATCACAAGAGCAAATAGCCCGCGTGCTATTTCCTGTGGGTGAAATTCCTAAACCACAAGTGCGTGATATTGCTAAAGACGCCGGCCTTGCCGTGCACGATAAACGCGATAGCACGGGTATTTGCTTTATCGGTGAGCGCCCATTTAAAGAGTTTTTGGGGCGCTATCTGCAAGGTCATCCAGGCCCGATGCAAACACCAGAGGGTAAAGTGCTAGGGCAACATCATGGATTGATGTTTCATACCGTTGGGCAACGCCAAGGCTTGGGAATTGGCGGAGCAGGCTTACCTTGGTATGTCAGCGGGAAGGACATGCAAAAGAATATCTTGTATGTAGTTCAAGGCCATGATCATCCGGCCTTATTCAAGCACGAAGTCATCCTTGAAGATTGCTCTTGGATCGCCAATCGCATTCCCAAGGATGTCGGGCTCAGCGCTCGATTGCGATATCGCCAGCAGGACATCTCATGCCGTTTAACGCTTAGAGAGGATGAATCCGTTCACCTCAAGTTTAATCAAGCACAATGGGCGATCACCCCCGGACAGTTCGGAGTTTTATATCGCGAAGAAATCTGTCTCGGAGGCGGGATTATTTCAGCAAACTAAAACTTCTATCAGACAGTTCTTAATGTGAATACTCTGAAGTTCAGCCTCAACTATCCTAATTTACTTTTTTAGGCTTCTTGGCTACGGGTTTCTTAGCCATCTCTGAGGGGATCACTTCTGGTTCAACTTCATCCAACTTTTCATTAGGAAACTTGCTCGAACCAATCGCGGGAGGCTGCGCCAAGGCCATGGATGCAGGAGGCTGTGTTTCTTCAAAGGATTTTCGATGCTGATGTTTTTCAGCAAAGTGCACCAGATTAGGATAGTGCTCACGCCATGCAATATTGGGAAAACGAAAATCTAAAAAGAAAAGTGCAGAACCCACTGCAGCGTCAGCAAGAGAAAAACTTTCGCCAAAACAGAAATTACGTTCACCCAGGTCATCTGACATCTGCTGCAAGGCGCGCTGAATTTTTCCGTATTGACGTTCAATCCAAGCGGGACTGCGCTCATTCTGAGGACGGCGGCTTTCCATGATCAATAAGACACCCGCATCGAGCAGGCCATCTGCAATCGCTTCCCAACGTTTCACCAACATACGTGGGCGAGCATCATCAGGGATCAAACGACCTACTGGAGTAACCGTATCTAAATACTCTGTGATGACGGCTGAATCATGCACAGGTGTACCATCATCCAAAACCAGGACGGGTACTTTACCTAAAGGATTAAATTCAAGTGAAGGGTTATTCGGTACCGAAACATCGGTGGGAATTAACTCACACTCCAGACGTTTCTCAATCAATACCACGCGCACCTTGCGTGCGTAGGGACTTGTATGACTTGCGAATAATTTCATTAGCGTTCCAGCTTTGTCTATTGTTACAAGTATATCACTCCCCTTATTAACGACTCCTTTCCACCTATCCTCAACACCATCATTCAACTTTTTTTGTTGCAAAAAAGCACATCAGATCAATGCATCGAAAGTGCGCCTGATGAGTACTGATGACTGGGGTGGTAGAATAATAAATAAATTGTTTTTTCTGTCTTCGAGGCCACGCCTGATGTCCCTAAACGCTTTAAACGCCCTTTCTCCCCTCGATGGCCGTTACCGATCCCGAACCGAAGTACTCAGCCCATTCTTCAGTGAATTCGCCCTGATTCGTTATCGTGTTCAGATAGAAGTGGATTGGCTTACAACCCTTTCAGCATGCAAAGATATTGCCGAAATTCAGCCATTTTCAGTTGAAACCCTAGATCAATTGCAGGAACTGGTCAGCAGTTTTTCAGAATCCGATGCCGCGCAGATCAAAGCTATAGAAATACGCACCAACCATGATGTGAAGGCAATGGAATACTGGCTGCGCGAAAAGCTTGCGGACAATCCTGAGATCGTGCGTGCCGGTGAGTTCATTCATTTTGCCTGTACTTCAGAAGACATCAACAATCTTTGCCACGGCATGATGTTGACCCATGCCCGAGATCAAGTTCTATTACCTGCAATTGATAGCATCATAGAGCGCTTGAATGCGCTGTCATTAAAGCATGCTGACTTAGCAATGCTAGCCCGAACACACGGCCAGACTGCCACGCCCACTACACTGGGTAAAGAAATGGCAAATGTTTCTCGAAGGCTTTCCAAGGCACGCCTCAAACTTTCAGCTCTCACTATGCCCGGAAAAATGAATGGTGCTGTAGGTAACTACAATGCGCATCTTGCGGCGTATCCTGAGCTAGATTGGGAAGCCTTATGTACAACATTTGTTGCAGACCATGGTCTTGAATTTAATGCCTATACCACCCAAATCGAACCGCACGATGGAATTGCTGAATGGATGGATGCTTTTGCCCGAATAAATACGGTTTTGATAGATTTAGATCGTGACATCTGGGGTTACATATCACTAGGCTATTTCCGCCAACGTCCTAAAGCAGGCGAAGTGGGTTCTTCCACCATGCCGCACAAAGTGAACCCCATCGACTTTGAAAACTCAGAGGGCAACTTGGGTTTAAGTAATGCTGTCTTACGACACCTTGCTGAAAAGTTACCCATCTCAAGATGGCAGCGTGATCTCACGGACTCAACGGTGCTGCGTAATTTGGGTGTAGGGCTAGGATATGCGCTGCTAGGCTATGACAGTTGTGTACGGGGCTTAGATAAACTTGAGGCTGATCCTATTCGGATTCATGCTGATTTATCGCAAGCTTGGGAAGTGCTAGCCGAACCCATACAGACTATTATGCGCAAGTATTGTCTTGATAATCCCTACGATCGGCTGAAAGCTCTCACGCGCGGCAAGGCCGTCGATGAAGCCATGCTGAAAGAGTTTCTGGCAACGCTTCCAATTCCTGAATACGAGCGCGAGCGTCTTTCTAACATGACGCCTGAAAGCTATATCGGACTCGCGTCG
This sequence comes from uncultured Ferrovum sp., assembly GCA_903905585.1. Taxonomy (GTDB): domain Bacteria; phylum Pseudomonadota; class Gammaproteobacteria; order Burkholderiales; family Ferrovaceae; genus CAIVHB01. The sequence goes on along the minus strand of CAIVHB010000032.1, from coordinate 6,444 downwards.
GTATTGGCTAAACGCCTGGCTTAAAAATCATTAAGCTTTTTGTTGCTTAGGTGCGCGAAGATCGCAAACCCGCAATCATGGCGGGTAATAAGGTCACAACAATAATTCCAAGACTGATTAAAGAAAGGTTGCCTTTAATCAGTGGGATATCGCCAAATAAATACCCTGCTCCAACCATCGTTCCCACCCAAGTGACTGCACCCACTCCGCTATAAATTTGGAATCGATGGGCTTCCATTGTTCCTAAACCTGCCGCAAAAGGGGCGTAGGTACGAACAATTGGAATGAAACGCGCAAGAATGACCGTCTTACCACCATGCTTCTCATAGAATGCATGGGTTCTTGCTAGGTAATCTGGATTCAGCCAGCGTGAATGGGCATTTTTAAACAAGTGCGGAGCCACCCAACGACCTATATAAAAATTACTCAGATTCCCAAGCGTAGCAGCAAAGCTTAAAACCATGATAATGCTTCCAATATCAATTGCCCCACTCGCAGCAGCAGCTCCCGTGACGAATAATAAAGAATCACCGGGCAGCATGGGCAAAACGACTAAGCCCGTTTCACCAAAAACAATGGCCCCAAGAATGAAATAAGACCAAAAGCCATAGTCTTTGATCAACGCGAGCAGACTTTGATCGAGGTGACCGAGTATCTCGAGCATGGGTTTATTCGCCTAGACTTCTTCGCTAGGGCGAATGACCTCCTGCTTTTTCTCCACATGGACAAAATCATCACGCGTCATGCCAAGCCACATCGCGATTGGGCTTGCAACCAGTACCGAAGAATAAATACCGAAGATAATTCCGATCGTCAGAGCTAAAGCGAAATAGTGCAATGCCTCACCCCCAAAAAACAGCATCGAGGTCACCATCAACTGGGTACAGCCGTGGGTAATAATTGTCCGGCTCATCGTACGTGTAATCGCGTTATCAATCACAACAGCAACTGAAGCTCCCCGCATTTTTCTGAAGTTCTCCCGCACACGGTCAAAGACCACCACCGATTCATTAACCGAGTAACCCAAAATAGCCAGGACAGCTGCTAAAACCGAGAGACTGAACTCCCATTGGAAGAAGGCAAAAAAACCTAATATGATGATGACGTCATGCAAGTTTGCAACAATGGTGGCAACAGCAGGCCGCCACTTAAAACGGATAGCCAGATACAACATGATTCCGATCGATACGAACAGCAGGGCAGCCGATCCATCACGCACCAATTCATCCCCTACCTGAGGCCCCACAAACTCCACGCGCTGCATCTTAGCGCTTTGATCGGCTTGCAGAAGTTTCTGCATCACTTGGTCAGATAACTGTGCGCTCGATAAACCCTGCTTAATTGGCAATCGAATCAACACATCACGCGAAGTTCCAAAATTCTGCACACTGGCGTCATTAAACCCCAGGGTAGAAAGCGCGCCGCGAATACTCTGCACATCAGCAGGCTGACCATAATGTACTTCCATCACCGTGCCACCGGTAAAATCAACGGATAGATTCAGCCCTTTGGTGAGAAGAAAAAAAACAGCCAGCAAAAAAGTCAGCAAGGAAATTGCTGTGGTGTAGCGCCCCCAACTCATAAAGGGGATGTCTTTACGTATCCGGAAAAACTCCATTCCTAACGGCTCCTGCTTGGGTCAGTGACCCATTTGTAAATGATGACTGACCCGATTTATGACTGTGGGGGCGCTTCTTCACGCCATTGTGTATTTCCAATAGAGAGCTTTTCGATTTTGCGTGCACGTCCATAGATCAAGTTCACCAAGGCCCTTGAGACTAAAACCGAGCTAAACATCGAGGTCAAAATACCCAGCACCAACACGACCGCGAAGCCTTTTACTGGACCCGAGCCAAAAGCAAAAAGCGCAATGCCTGCAATACCTGTGGTTACGTTCGAATCAAAAATCGTGGCAAAAGCGCGGTCATATCCAGCAAAAATTGAAGCCGCTGGGGAGTTACCGTTTCTCAGTTCTTCACGAATACGTTCATTAATCAGCACATTAGCATCAATCGCCATACCCACTGTGAGGGCGATACCAGCCATACCCGGCAGAGTCAGTGTTGCCTGAAGCAACGAAAGCAAACCCACTAAGAACAGAACGTTCGTAGCCAAAGCCACCACCGAGATCAAACCAAACAACATGTAGTAAGCAATCATGAAAACACTGATTGCAGCAAAGCCAATCCAAGTGGAATGAAAACCTCGAGCAATATTCTCAGCTCCAAGGCTTGGGCCGACCGTACGCTCTTCTAAGAACTCCATCGGTGCAGCAAGGGCCCCTGCACGCAGCAATAGCGCCAGATCATTGGCTTCTTTAGGGCTAGATAAGCCAGTAATCTGGAAGCGAGCGCCAAGCTCATCCTGAATTGTCGCAACACTGATTGCTTCAGTTCGTGTTTTCTCAATCAACAGAATCGCCATACGCTTTTTTAAGTTCTCGCGTGACACCTGTTTGATAATGCGCGCACCTTTACCATCCATGCTGATATTCACTGAAGGACGACTAGACTGAGAGTCAAATCCAGCAGAAGCATCCGTGATCACTTCGCCCGTCAGAACAACCTGTTTCCTCACAAATACAGGAACACCTCTTCGCTCTACCACCAGCTCATCGCCAAAGGGGGCAGGTTCAGTCATAGACGCAGGGCCGGGGTGCTCTTCATCCACCAATCTGATCTCAAGGCTGGCGGTGCGGCCAATAATTTCTTTGGCCTTGGCGGTATCTTGCACACCAGGTAACTGAACGATGATGCGATCTTCACCCTGCTGCTGAATGATGGGTTCTTTTGCGCCTAACTCATTCACACGATTACGCAGTGCCAGAATATTTTGTTTTAAAGCAGAGTCTTGAATCCCTTTAAATGCTTCAGGACGCAAAGTCAAAGAGATACTCAGATCCTGCCCCTCACCCTCGCTTCTAAAGGTGAAATCAGGAAACATTTTTTCGAGTAATTTGTTTGCAGCATCGCGCTGAGCAGGTTCTTGAAAACGTGCAATGATCCGACTTCCATCTCGGCTAATACCCGAGTAAAACACACGTGCATCTCGCAATTGAGAGCGAACTTCATTTGTTGCAGCATCAATACGTTTATTAATTGCAGCTTTCATGTCTACTTGCAGCAAGAAATGAACGCCGCCCGACAAGTCGAGGCCTAAGTACATAGGCAGCGCACCCATCGATTCCATCCAGGAAGGAGCATTGGATACAAGATTCAGCGCCACTACAAAAGCAGCCTGCTGCCCTTCAGGATTCAAGGCTTTATCCAATACATCACGCGCTTTCAACTGCGCATCCGTATCAGCAAACTTCACTCTAATACTGGTTGCCTCCATCGAAGTCCCGATGGCAGGAACATTTGAACTGAGTAGCGCTGCAGCAACTTGCGCCCTCAGTGCATCATCAGGCTTAGCATTCGCAGCCAATGGTGAAACCTGAACAGCGGGAGACTGCCCAAAGAAATTGGGCAGTGTGTAGAGCAAGCCGAGGAGCAACGCGATCGCAATGACCGTGTTTTTCCACAGAGGAAAACGATTCATTTGAGGGTACCGTTAGGGAGCAAGGCGGTGACAGCTTGACGTTGCACTTTAACAACCGTGCCTTTGGCAATTTCAAGATCCAAATAGTTATCTTCTAAAGCTTGTATACGCCCAAGAACTCCGCCAGCCACTACTTCATCGCCTTTTTTCAAGCTACTTAGCATGGTAGCGACTTCTTTTTGCTTTTTGATTTGAGGACGAATCATCAGGAAATATAACAACGCAAACATCACAATGATGGGCAGGAAGCTAGTGAGCTCTGCGATAGGTGAGCCTGAGCCACCAAAGGCGTCTGCAAATGCGTCGGTAATAAACATAATTGATTTCTCTATAAACGGTAACTCACGAGTTTAACACGGCACGCTGACGCTGAAACTCTGCACGGAATTCCGCTAAATTACCGGCCTGAATTGCCTTACGCAAACCACACATTAAATCTTGGTAGTAATGCAAGTTATGGATCGTATTCAGCCTTGCTCCCAAAATTTCCTTGGCTTGCTGCAAATGATGCAAATAGGCCCGTGAGAAATGTTTACATGTGTAGCAGGAGCAATCAGCATCTAAAGGACTCGTATCTTGCTTGTACTTGGCATTACGTATCTTGATATCTCCATGACGGGTAAATAGCCAACCATTTCGAGCGTTTCGAGTGGGCATCACACAATCCAACATATCCACGCCATGCGAGACGGCATCTACAATATCCTCTGGCGTACCCATCCCCATCAAATAGCGCGGTTTTTCTTTAGGTAAAAGCTGCGGTGTATGCGCAAGAATCCTCGCTCTGTCCTCTGCTGGTTCGCCAACCGACAAACCACCCACGGCATAACCCGGAAGATCAAGGTCAACGAGCACCTTGACTGACCACTCACGTAAGTCTTCATACATCCCACCCTGCACAATTCCGAATAGCGCGTTGGAATTCCCCTCATGCGCACGTTTACTGCGCTCGGCCCAACGCATACTCATTTCCATCGACTGTTTGGCGGTTTCATAGTCTGCGGGATAAGGCGTGCACTCATCGAAAGCCATCACGATGTCTGAATTCAATACTTTCTGAATACGCATCGATTCTTCGGGATCCAGAAACAAGGCATCGCCATTAATAGGGGAACGAAAAGTCACCCCTGCTTCCGTGATCTTCCTAAGGTCACCCAAACTAAATACCTGAAACCCCCCCGAGTCGGTGAGAATTGGGCCATTCCAGCCCATAAATCCATGCAAGCCTCCATGCGCCTCAATCACTTCCAACCCCGGTCTTAACCAGAGATGAAAAGTATTGCCGAGCAGGATATGCGCGCCTAATTGTTTGACCTCAAGAGGAGAGAGCCCTTTCACCGTGCCGTAAGTGCCCACCGGCATAAAGGCCGGCGTCTCCACTAAGCCATGGGGTAATTCCAGTGTGCCACGGCGGGCTAAACCATCTTCAGCTAATAGCGAAAAATACATCATCAGTTCTCAAAAGAGGAAATCCATCTTTTTGGTTACGAAAATATCCAAATTTATTCTAATGCCATACGATCAATCACCATCGCATCACCATAACTAAAGAAACGATAACGCTCTTGAACAGCATGCTCATAGGCCTGTTTTAAACGTTCTACTCCGCCAAAGGCTTGCACCAACATCAGTAAGGTTGATTTCGGTAAATGGAAATTAGTGAGCAAGCGATCCACTACTTTGAAGCCATACCCAGGCGTAATAAAAAGGCGCGTATCGCCCTTTTCAGCCATCCACTCTGCATTCTGAGCCTCAGCAGCAGCAGCCTCTAAAGCTCGAAGGCTGGTGGTCCCTACCGCTGTGATTCGGCGGTTTTCGACTTTGGCTTTTTGCACTGCCTGCATCGTTAATTTCGGAATGAAATAGCGTTCAGGATGCATACGGTGTGCTGCAACATTTTCAACGCGCACCGGCTGAAAAGTTCCTGCCCCTACATGCAAGGTCACAAATTGAATCTCAACCCCTTTGTTTTTCAGTGCTTCTAAGAACTCCTCTGAAAAATGCAAACCCGCAGTAGGCGCTGCCACCGCTCCCGGATCCTGGGCGTAAACAGTTTGATAGCGATCTTCATCGTCCTGCTCAGGGGGGCGTTCCATATAGGGAGGTAAGGGAAGCTGCCCGTGCTCACGCATCACCGCTTCCATGCTCTGAGCACCAGACTTCAGTTTCAAGAGAAATAAATCCCCTACCCGCCCCCGCATTTCTAAACACACCTCGTCCTTATTTCCGAAATACAGAAGGCTACCCACTACAGGTGTGTGGCTGGCTCGCAACATCGCCAACCAACTCCCATCAGGCTGAGGGCGCTCCAACATCACTTCCACCTTGCCGCCACTTTCTTTTCGACCAAGCAAACGCGCTTTCACCACCCGCGTGTCATTCATCACCAACAAATCTCCGGGATCGCACATGTCTAAGAATGCAGAAAATTGAGTATCTAATGACTGCTCTCCTCGCAAGTCTAATAAACGACTCAAACCACGCTGCGCCGTTGGATGGCGCGCGATCAAATCATCAGGTAAAAAGTAGTCAAAGTCGGAGAGCAGCAAAATGGGGGGTCATAAAAGCGTTCAAAGGGCTCACATTCTAGCTGATTACCCACACTCGATTGCGCTTCTCAAAGCCTTAGAGCATAATTGTGGGCTTCGTTTCAGATTCTCACCTGCCCGGGTGGCGGAATTGGTAGACGCAGGGGACTCAAAATCCCCCGCCGCAAGGTGTGCCGGTTCGAGTCCGGCCTCGGGCACCAACACAACAAGATGACTTGGCTCTTCCCCATCAACGGGGGATAGGCATTCACTCAACACAATGAATCACTGGCTCTACCCCATTAACGGGGGATAGGCAAAGGGATCGTATTGATGAGCATGGTTTGATTGGGTATCAACCCTGCAGCCTGTTTGA
>CAIVHB010000031.1 GCA_903905585.1 uncultured Ferrovum sp. | reverse complement strand
GCAAAGCGCCTCCGGCATCTGTTCCGGCTACCGCATCTGCACCTGCAGCATCCTCTGCGGTTGCGATGCCTGCAGCACGTAAAGCGATGGCGGAAGCCGGAATCCATCCCGATGATGTGGCGGGTTCAGGTCGTGGCGGTCGAATCACCAAGCCCGATGTCGCAGCACACCTAGCAGGTTCCTCTGCGCAGCCTGTTGCCATTGCAACGGCTCTGGCATCCGCTGCCACACACACCAAAACATTGTCACCCACGCCCATGCCCGCTCAAGTGAGTAGCTTGCAACGCGCGATGGCGTCCCGTCCCGAAGAACGTGTCCCCATGTCTCGATTGCGTCAGCGTGTGGCTGAGCGTTTGGTGGAATCGCAATCTACGGCTGCCATTTTAACGACCTTCAACGAGGTCAATATGCAGCCTGTGATGGATCTGCGTAATCGCTACAAAGATGCCTTTGAAAAAGAGCATGGCGTCAAACTGGGCTTTATGTCGTTCTTCGTGCGTGCCGCAGTCCATGCGCTGAAGAAATATCCTGTCGTGAACGCCTCGATTGATGGGAACGATATTGTGTATCACGGTTATTTTGATATTGGTATTGCAGTGGGTTCGCCGCGCGGTTTGGTGGTCCCAATCTTGCGCGATGCCGATCAAATGTCGATCGCTCAAATTGAAAAAGCGATTGCCGATTTTGGTCAGCGCGCACAGAACGGAAAGTTGGGAATTGAAGAACTGACCGGCGGTACGTTCTCGATCTCGAACGGCGGAGTGTTTGGTTCGATGCTTTCAACCCCTATCATTAACCCTCCTCAATCTGCGATTTTAGGTGTACATGCCACGAAAGAGCGCCCCGTGGTTGAGAAAGGCCAAATTGTGATTCGCCCCATGAATTATCTCGCCATGTCCTATGACCATCGCATTATTGATGGCAGGGAAGCGGTATTGACCTTGGTTGCGATCAAAGATGCGCTGGAAGATCCAGCACGCCTGCTACTTGACCTATAAGCCTGAGCGGATAAGAGAGAACACGATGGATACCTTTGACGTAGTGGTGGTGGGTGGTGGACCTGGCGGCTATATCGCAGCGGTGCGTGCTGCTCAGTTAGGGATGTCTGTGGCCTGTATTGATGCATGGAAGAATGCCAAGGGTAAGCCAAGTTTGGGTGGAACCTGCTTGAATGTGGGCTGTATTCCTTCTAAAGCTTTGCTGGAGTCGTCAGAAAACTTTGAGCGTGCTTCGCATCAATTCGCTGAGCATGGCATTCAACTGGGATCGGTGGCGATGGATGTGCCCACCATGCAAAAACGCAAAGACAAGATCGTGGATCAGCTCACCTCAGGTGTAGCCTACTTGTTCAAAAAAAATAAAGTGACCTCTATTCATGGGGTGGGAAGATTCACTGGACGAAAGGGTGATTTGACTGTGCTCGAAGCGGTGGACGGCGACAAAATCACAGCAGTGACAGCTAAAAACGTGATCATTGCGACGGGTTCTGTGCCACGTGCGATTCCCTCTGCCCCTGTCGACAATATTGATGTACTCGATAATGCGGGTGCATTGGCGCTGACTGAAACGCCTAAACGCTTGGGGGTGATCGGTGCTGGTGTGATTGGTCTTGAGATGGGCAGTGTGTGGCGTCGCTTGGGTTCTGAAGTCACCTTGCTTGAAGCGATGGAAGGCTTCCTCATGGCGGCTGATGAAGGCCTGGCTAAAGAAGCCCATAAAATTCTGACCAAAGATCAGGGCATGCGCATCGAATTGGGTGCTAAGGTCACTTCTGTTCAGAAAACCAAGAAAGGATTGACCGTTGGCTATGAACAGGCTGGCCAAGCGCTCTCCATCGAAGTGGATAAATTAATCGTTGCGGTAGGGCGCGCACCTTTCACGACAGGACTGCAGCTCGATCAGGTAGGGCTTGCAACGGATGAGCGTGGTTTCGTTCCCGTAGATGGTCACTGCGCGACGACAGTGCCCGGCATCTGGGCGGTGGGTGATTGTGTGCGTGGCCCCATGCTGGCGCATAAGGCCGAGGAAGAGGGCGTGGCCGTTGCAGAGCGTATCGCCGGCCAACAGCCTCATATCGACTTCAACCACATTCCTTGGGTGATCTACACCGCCCCTGAGGTGTCTTGGGTGGGGCAAACCGAGCAGGCATTGAAAGCAGCTGGGGTGAAGTACCGCGTGGGGAGTTTTCCCTTTGCAGCGAATGGTCGTGCGAAGAGCTTGGGTGAAACATCAGGCTTCGTGAAAATCTTGGCAGATGCCGTCACCGATCGCATTTTGGGTGTGCACATCGTTGGCCCTTTTGCATCTGAACTCATTGCAGAGGCCGTGGTGGCAATGGAGTTCTCGGCAAGCAGTGAAGATATTGCGCGTATTGTGCATGCCCATCCTTCGCTGGGTGAAGTCCTCCATGAGGCTGCCTTGGCTGTGGATGGTCGCGCCCTAAACATGTGATTGATTCAAAGGGGCCCGCGCACTGGTATGCGGAGTTTAGTCAACGGGAGGGCTTTGAGCCTGATCCTGCCCAAGCCAGTGCGGTAGAGTATTTGCAAGCCCTGCATCAGGCACTGATTACGTTCAAGCAACGTCCTCGTGGACTTCTATCTAGAGCGTTTGCACCGCAGCGCCATCTTCCTCCACGAGGTCTATATTTGCATGGTGGGGTAGGGCGCGGTAAAAGCGCATTGATGGATGCGTTCTTTGCTGGGCTTCCCTATACAAGAAAAAGAAGGATGCACTTCCATCCTTTTATGCGTGAGGTGCATGCAGCGCTGAATCACTATGCCCACTCTCATACGGCTGACCCCTTAGTGGCGGTAGCGCAAGATTTAGCAAGGTCAACACGTGTGCTGTGCTTCGATGAGTTTCATGTCAGCGATATCGCCGACGCGATGATTTTGGGACGATTACTCGAGCAACTGTTTTCTTTGGGTGTGGTCTTGGTGCTGACCAGTAATTACCCCCCTAGTCGTCTATATCCTGATGGTTTGCAGCGCGAGCGTTTTCTACCCGCGATTGCTTTGCTGGAAAAAAACCTAGATGTGCTTTGTGTCGATGGCGGCATTGACCACCGCATGCGTTCGCTCGATCAAGAGCAAGTGTTTTTTATGCCGCTCGATGAAGCAGCAGAACAGGGGCTCTCGCTTGTTTATCAATATTCGACAGGTGCCGGTCCCGTTTCTTCTGAGCTGTCTATTTTAGGCAGAGTGCTGCCCGTCAAGGCTCGTACTGATGAGGTGGTGTGGTTTGATTTTGCAACCCTCTGCGGAGGGCCCAGATCGCAGATGGATTATCTGTATCTGGCAGAACGCTATCAATTACTCATGCTCTCAGGTGTGCCCAGAATGGGCCCCGATCAAGCGGCTGAAGCGCGACGCTTTACTTGGCTAGTCGATATTTTTTACGATCACCATGTTCCGATCGCCTTATCTGCCGAAGCAGCGCTTGACGCGCTGTATCCTCAAGGCACTTTAAGCGGAGAATTTGTGCGCACCGTGAGTAGATTAGAAGAAATGCAATCGGTCACTTGGAGGCAAGCTACCCAATCAAGCGATGGCTGATTGGTCTTGAGAGAATGAATATGTCGACTTCAAAAAATAGTCTACGTCAGGAGATTCTGGCTCAGCGAGATGCCATTAGCCAGGATACGCATCAAGCCTACACGGTAGATCTCTTGGTGAACATTTCTTCATTGCCGGAATGGAAAAAAGCCAAGACGGTACTATTGTATTTGGGCATCAAAACAGAATTTAACCCCACCCCACTCGTAGAGGCTGCATTGTCCATGGAAAAAGTGGTGGTCTTGCCCCGCATCCTGAAAGCAGAAAATAGACTCGAAATACGCCAGATACAATCCTTAGAGCAGGATCTTGTCTCGGGAGTTTGGGGCCTGCGTGAACCAGATCCTTCATCCTGCCCAGAAATTGAACCTGCCAAGCTGGATTTTGTTTTGGTGCCTGGGGTGGCATTT
>CAIVHB010000030.1 GCA_903905585.1 uncultured Ferrovum sp. | reverse complement strand
TGAATAAATCAGGTCCGACTTTTTAGGAGCCGATTCCCAAATCATGTAATCGGTTTATCAACTCATGAGTACCATGACTGGCGTTCTTCCATGTTAATTTCTTATGGTAAAGGCGCGCGCTCTTGGGAGCGCCATATCGATATTAATTAGTCGCCCCTGAAAAATTCATATCTTATTGATTAATATAGATATTAGCGCTGTTTTGTGCTATGATTTCTCTCAATATATCTTGAAATGTGCTTATTTTCTGGGAGTTTTTGAGGGGAGAGTATGGAGCCTACCGCAGATTTCTTTCGCAGCCGTTTAGATCACATGATTGAATTGCGTCATCCTCTTGCGGTGTTGGCTTCCCGCATGCCTTGGCAAGAAATCGAAGCCTCCATCGCCCACCTTTTCGCGCGTAAGGTACGAGAAGGAAGGAAACTAGAAGATGTGGATCTATTTGGAACAACTTCATCCTTAGTTGGGTCGGGCATTTCTCATGCCGGGCGCCCCCGATTGCCGATGCGCTTGATGGTGTCATTGATGTATCTAAAGCATGCCTTCAATGAAAGTGATGAAGGGGTCGTTGAACGTTGGGCTGAAACACCCACCTGGCAATACTTTTCTGGATTGGAATACTTTGAGCATCGTTGGCCTTGTGACCCTTCGCTTTTGGTCCGTTTTCGTCGTGCGCTAGGTGAGGAGGGCGTTGAAGAGCTGTTAGCGCAAACGATTAACGTAGCCCTGACATTGAAATTGATTGCAAAGAAAGAACTGGCTACGGTGATCGTGGATTCGACCGTTCAAGAAAAAGCCATCTCACATCCCACCGATAGTAAGTTGCTTGAGACGGCGCGCTTAAAACTAGTCGAAGCGGCTAAATCCAGTGGCATTGAGCTTAAGCAAACCTATGCCAAAGAAGGGCTAGCCCTAGGGTACCAAGCAGGGCGCTATGCCCATGCAAGGCAATACAAGCGGATGCATAAAACGATTAAGCGCCAGCGCACGATTGTGGGGAGGTTGTACCGGGAGATCACGCGCAAGGGATCAGTGCTTGATGTCCGTCCAGCAGCCTTAGACGAAACATTGACCAAAGCCTACCGGGTCTATATCCAATCGCAAAAGCGAAAGACGGAAGGGTTGGCCAAGCTGTATAGCTGGCATGCCCCAGAAGTGCAGTGTATCAACAAGGGTAAGAGCCGCACCCCGTATGAGTTTGGAGCAAAGGTTGGGATTGCTGCCACGTTGAGAGGCAACTTAATCGTTGGGACACGTGCTTTTGCGGGTAACCCTTATGATGGCCATACGCTCAGAGAACAGCTAGAGCAAGCCACCATCTTGATGCAGGACACAGGCGCAGTTCCAGCGCACGCGTATGTGGATTTGGGCTATCGCGGGGTAGATTCAGATAACCCCACTGTGCGCATTGCGCATCGAGGCAAAAAGAAGTCACTGAGTGAATCTGAGGTGAAGCTACTCGCAAGACGACAGGCTATTGAGCCGATCATTGGTCATCTCAAACAAGATCACAGGATGGATCGATGCCATCTGAAAGGTGAAACAGGGGATCGGATTCATGCAGTGCTGTGTGCAGCGGGATTCAATATCAAATGGCTGCTTAGGATGATCCTGAAGAAAGGCGTAAAGCCTTTTTTACGCCTGCTTTCTTGCACGCATAAAGACCAAATTCAGAAGGCTTTGCATGATTGGCTTCGCCAAACTATAACCCATATCCAAACACTAACCCTGCGGACCGAATGAAAATGAATTCTTCAGGGGCGACTAAATATTTGTACTTCTAGCACCCCTGTAAAAAGGGGGGATTACCATTCACCGCATCGATGGCGCTGCATAAGCGAATCGCCTCTCGGATGTCATGCTTCACTTTATGGCTATATACCATTAGGGGTTACGCACCACTTTCACATCGCGCACGTAATACTGGGTTTCACCAAAGCAAGAAGAAGGTATGCCTCGATGTTGCTCGTAAGTGAGCGCAACGCGCTGGCCAATCAAGGTATTCACCTTAGTCGCCACCGCATCATCAGGGATGGTGAAGATAAACTTCTCAGGAATGATCCCTGGAATAGGGGTAAGCATCAATTCCCCTTCCCATGTTTTACATACCCATCCCTTATAAGAGAGCTTTTGCAGGACTCCCGCGCGTTCGCCCTCGGAATAGACCAAATGCAGACAAAGCCAGGTATACCCTGCAAAAAGTCCAGCACCAGCCAATACCACCAAATATAAAGTGCGGCGTAAATGCTTCATCACATTTTGAATATTCATTGGGTAACCATCTAATCATCAGTGAGAGTTAGAGACTGAGTCTACTCTCTGGACAGCACGTCTAGCGCTTCAAGATTACTCAAAGTCATGCGTGGCTGACTCAGATAGCATCTACTCAGCTTTTTTTGGTGGGGATAACAAGGTTTGTCGGTGAGGGATGGATGACCCCTGTGGTACTCAGGGTAATCGGTACCTGACTTGCCGTTACATTTCCCGAAGCCGTGAGCGCCTGGCCATTGGCATTGAACTGACCCAGTGCTGTAATGGTGCTGACCAAGTTAGCGCTGAGTAAACCGGTTGGTGCTGTTGAGGGGGCAACTGTTGTTGCAGGCGTGGTCAGAGTTGTGCTGATGATTGAACTGCCTGACTGCTTGAAGCTGGATAGGGCAGTGGCCAATCCCGATACATTGGAACTCAGAGCCCCAGCCGATAAATTGGCGGTGGTCGTGACCGAAGAAGTTAATCCTGGTGTGGATTGCGCTGCAAACCAGACGTCGGCCATGGTTCCTGTAGTTCCAGATGCAGTCTGGAAGCTAGACACTAGTCCCACTAAGTTGCCATTGTTGGTTTGCGTTGAAGCTTGAGCATTCAGGTTCAGTTGGGTAATACCCGCTTGGCTCAAGGATTCCAGCACACCCGTCGCAGTGCCATTGCTGTTACCGGTATCGACCCAGACCTTCAGCTCATTGAACTGAGCATCTTGGGCATTGATGACCCCGTCGCTATTGGTATCGAGAGCACTTAAGGCTTGGTAACCATCGACCGCTTTCTGACCATTGGCAAGGGTGGTGCCTTGACCAAACAACTCAGAACCGTCGTC
>CAIVHB010000029.1 GCA_903905585.1 uncultured Ferrovum sp. | reverse complement strand
GTCCTTGCAGAAACTTCTGATACACGCGCTAACAATCCGGATGATCGTTGAGTGGGCGTTTGAATAGCCAAACGTAAAGTCTTTTCATTTGAAATCAGTAACACGCTTTGCTTAGCCCGGGTAATGCCTGTGTAAAGCAACTCACGCGTGATCAACTGCAAAGGGAGTGCATTTGGAAAGACCACGGCAACGTGCTCGAGTTCCGAGCCCTGTGATTTGTGTATTGTCATGGCATACGCAGTTTCATGCAGCGGAAGACGAACTGGGGCATAGCGACGCTCCATATCTTGAAGAGCAGGGTCCTCAATTGAAGGAAAGCAGACCTGTAAGTCTCCCTCAGGGCCGACTAAGGCAATCCCAATATCACCATTAAATAACTTGAGTTGCGCATCATTGCGCAAAATCATCACTGGGCGCCCAGGATACCAAGCACTCTCAAAGCCTCGCTCTTCGGGCGGTAGTAGTACAGCACGCGCTTTTTCTTCTATTTTTTGAGCCAATTGCTCCGCCCCCCATGCGCCTTGTCTTACTGCACAAAGGACTCGGAAGCGGTCAAATACCTCTAAAACCTTGGCTTTATCTTGGTAACTAGCGCCCCGCACTGCTGCCCAATATTCAGCATAGCCTTCATAAAACAATGAAAGCTCTTCATCACCAGGGCGTTTTGTGCGTGGATCTGGAATACGCCATTGCAAACCCATCTCGCAGCAACGCGGGGCTTTCAACATCGCCAAGACAGCCTCCTCCTTTCCCTCTCGGAGCGCAGCTGCCACTCGACCAATGGCAGAGTCTTCCGAAAAACGATGCTGCTTGGTGAACCACACCACGCTATCTAACAGACCAGAATCACCTCCAGTAGGTTCAGAGGTCTTAAAATACGAAGTGAAGCCTTCTAACTTTTCAGGGGCGACATCCATCAAGCTTGCAAGACGCTGAACGGTTTGAGGCGAGAAACTATTCTGTGAACTAAGCTCTGCAAAAACGGCACCCGACTCCACAGCAGCCAACTGATCCTTATCTCCGAGAAGAATCACCCGTGCATGTTTCGGAACCGCCTCAAGTAAGTGTGTTGCTAATGACAAATCCAGCATGGAAGCTTCATCCACTACCAGAACATCTAACAGCAAAGGATGCGCAGCATCATGAACGAACCCCTGACGTCGGGGGTTAAACCCTAGCAATCGATGCACGGTACTCGCGGATGATGGCAAACCTGCGCGAAGTGATTCAGGCAGGGTCTGCGCGCGTTTACGCAAGGCCTCTAACATGCGCGCCGCTGCTTTACCGGTAGGTGCCGCCAATACAATTCGGGTATTGGGTTTCTGGCTTAATAAACACGCCAGCAAATTCACCACCATAGTGGTCTTGCCCGTTCCAGGGCCCCCACTCACCAAAACAAAACGCTTAATGAGTGACAGTGCTGCCGCACATTGTTGCCAATCCACTTCTAAATCTGTGTCTGTTTTAGAAGGAGTGAAAAATGTATTCAGCGCTAATTTTAGTGCAGCATCATTCAGGTCTTCTTCTATCAACGATGAGGCCTTTACCAATCGTTGCGCCAGTCGTAACTCATAGTCAAAGTAACGATGCAAATACAATCGTTTTTCACCATCCAAAATCAAGGGATTGTGGCCCGCGTTTGCAGGCGTTCCTACCACTCCACTCTCAAGTAAAGCAGGCAACGAAACGGGAAAAGCCTCAACAGGATTAGGTTGAAAACAGGTGTGCCCTTCATTTATGGCGTGTGCAACTAAATACGCGGCTTCTTCAGCAGCAAGCTGTGACGCTGCAGAAGCCCCAGCACGCACGGACCAAGCACGTACCCGCTTGGAAAATTCCACAGCAAGGGTGTCTTTAGGCATGATTGCTACTCCCCTCACCTGCCTGCCCATCAAAGAGCAGATCCAAATCGGTGAGCAAGGCTTCAGTAGGTTGGTAGGACCATAGCCCAGGGGTAACATGAGAAGGCATCTCACCCCGCCATTGCTCTCTAAACCCGCGTAAGAAGACATACAGCACTCCACCCAAATGTTTGCTGGGTGAATAGTCTGGCAAGCGTTGCTTCAACAAACGATGGAGTGCAAGTGAATACAATACGGCCTGAAGTACATAACCATGTTTATTCATTTCAGTCTGAACTGGCTGATCTGCGTAGTCTTGAGGATGATCGCCTAAATGATTGGACTTCCAGTCCAATACAAACCACTGGCCATGATGTTCAAAGACCAGGTCTATAAAGCCCTTTAGATAGCCATCCAATACCTCAAATTGGTAGCGAGGAATCGCAACGTCATGCCGCTGCAAAAGTGCATATAAGGCGTGTGGTGAGACTTGATGAATGGGCAAATAAAACTCTAACTCAACAAATTGTCGGGTGCGGCTCACCGCTTGTAACGAAAACCCCTGCGGAAGCTGGCATTCGGCAATATGACGAACCATACCTAGTACCATCTCTCGTGCTTTCTCAGGCTTAATCTGTGCGCGTTCTAAATTTAATAATTGAGAAAACTCATCAAGGGTCTTCTGAATAAGAGCAGGCCAAGTTTCAGCTCGCGACAAATCGGCATGCTCCAAGACTTTGTGCAGAAAAGTCCCCTCGTGTTTACCACGCGGAAATTTCAATATATCCGAACTCGATATCCGCCTACCTGTTTGCGGGATATCCTCACCCTCAGTCTCAACCGCTTCATTCTCGCTGACCTCTTGCAAGTCGCCCATTGCATCATGGTCCTTACCCACAGCAGATGAGGTGAAGTCTGACTCCAGGGTACTGCTCACAACAGTTTCACCTTGCTTCTGCAAACCACTAAAGCTATCCACACGGAACCGATAGGGAATAGAACGCGGGGGCTCTTCTGCACGAAAGAGTGGCGCAGGTTCGGCTAGCACTTCAAAACGTTCAGCACTAGGTTCGATCAAAGTGCAGACCTGTATCGCGTGTCTTGCGTGATCTGTGCTTGCCGCAAGATCATGCCAGCGCTGCTCAAGCTCATGCATTGCCTTGGGCTTAGTATTTTGCAAGCCGGCGTGTTCAATCAAACGATTCAGCGGCGATTGGCTGGCGACTTTAGTCGGATCCTCTTTATTTTTTTTAGCGAACACCCCAGCAACGAGATAGCAGCGCAACGTAGCGCGTGTCAGCGCAACATAGATCAGCCGAACATATTCTGCTTCCCGCTCTTTGTGTTGGGCTTCTTTAATCTCAGTGAGACGGTCATGATCGATTAACGCATCGCCTCGGAAATCCATCACGGTATTGCCTTCATCATCGTGATATTCCCTTGCCATGCCCTGCCCCCTCTCCGGGGAAACAGATGTCCAGATAAAGGGGCAAAACACAACGGGGAACTCCAGGCCTTTAGAACGATGAATCGTCATGATTTGAACAAGATGTGCATCGGTTTCAAGACGCTGCTCTTGTTCCTCGCCACCTTGCTCGCGACGCAGCACCTCTTCAAACTGCCTGAGCAAAGCAAGAGGTCCTTGATGTAGGCGTGAAATGTCTTGCAGCCACTCCATCAAGTGTTGCAAGTTGGTCATACGTCGCAAGCCGTCAGGTGCCACTAACAGCATTTCGAATACTTTAAAATCATCAAGCACATTTCGAACAGCAGCACCAAATCCCCGTTTCAACCACAGGGCGTGATAGCGCATGAAATGTCCCATCAGCAATTCCAAATCATGTTCGCTCTGCTTTAACTCAAGTATTTTTTGGGCGTTATATCCCAGCATTCGCGTCGCCAGTGCAGCCAAAACTTTTCCTACATGACGTGGTTCAGCGAGCGCACGCAGCAAGCACAACCATTCCTCTGCATCCGGTGTCTTGAAGATATTCATGGGTGAACGCTCTACACACGCCACCCCACGCTGCGACAGGGCTTCCCGCATCAACAGCCCCTCCAAATGACTGCGCACGAGAACAGCGATATCCCCAGCAAGAAGTCCTCTGCCAGCCAACCGGATTTGATTATTCCTGCCCGCATTTAACAGCCGCACGATTTCACTCGCACAGCTTTCAGCAGAACATACTCGCGCTTGCGTCACATTAAAATAGGCACCCTCATTATCTTGAGGGAGTAACCACACATTCAGTGCCGCGCGCTCTTGCGTATCGTCTTCCAGTATTGTTCTTTTCTTTTCACCCATGCTCACAGATTGGTATAACAAACCTTCCTGCAAGAAGGCATGCTCTTTTTGCGTGAATACGGTATTGCATGCATCAATCAAGGCTTGGCTGGCTCGCTGATTCTGAGTCAATGTCCAACGCGCAGAGGCCTGTGCACGTGCCCTCAGATATGTAGGAAGGTCAGCATTGCGAAAACTATAAATTGCTTGCTTAGGATCGCCCACTAAAAACAAGGCCGACTCGCTCTGATCGTGGATATAAATTTTTTCCAAAATAGCAAGCTGTAGCGGATCGGTATCTTGAAACTCATCCACCAAGGCAATCGGGAATTGTGTTCTTAAAAAGTGCGCGAGAGCCTCTCCCTGCGTTCCCATCAAGGCATCACGCAGATTACCCAACATATCGTCAAAGCTATAAATACGAAGGGTGCGCTTATGCTCTTTGATTTTTGGCACCACGGTATCCAGCATCTCTCGCACAAAGTCCTTCACGATGAGATCAGCCTGCTTGCTTAGTTGCTCTTTTGCATCCAGATAATGTTTGGCAAGCAAGTAAAAAGCATGCTCAGGAACCGTTGCCCCTTTTCTAAGTGCCTCTTGAGTGGGCTTCAGTGCGTCTGTGTTGAGTAAATGTAACTTTGATTGGACCAACTCAGTCCAAGGCCCGGATTGCAATACATATGTCCAATCTTGTTGCGCTTGCTCAAAGCTGGATTCTTTAAACGTCACTTGACTCAACTGCTGCAATGCGATCATCTTGGCTATAGGCGCACAGATACCGGCTCTATCCTCGTGCCAAAGCTTCTGAAGTTTCGTCCAGCTATCCATTAAGTCGGCTTCATGCTTTCTTGCACTTTCTAAATTCACACTCTCATTTGGCCAGATCAAGTGTGCCAATGGTTTAGATAAACGGAGTTGCACTATCTCAGAGAGCTTTTTAGGGTTCAGCGCTTTAAGAGACAAGGCCCTTACCAGCATAGGATCCGCATCCAAAGCCAGCACCTTGCACCGCCAATAATCCTGAACCCGTTCCTCTCTGATTTCTGAATCATCGGGAATAAGCTCACTGCCTAGTGGCGCCCCAGAAACAAAGGGCGCGTCATCCAATGCACGCTGACAAAAACCATGAATAGTAAAAATAGTGGCCTGATCAAAGCTCTGTAAAGCCAGCTTTAATCTTGGCTTCAGATCGTTGATTTCATCTGCAGGTTTGGATTTAAGCCATTCCACGAGATCCAGCAGAAAACGATCCGTGCTGGGTGAAGCCAAAAGATCAGCCCATGATTCAACGGGTTCAATCAATGCATACAAGTCTGCAATCCGCCCTCGGATACGGTCTCGTAGTTCAGCGGTAGCGGCTTTGGTAAAAGTCACCACCAACAACTGTTCTACAGTTAACTTGTGCTCTATCAGCGCCCGTAAATACAAAGCTGAGATATTCCATGTTTTACCTGTACCCGCAGAGGCTTCAATCAGTTGTACTCCGCGCAAAGTCACCTTTAATGGATCAAAGAGTGAAGGCGCAGACAATTGAGGAAGCTGCACTATATTGCCCTCTCAGATTCAGATGAAGCAGTCTGCAAGCAGTTCAAGAATGGGCCAAATACCCGCATTGCTAAACGTTCAAAGTCTCCCTTTAATGACATGGAAGCACCACGGAAAGCCAAGCGATATTCCATATTGGCACCTTCTGCATAGGGCTTATAGCGACTGGGCATCCACTCTTTCGTTGCGAATTTCAGGCCACTCCCAGGTTTCTCCCCCTCGGCATGGGTATAGGCCCACGCGGATCTTGGAAAAAAATACAGCGGTTCATTCAAGCCTTGAACATAGAGTTCTAATAAGTTTTGCAGATGTCGCTTTGCATCTTCAGGTTCCAGAGCAAGCAATACCTGTGAATCATCAGCACCAATCCATACCGTAGTCCAATACTGCAATGCATCAGAACCTGCACATAAGAATAGATGGCGTACCCAAATCTCTATTGCCTCTTTAGCATTCCAATCACCAAAGTGATAACGAACCCGAGAAGAACCAAACAATGAATCTGTAACACCACTCAGTGTCCAAGTTTGCTCTACGCCTAGTTCTTGAATGCCGAATGACACACTGTGTTGTTGGTCAGGTGTGGGCATGGCAGAGATATGCGCTTGCACTCGCTGCGCAAACTGCGAAATCTGAGCAGTCGCTAAAGCTAAAGCCGCTTGTCCACCCAGACCCTCTGGAAACTCTCTTCCTGCCCGAGCAAGTTTATCCAGATCTGTCAACGCTTGGCCACCCCCCAAAAGAACAGGAAGTAGGCGCTGCGCCAATGCCCTTTTGGCTTTTTTGGTGGGCTCAAAATCTTCAGTATCGGGCCATTCACGCTCCACCCAGGGAAGCTCTAAACCTAGGCGCTGATTTAAATAGTATTTAACGGGGTTTTGAAAAAAAAGAATCAGTTGGCTCACACTCACATCACGCCATTCCGGTTCTAAGGCTTCCTGCATCATCGAATCGTAAAATGGAGCGCTCAGTCCAAAAGAGAGGCGATCCCATTCTTGTTCGATTTGATTTGCTTCCTCTCCCTCGCCTTCCCCTTCGAACCCCCCCTCAACCAAAGAGGCATAGAGAAGCGCACGATCCTCTTCTTGGTGAGCACGAAGCGCCATATTCTGTGCACGCTCCTTCAAGGCAACTGCAAAGTTTTTGCGAAAGGAAAAGTGCTGCTTTCCTGAACCCTTGTTCTCGAAATACACTTCAGAAAAAGCCTGTAATGCATGCTCAGTAATCAGCGCACTGCGTACCTGTTCTTTTTGATCTGCACTTGAATTGGGCTCACACAAGGCGGGCACTAAAGCATCGATGAGTTCAGTCAGAACCACTGAGGGCGGTATAGGCGCGTTATCTTTTCTATCCTTTCCCACATAACTCAGGTGGAGTCGTTCCCGTGCTGACAACACAAGATCTAAAAATAAATTTCGCTCATCATGATTTCGTTGTCGATCCCCATGGCGAGGAGAACGTGCAATCAAATCAAATTCAATGTGTTTTTGAGGGGAGGGAAAAACTTGATCATTCAAACCCAAAATACATACAAAACGATGCGGCAAACCACGCAAGCTGGGCATCGCTGCAAAAGTCACAGCGCCTGTTGGCACGCCCCCCTTTGCTCGTCCTTGCAGGCCCTCCTCAAAAGCGCGCATCAACACATCCACAGCAATGGCACTGTCCATGGGCATGGCGTCTAACATCTCGTGCGAACGCTCGATGATTCCCTGCGCTAAGGCTTGCATTTCCTGGGCGATGTCAGCAGTTGGCTTGATAAAAGTTTGCAGGATGTGGTTTAAAGTCTGGCTCCATTGATCGGGAGTCAACGAGGTTTGTAAACTGGAATGTAATCTTTGAAGTTTGTCTATAAAGTCTGCAAATGCACCCAGATATTGCGCCTCCGTACCTTCCACACTGTCTACAGGTATTTGCCCCTGCCAAAGGGCTTGGGTATTTTCTGGCAGCGCGTAGCCCATGAATAATCGATCTATTCCTTCTTCAAAGGAGTGTCTATTGGTAGAAGGCAGGTTTAATTCTTTACGATGGAATGCGCTGAATCCCCAACGTACATCCGCTTGTTTTAACCACTGCGCTAAGGTATCGACTTCATCATCAGGGATTCCAACCGCATCAGCGATCAGGGGAAGACGCAGCGCTTCAATCACTTCGCCCATGGTAAGTCGCGATCTAGCGAGCTTCAAAATAGTCAGAATGCCTTGCGCACATGGGCTCACTGAAATAGGTGCCACCCCACTGATCATGTAGGGGATGCGCAATTCCTTAGAGGCATGACCAAACACACCCTCGATCAAAGGGGCAGCTTGATCAAGATCAGGGACCACCACTAGGATATCGGAGGGCCGAGGAGGATGGGGTTGTTTAAATCTTGCCAATAAACAATCATGCAAAATCTCAAGCTCACGGGTCAAGGAATGGCAGCAATGGATTTGTATACTTCCATCTGCGCGCGCGCGTCCATGCAGTGAGCCTGCTGTCAGATCCTTGAGCGTGTGAATACCCGCTTGCACCTGAGTGAGCAAACTGGGAAGGGGCGAACTTAAAGTGGACTGAAAAGGGAGCACCTCCACCGAAGTATCTCCATCTTGCCCCAACAAAAGCTGCACGTAGGCCTGGGTTTGCCTCCCCCACGAAGCCAGCAGTCGATGCCCCACTTCTTGGTAATCCAATTGACCTTTCAGCTGAAGTCGCACCAGTTCACGAGCGGGAACAAGATCATGCCAATATTCTTGGCAGGGATCTAAAACATATAAAACCACATCGCGATAAGCAGCCAAACCGCGCAGCCAAGACAAGTAAAGCGGGGGTAAGGACGGGATGCAAAATACATGCACCGTCTGTTTCAATTTGTCTGGCACACCACCTTGATGGGACTTGTCAGCTAAAGCTTGCAAGAACAATTCAGAGGGATGTTCAAGGCTGACTTGCAAGGTACCACTGATATCCTGCAACAAAGATCGCCACAATGCGGATTGCCAATTTTCATCCGCGCGCGCATCTCCCGCTTCTGCAGAGGTGGCGATCACACGCCCTGCAGCCCATGCTGCCAACCAATCAGAGCGATATGTGGTGTATTGATCAAAAAGAGAAGCCACTTGGCATGCCAGATCAAAACGCATCGTGGCATCGGCATTGTCGAGATAAGCGCGGAGGCGGGGATGGGCAAGCAAAAACTGAGGATCCTCAAAGTGCTTGAAAATACGCCAGCGCAAAGTGTTCGCATCAAATGGGGAACGCGCAGGAAAGTCTTTGAGTAACTCCACCACCTGTTGCCATAACCAAGTAGCCACAAATGAGAAGCCCACACGTGAACAGATACCATATCGATCCGCAATCGAAAAAGTCAATCGGCGCTGAATCGCAGCGCTAGGGATCAGCACCTGATCCTCTACAAAAGGATTTGTCCCTGGCTGCATTAATTGATCAAGCAGGTGCGCTTCTAGTAACTCAAAGGTCTGTGCGCTGATGATTTTCAACATGGATAGATGATCAACCTAAGTGGCGACGAATTCTGTCGCTGACTGAATCCACTAAAGCAACCAGTATCAAAGTAGCGGCAATCACCGTGGCGGCTTTATTCATTTGAAACAGGCCTAAATGAAAAGACAGCATCTGCCCGAGCCCCCCTGCCCCCACCACCCCAAGCACTGCGGCAGCACGAATATTGTTTTCCCAGCGATACACGGTATAACTCACCAGTTGTGGCAACGCTTGCGGCAAACGCGCAAAGAAAAAGACTTGGGCGGAAGAAGCCCCTGCTGCGCGCAACGCACATGCCGGTCCGTCTGTTTGATTCTCTATAGCTTCAAGATACAAGCGCCCCAATACACCCGTAGTGTGCAGTGCCAGTGCAAGCGTCCCAGCGAAGGGGCCTAAACCCACTGCAATCAATAACAAACTTGCCCACACCAATTCAGGAACGGCTCGTAACACATTTAACAACGGGCGCACCCCGCTTGCCTTAAAGGCAATCAACAACCCTAAAAAAGCGGCGATCAAGGTACTCAGTGCCGACATGGCGATGGTCTCAAGACTGGCATACCAAACTTTAAGAACAAACTGAGGCTCAAGATCTGGGTGCATAAACTCCAAAAGAAAGCGTCCCATGCTTTGCACAGAGTCGGTCTCAAAAAAAACCAAGAAATGTAAATCAAGGCTCACGAAACTCGCGATGATCAATACAAATAAAAAAAAGAGCGCAACCAAACGCGCGTTCATTCCCAGGCCTTACGCAAGGCCTGACTGGCCCAATCCGCAAAAGCTACGAGAAGCACAAACAGGATGAGTAAGGTACAGACCTCATCACCGGCAAACATCTTCATAGAAAGATCCATTTGTTGCCCTAACCCGCCCGCTCCCACAAATCCCAATATCACCGATGAACGGATCGCACATTCCCAGCGGTAAACACTATATGAAATAAGTTCATCGCTACATTGCGGTAACAAACCAAAAGCAAAAGCTTGTAAACGACTGGCACCCTGATTAAGCAAAGACAAAGTCGGAAGGGGGTCTACAGATTCAAAAATCTCCGCATAGACCTTGCCCAACATACCCGAATAAGAAATCGCAATCGCAAGGACCCCTGCTGTAGGGCCTAGCCCCACCACTCGAACTAAAAGTAATGCCCAAATCAATTCAGGC
>CAIVHB010000028.1 GCA_903905585.1 uncultured Ferrovum sp. | reverse complement strand
GCTAAGAAAGCGGTTGCGGCCAAGAAGCCTGTCGCTAAGAAAGCAGTTGCTGCTAAGAAGCCCGTCGCGGCTAAGAAGCCTGTTGCTGCCAAAAAGCCTGTTGCCAAGAAAGCGGTTGCGGCCAAGAAGCCTGTCGCCAAGAAAGCAGTTGCCGCTAAGAAGCCCGTCGCGGCTAAGAAGCCTGTTGCTAAGAAAGCGGTTGCGGCTAAGAAGCCTGTTGCTGCCAAAAAGCCTGTTGCCAAGAAAGCGGTTGCCGCTAAGAAGCCTGTCGCTGCTAAAAAGCCTGTCGCCAAGAAAGCAGTTGCCGCTAAGAAGCCAGCAGCTAAATCCACCGCACCCGCAGCCAAAAAAGCTGCAACAGCAGCGAAGCCAGCAGCAAAAAAAGCCGCGCCGGCTAAAAAGCCGGCTGCAGTTAAAAAACCTGCCGCTCCTGCAGTGAAGGCGCACGTTGCACCTCTGGCTCCTCTAGCTCCAATTTTGGCTCCCAAGCCCATCACCAGTAGCTTAGGATCCAGTACAGAGTCCAGTGCACCCATATCACCGTTCGTTAAGACCATCACTTTCCCCTAATCCACATGCGTGATCGCTCACGCCGTGCTTAGTAAGGAGCCTCACCCTATACCTCTTGGAGGTATAGGGTGTTTTTATGGGATAGAGACCAACCACATCCGTGCGAGTACTGTCGCGGTCTTGTTCTGAAGCTTTGTATGCCCGCGATGATGATCGTAATAACGGGGATTGGGAATCATTGCGGCCAGCAGCGCCGCCTGCTCTGGCCCTAAGCCTTGAGCACTTGATCCAAAATAATGTCGAGCGGCCTGCTCACATCCAAATAGGCCATCACCCCACTCAATTTCGTTCAAATAGACTTCCAAGATGCGTTTTTTTGGCCAGACACTTTCTATCATGATGGTGATCAGTGCTTCTTGACCTTTGCGCCAAATAGATCGGTGTTCTGACAAAAAAAGATTCTTAGCGAGCTGTTGCGATATCGTAGACCCTCCAGCAACAAGTTTGCCTTTACGCATATCTTTTTTGAACGCAAGCCGAATGCCTTCCCAGTCAAAACCGTGGTGTTCAAGAAAACGACTATCCTCCGCTGCCAGGACTGCTCGCTTTAGGTTTGACGAAATATGCGCATAGGGTACCCAAGGATGAGCTTGAAGAGGAGGCAGATGAGCTTGAGCACGCTGCGACTCTCTTTCACGCATAAAAGCCGATACGGATGGATTATGGTCTCTCCACCACCAAACGCGAGCTAACACGCTTAGCTCCCAAAGGCTAAAAACCACCATCACTATTAAAATAAACCGCCAAAATAAACGACGAATACTCCAAACTTTGCGATTTGAAATCTGCTCATTGGGGGTCGATGAATCACTCATTAAGCTGCCAAAAGAATTCTGGTTTGTTTGAGCACCGCACTGGTATCGGGGGCAACTCCACGCCACCAATAGAAAGCTTCAGCCGCCTGCTCCACCAACATACCAAGGCCATCGGCACAATTCTTTACTCCATGAGATTGAGCAAACACTAAGAACGATGTTTCACCTGATGGGGTATAGGCCAGATCGTAGGCCATCGTATGCGAAGCCCAAATGCAATCGGGTACTTCTGGAACGTCACCACTTAGGCTCGTTGAGGTTGCATTAATCACCAGATCAAACCCCTCATTGTGTTGTGCGAGTTGCGCTTGAGAATTAAATGTCAGCGCTGTAGCGTTCATCGCGGTTTGCATGGCTTGAACAAGCGTAATGGCACGTTCTTCAGTCCGATTCGTTATGACCAATCTTGCTGGGCCCGCTTCTAATAAAGGCCCCAATATCCCCCGAGTCGCTCCTCCCGCACCCAATACCAATATTCTTTTGTCCTGTATCGCAAACCCAAGTCTCTCCTGAAGATCGCGCATCAAACCTATTCCATCTGTGTTGTCTGCTTCGAGTCCGCCAGCGTTTTGATCTAAGCGCAGCGTATTCGCAGCTCCAGCAAGAAGCGCACGTGCAGTTTTTTTTGAGGCAAGCGCTAGAGCACGCTCTTTAAAAGGAAGTGTGACGTTGAGCCCTCTTAAACCCAAGGCAAACCACTTGGAAACTTGCTCTTCGAAATTCACTGAATCACCCAGCTCAGCGCGATATTCCAAATCTTGATCGGTCTGCTGAGCAAACAAGCGATGAATGAGAGGGGACTTAGAATGTGCAATGGGCTTCCCCACAACCGCATAGTGATCTGTCATTGGCTCAGAAATACAAAATTAAGAATCCCCTCAATTCTAAATGGCAATACCCCCTTCGTGACGGCCCAAAAACCAGTATTCTTTGACTTCACGGGCTCCAGCACCACAATAAGGCAAATTTAAAGTATAAAGCACCAAAACAGGGCGGATCACAAGGAGCTTTTTCTAGGGATGCGCTTTATAAAGGCTTTATGGCACAATGGGAGAGGGATTTTTTCAGCTGGCACACCTTATGCTTTGAATATTTTTCAGAGTAAGTGATTGTCTTGAGCTTCGTTATAAATGACGCCCGCGCTGCTTACATCCTTTTAACCGAAATATTACCAAGACTATTCCAGGAGACACCCCAAAATGGCAAAGACCGTCGCCGACGTCATGCAAATGGTGAAAGAAAATGATGTTCGTTTCGTAGACTTCCGTTTCACCGATACCCGCGGCAAAGAGCAACATGTTTCTGTGCCTTTAAGTCATTTCGATGAAGCTAAATTCACCGAAGGTCATGCGTTCGATGGTTCGTCGATTGCCGGCTGGAAAGGTATCCAAGCATCAGACATGCTTCTAATGCCCGATCCCTCTACTGCAAACCTTGATCCGTTCATGGACGAGTCCACCCTAATCTTGACTTGCGACGTGCGCGAACCCTCCACTGGTAAAGGTTATGACCGCGACCCACGTTCACTTGCACGCCGCGCCGAGCAATACCTCATAGACAGCGGGATTGGTGACGTAGCCTTTTTCGGTCCTGAGCCCGAGTTCTTTGTATTTGATAGCGTGAACTGGAGCGTGGACATGTCTGGTTCGATGGTCAAAATTCACTCCGAAGAAGCGCCTTGGAGTTCTCCATTGGCGCTAGAAGGCGGCAATATGGGTCATCGCCCCGCTGTTAAGGGTGGCTATTTCCCTGTTCCTCCCGTTGATTCCTTGCAAGACATTCGTTCTGCTATGTGTATGGCCATAGAAGAAATGGGCGTACCCGTAGAAGTTCATCATCATGAAGTGGCTACCGCAGGCCAGTGCGAAATCGGCACCAAGTTTGCCCCCTTGGTGCAACGCGCTGATTGGCTGCAAATTCTGAAATATTGCGTGCATAACGTAGCTCACTCCTACGGCAAAACCGCTACCTTCATGCCTAAGCCCATTGTTGGCGACAACGGTTCAGGTATGCATGTGCACCAATCTGTTTGGAAGAACGGTAAAAATCTATTTGCGGGCGATGGCTACGCCAATTTGTCCGAGTTTGCTTTGTTTTACATCGGCGGCATCATCAAGCACGCTAAAGCTCTCAACGCGATCACTAACCCTGGTACCAACTCCTATAAGCGTTTGGTCCCTGGTTTTGAAGCACCGATCAACTTGGCCTACTCCGCACGTAACCGCTCCGCGGCTATTCGTATTCCTTACGTTCAAAGCGATAAAGCTCGCCGCATCGAAGTGCGCTTCCCTGACCCCACCGCCAATCCTTACTTGGCTTTCTCAGCCATGTTGATGGCAGGTTTAGATGGCGTACAAAACAAAATTCATCCCGGTGAAGCCGCTGACATGAACTTGTATGACCTGTCTCCCGAAGAGTCTGCAAAAATCCCTCATCCAGCCGCATCTTTGGATGAGGCACTGGCCGCTCTTGAGGCGGATCATGAGTTCTTAACCCGTGGTGGAGTGTTCACCGAAGACATGCTCAAGGGTTATATTGATCTTAAAATGGAAGAAGTCACGCTGTTCCGGATGACCACACACCCTGTGGAATTCCAAATGTACTACAGCATCTGATCTCTTCGACCTTCAACAAGTTAGATATGTTTGACCAAAACGGCACTCCACTGGGGTGCCGTTTTTTAATTTTGGCCCACGCCTTGCTTAGAGACCTTGCATGCCCTTTACCTCCCTTCCTGGTTTAGATCTTTTAGCCACTCCCGTTATCCTGCTGGATGCTTCCGGGCAAGTGTGCTATCTCAATCAGGCAGCCGAAGGCTTATTGATGATCAGTAGCCGCAACATCCTCGGACATAAACTGCACGAACTGCTCCCCAGCCTAGGGCATCTGGATAGCCTAGTTAAATCGGCACATAAAGAAGATATGGGGTTTGTTGAGCATGAACTTACTTTGCGCAAACACGAAGGCATACCTTTGGTTATTAATTGCATAGGCACCCCAGTGCATGGTGATCATGAAGGCGTTTTGCTTGAATTAAGGCCTATTGATCAGCAGCGGAGGATCGCTCGTGAGGAGCGCTTACTGCAGGATCAACTTATCAATAGGGAACTCATTCGCAATCTTGCCCATGAGATCCGCAATCCTCTTGGTGGAATACGTGGGGCTGCTCAGTTGCTTGAGCGCGAACTCAACGACCCAAGCCTTAAGGAATACACTCAAGTCATTCGCAAAGAAGCCGACCGATTGCATGTATTAATGGATAAATTGCTTTCACCCGTTCGAATACCTCAAAGTCTTCCCGTCAATATTCATGAAGTCCTAGAACGCGTTCGCAGCCTCATCCATGCTGAATTTCCGGACGGAATTCGTATCATTCGCGACTATGACACCAGTCTTCCAGAGATTGCAGGGGATCGCGAGCAACTCATTCAAGCCGTTCTGAATATCGTACGGAATGCCGCCCAAGCTTTAGAGGGTAAAGGAGAAATTCGCTTACGCAGCCGGGCCTCGCGCCAAATCACCCTGGCCAAAAAACGTTACCGCCTCGCCTTACTCATCGACATTATTGATAATGGACCAGGTATACCCGAAGCACTCCAAACCCGCATGTTTCACCCGCTAGTCTCCGGGAGAGACGGTGGAAGCGGCATTGGTTTAATGCTCGCCCAAACTTTTATCAATCAGCACCAAGGTTTGATCGAATGCGAGAGCTACCCCGGTCGCACTTGCTTTAGCCTCATTCTCCCCGTTCCAGATACGGAACTCACTACCGCCAACAACTAAGTTTTAAGAGGATTGATCATGAACCCCGTATGGATCGTTGACGATGACCGCAGTATTCGCTGGGTATTTGAAAAAGCCCTCGCTCGTGAAAACATCGACTTTAAATCTTTTGGCTCTGCCACTGAAGTTCTTGATGCCCTGGCAAATGAACAACCGCAAATCGTAGTGAGCGATATCCGTATGCCGGGCAAGGATGGTTTTGCCTTGCTGCAAGCATTAAAAGAGAAATACCCCTCTACCCCAGTCATCATCATGACAGCCTATTCAGATCTTGAAAGTGCCGTAGCTGCCTTTCAAGGGGGCGCTTATGAATATCTGCCCAAACCTTTCGATGTTGATCATGCCGTTGAACTCATCAGGCGAGCCCTTGATGAAAGCAAACGCCAAGGGGTTGTAGAAGTTGACGACAGTACGGTACCTGAAATTTTAGGGCAAGCCCCGGCCATGCAGGAAGTTTTTCGTGCCATCGGACGCCTCGCCCAATCCCACGCTACGGTATTGATCAATGGTGAATCGGGTACTGGCAAAGAACTCGTTGCACGCGCCTTGCATCGCCATAGCCCGCGCGCCAGCAAACCCTTCATTGCCATTAATACTGCGGCCATTCCTAGGGATTTACTCGAGTCCGAGTTATTTGGGCATGAACGTGGGGCCTTTACCGGCGCCAACACCATGCGGCGTGGCCGCTTCGAACAGGCCGAAACAGGCACACTGTTTTTAGACGAAATTGGGGATATGCCTGCTGAGTTACAAACCCGCTTGCTTCGCGTTTTGTCTGATGGACAATTCTATCGTGTTGGCGGCCATCAACCCATTTCAGCCAATGTACGCGTCATCGCCGCGACGCATCAAGATCTTGAAAATCGAGTTCAACAGGGCTTGTTTCGGGAAGACTTATTTCACCGCCTTAACGTGATTCGTCTGCGTTTACCTTCTCTTAAAGAACGTAAAGAAGACATTCCTCTTTTAGCCAAACATTTCCTGTTAAAAAGCGCACGTGATTTGGGAGTGGAATCCAAACGGCTATCAGATAATGCAATGAAATTTCTTCAGGCCTTCGATTGGCGCGGCAATGTGCGTCAAATCGAAAACGTCTGCCACTGGTTAACCGTCATGGCGCCAGGTCAGAATATTGAGATCAATGATCTGCCACCCGAAATTCGCGGTACCCAAGAACAATTAGTTGATCAAGCAAGCGATTGGAAAACAGCTTTAGATTCTACTGCAGCCCAAGCCTTGGCAAGAGGTGAGCGCGGCATTATGGAAGCACTCACCCATGATTTCGAGCGCACCTTGATCCTACGCGCCCTGCAACATACTGGCGGTCGTCGCGTAGATGCGGCTCAATACTTGGGCTTAGGCCGAAATACTCTTACCCGCAAGATCCAGGAGTTAGGACTAGATGAGGATGAACACAACGCTTAACTAAGCAAGTGCTCGAACCGCTTTATAACGCGCGAGTGCGCGTTCTCTAGCCTCGGCATGATCCACAATAGGCAAAGGATAATCTCTGGGTAAACCAACACCACAGTCACTTTGTTCCGCTGCTGACATGCGCCAAGGGGCGTGTATAAATTTATTGGGTACAGTTTTTAATTCAGGAATATAACGTCGAATGAATGTGCCATCCGGATCAAATTTTTCTGACTGACTCACGGGGTTAAAAATTCGAAAATAGGGCTGCGCATCACATCCCGTACTTGCAGCCCATTGCCATCCACCATTGTTGGCAGCCAAATCAAAGTCATTCAGCTGCAAAGCAAACCACCTTTCGCCCTCACGCCAATCAATCATCAAGTCTTTTACTAAAAATGAGGCAGCAACCATTCGAAGACGATTATGCATAAATCCGGTTTGTAGAAGTTGGCGCATAGCTGCATCCACTAAGGGATAACCCGTTTTACCCTGCTGCCAAGCACGCAATAAATCGGTATCTTGATCAAACTGCAGAGCAGCATATTCGCGCTTGAACGCCCCAGATGCAGCATGAGGGAAATTAAATATGATCTGAAAATAAAAATCCCGCCAGATCAATTCACTCAACCATGACTGGGCGCCTTCACTTCCGTTTGCAATGGCATGGCGCGCCAGTTCTCTAATTGAAATTGTGCCAAAACGCTGATGGATAGAAAGGTAAGACACCCCTTTCTTGCCAGGGAAATCGCGTAGTGCACGATAGTGGTCCATGCGGTCTAAGAAATCTGAAAGTACTTGCTGCGCACCTGAGGTTCCGGTAACAAATCCCATTTGCCGCAAATTAGTAAATTCAAACCCCATCTCAACCAATTCAGGAATAGTAGCGACATCATCACCCGCAAAATACTGCGCCAAAGAATCTACTGGCCAGGCCTCCAGTCTTGCTGCATGCAGTTGCTTAAGCCAAGCATTTTTATAAGGAGTAAAAACCGTAAAGGGTTTACCCGCCTGAGTGAGTAACTCTGTTTTTTCAAAAACAACCTGATCTTTAAAATCCACAAACCGAATCCCTCTAAGCGCCAAAATCTCCGCCACTTCAGCATCGCGATTCAGCGCTAGGGGTTCATAATCACGATTGCAATACACCGCACTCACTCCCAAGCGCTGAGCCAAAACTGGAATCTCTTCGCGTGCTTTGCCATACAAAACATGTAGCGAACCCCCTAATTCCTGCAACTCAAGAGCAAGCGATGTCACGCAATGCCAAATAAACTCTACACGTCGATCAGAACGTGAGGGCAAGGCGTCCAAAATTTCGCGATCAAACACAAATACACAATGCACAGGGCCCCCCTCAGAAAGAGCGGCCGAAAGCCCAGCATTGTCATAAGCTCGTAAATCGCGGCGAAACCAAAACAGTGTTTTTTGCATAGGTATTTCGTATTTAGAGGGCTCGTTAAAACAGAGGTTTGTGAGATAATTCAGAGATGAGTTCCGTCGACCTTACCCATCATTTCCTGATTGCCATGCCAGCCATGACGGACCCCTTTTTTGCTCAAACACTCACCTACATCTGTCGTCATAACGATGAAGGCGCGCTGGGCTTAGTGGTCAATCGTCCTATTGATTTAACCCTGCGCGGACTATTAGAGCAAATCGACATTCCAATGCAAGGGGATCGCGGCGGCCAAATGCCAATCTACTACGGTGGTCCCGTGCATATGGATCGAGGCTTTGTGCTGCACGCTCCAGTAGGGGCTTGGCAATCCAGCATGAACGTGAATGACCAAATTGCCCTCACCACCTCTCGCGATATTCTTCAGGAAATCGGCCGAGGTGAACTTCCCCCCGAAGGCATCCTCATTACGCTTGGCTACGCAGGATGGGAAGCAGGACAGTTAGAAAAAGAAATCGGCGAGAATAGCTGGCTTACCGTTGAAGCCAGCGCCGAAGTCTTGTTTGAAACACCCGCAGAAGCCAGGATGGGTGCCGCTATGGATCGCCTAGGCATCAGTTTTGCAATGCTATCCGATCAGGCAGGTCACGCCTGATCCCCGCCAGCGCCCTCCATTCACTACCCCACCAAGGTACGCTCTTGGCATTAGATCATTCTCGCGCAGCTACCGGCATTGCTCTAGCAGAGCGTCAACTGGGGCAGGCTAGAGCCCTGACCGTACTCAGAGAGCACAGCGAAGAAGGGCGCCTAGATCATCTGGCGAAATTGATCAATGAATGGGAACCGGTATTACTGGTCATGGGATTACCTTTGGATCTAGATGGCCAGGAACAAGCGCAAAGCAAGCGTGTTAGAAAATTCGCCGCAAAAATCGAAGCCCGTTTTGGCTTGCCCTTATTTTTTCATGATGAACGCTGGTCCACAGCAGCCGCTGAAGCAAATTTACGCTCTCAGGGTGTCAAGGCCCGAACCCTATCAGAACGCGGGGACGCAGAGGCGGCTCGTGAGATAATGCAAGGATTCCTAGATGCAATATCATAGCCATACCTAAGCCCATGAGCGCAAATCCTCAACTTGATTCGCAGGGACGCCTGCAGCATCTCCTCACTATTGATGGCTTACCTGCCTCGATTATTACCCAGATTTTGAACACTGCTCAGCATTTTAAAGAAACTGGAGCGGACTCCAAGAAACTTCCCCTATTAGCGGGAAAATCTGTGTTCAATCTCTTCTTCGAGCCCTCAACCCGAACCCGTACGACTTTTGAGATTGCAGCAAAACGCTTATCGGCTGATGTTATCAATCTGAATGTAGCGGCCTCCAGTCAGAGCAAAGGTGAAACCCTGCTCGATACCGTTGACAACCTCTCCGCCATGAGCGCTGATATGTTTGTAGTCCGGCATGCTGAATCAGGTGCAGCGCATATGATTGCGCGCCATGTGGCTCCCGGTATTCACGTGGTCAATGCAGGTGATGGTCGGCATGCCCATCCTACGCAAGCCCTACTAGATATGTTCACTATTCGGCACTTCAAGGGTAGCTTTGAAAACCTGCGGGTCGCCATTATTGGTGATGTCTTGCATTCTAGGGTAGCCCGTTCGCAGATCCATGCTCTGACCACCCTAAAAGTACCAGAAGTACGTGTAATTGCTCCTAAAACACTGATCCCCAAAGATGTTGAACACATGGGGGTGCATGTGTATCACGATATGGAAACAGGCTTGAAGGACGTAGACGTGGTGATGACCTTACGTCTGCAAAATGAACGCATGAATGGGGCTTTACTGCCCTCGCGGGAGGAGTTCTTCAAATACTATGGGCTCACGCAGGAGAAACTCTCTGCGGCCCGTCCCGATGCGATTGTGATGCATCCCGGACCTATGAATCGTGGGGTAGAGATTGATTCTGCTGTTGCAGATGGTCCGCAATCGGTCATCTTGTCTCAAGTCACCTTTGGCATCTTTGTTCGCATGGCAGTGATGGCGATTCTTGCGGAGAACACCTAAATGAAGATCCTGATTCGCGGGGCCAGGCTCATAGACGCCACCCAGAAACTGGATAAAGTAGGCGACCTATGTATTGCAGCGGGCCGAGTTATCGGCGTAGATCGCACCCCTGAGGGTTTCACCCCAAACCGAACCATTGATGCTCAAGGTCTTATTGTTGCACCCGGATTGGTCGATTTATCGGCACGCCTTCGTGAACCAGGATTTGAATATCTCGCTACCTTAGAAAGCGAAATGGCTGCAGCCGTTGCCGGTGGTGTAACCAGCTTGGCTTGCCCTCCCGACACCGACCCCACGCTGGATGAACCTGGTCTTGTTGAGATGCTGAAGTATCGCGCGCAGGGCCTAAACCAGTGCCGTGTATTTCCCATTGGCGCCCTCACCGCAGGTTTAGAGGGTCAGCGCATTACAGAAATGGCGGAATTACGCGATGCAGGTTGCCTAGGTTTCTCGCAAGCCATGCGCCCGATTGCTGATACACAGGTTTTAGCCCGCGCCTTGGCGTATGCAGCGACTTTTAACTTCTGCGTTTGGTTACAACCTCAAGATGCTCACTTAGGTCATGGAGGGTTTGCACATGACGGTGAGGTGGCTTCCCGCTTAGGTTTAGCTGCCATCCCTGTCACCGCAGAAACAGTAGCGATTGCGACAATCCTCTTGTTGATGCGTGAAACGGGGGCGCGAGTTCATTTCTGTCGCATTTCCAGCGCCCGCGGCTTGGATATGATTCATGAAGCCCGAAAAGAAGGCCTGCCCGTGACCTGCGATGTAGGGGTGCATCATCTTCATCTGTCAGAAATGGATATTGGCTGGTTTGATTCTAATTGCCATTTAAGTCCGCCGCTGCGCAGTATCCGTGATCGAGATGCGCTTAGAGCGGCTGCCTGCAATGGGCTTATTGATGCCATCTGCTCGGATCACAGTCCGGTAGATGAAGACACCAAGCAGGTGCCATTTGCCGAGTCTTCAATTGGGGCAACGGGTCTTGAGCTGCTTCTACCACTCACCTTAAAGTGGGGAAAAGAGCGCGGTCTGGGCTTAGGCGAAACGCTAGAACGCGTCACTGCCAAACCTGCTCAGATTTTGGGGATCGCCGCAGGAACCCTGCAAGAAGGCTCTCTTGCTGATATTTGCATTTTTGATCCCAATGCAGAATGGAAAGTCGAAGCAGCTAGCATTGTTAGCCAAGGCAAGAACACACCCTTCCTAGGTTATAACATGCAAGGCAGGGTGCAATATACCTTGGTGGGGGGGCAGCTTATTTTTGATCGCTCACCCAAAAACAACAAAAACGCTTAGTCAGATTAATCTAAATTCTCAGTATGAATCCACTTCTTTCGCTTGATGGCTTGCCTCGATTTTCTGAAATTCAGCCTGATCACATTACCCCTGCTATTGACGACTTACTCACTCAATGTCGCACTGAGATTGAAGAACTACGTAAAAGTACGTTCGCTCCAACTTGGAACAATTTTGTTGCACCATTAGAAAATATCTCTGAGCGCCTTGCCAGAGTGTGGGGTCAGGTTAGCCATTTGAATTCCGTGGTGAACGCCCCAGCATTACGCGATGCTTACAATGCCAATCTACCCAAAGTAGCATTATTCGGAGCTGAAATAGCGCAAGATGAACAACTCTTCGTGCGCTATCAAGCACTCGCAAACTCATCTGAATTCCAAGCTTTATCTGCAGGGCAAAAGCGTGTGGTAGAGAATGAAGTACGCGATTTTCGTCTTGGGGGCGCCGCTCTTCCTGAAGATAAAAAGCTTCGTTTTCTGGCTTTGCAAGAAGAGCTCTCTCAATTGACTGCTCGTTTTGACGCCAATCTGATTGATACCACACGTGCTTGGGCTCACTGGGTAGAAAACAAAGCTGATCTCTCTGGATTGCCTGAAGACGTCATCGAAGCAGCCGACCATGCCGCTCAGGCAGATGGTAAGTCTGGCTGGAAATTTACTCTGCATGCACCGTCCTACATCCCGGTGATGCAATACGCAGAATCACGCCCTCTACGCGCGGCCTTGTATCGTGGATTCGCCACTCGCGCTTCAGAGTTTGGCAACCCTGAATGGGACAACTCTGCGCTCATCAATAAACTTCGGACATTGCGCGCTGAACAAGCCGAAATGTTAGGCTACCCTAGCTATGCCTCGCTCTCTCTCGTTCCAAAGATGGCATCTTCCCCTGAAGAGGTTATGTCATTCCTGCGCGATTTAGCTTCTCGTGCCAAGCCTTATGGTGAACGTGATATGCGGGAACTCAGAGAGTTTGCCGCACAGGAATTAGGGCTCGACGATCTCGAACCATGGGATATTCTCTTCGTCTCAGAGCATCTGCGCTCCGCGCGCTACGCCTATTCTGATCAAGAAGTACGACGCTATCTGCCAGAACAACAGGTACTCGCCGGGCTCTTTAGCTTGATCGAGAAGCTCTATAAAGTAGTCATTAAAGCAGCGGTGGCACCCGTGTGGCATTGCGATGTGCGCTTCTTTGAGATCCGTGATCAGCACGACCAATTGGTCGGCCAGTTTTATATAGACCTGTATGCTCGCGATGGCAAACAAGGCGGTGCATGGATGAACGACGCCATTACCCGCCGGCGCATGCAGCATGGCGTTCAAGCGCCAGTTGCTTATCTCACCTGCAATTTCAGTGCCCCCATCGGGGGTCGTCCTGCCACCTTTACCCATGACGAAGTGCTCACTCTGTTCCATGAATTTGGACACGGATTGCATCATTTGCTCAGTCGCGTTGATCATTATGCTGTCTCAGGTATTCATGGGGTGGAATGGGATGCCGTAGAATTACCCAGTCAGTTCATGGAAAATTTCTGCTGGGAATATGATGTGCTGGCGGGCATGAGCAAACATATTGAAACGGCAGAGGTGCTCCCCCGGGCTCTGTTTGATCGCATGGTCGCAGCCCGTAATTTCCAAAGTGGCATGCAAACCTTAAGACAGATCGAATTCTCCTTGTTTGATATGCACCTTTATCATGATTACGATCCAGCCAAGAATGGAAAAGTGCTTGATCTGCTGAACCAGATCCGCAAGGAAGTCGCTGTAGTCACCCCTCCTGATTGGCATCGCTTTCCCATGGCGTTCTCTCATATTTTTTCGGGCGGGTATTCAGCGGGTTATTACAGTTATAAATGGGCTGAAGTTTTATCAGCGGATGCCTTCAGTCTGTTTGAAGAGAAAGGCGTGATGGACCCAGAAACTGGAGCGCGCTTCCTCAACGAAATTTTAGCAGTGGGTGGAAGCCGTCCGGCCTTAGAGTCCTTTCAAGCCTTTCGTGGACGCGCTCCAAGCATGGATGCCCTGCTTCGTCATCACGGCATGGCCGAAGCTTGAAAATTGCCACCTGGAATGTGAACTCTCTGAAGGTACGTCTGCCGCACCTTCAGGATTGGCTGCTTAGCGCTCATCCCGATGTGATCGCCCTACAAGAAACGAAAACTGAAGACGCCAATTTTCCGCAAATCGCGATTCAAGAGGCGGGGTGGAACGTCGTATTTTCAGGTCAAAAAACCTACAACGGTGTTGCCCTGATTTCACGTCAGCCCGCTAGCGATGTGGTTTATGGCATTCCTGATTTTGCCGATGAACAAAAACGCGTCATTGCAGCGAGCTTTGGTAATGTCCGAGTCATTGGTGCTTATGTACCCAATGGGCAAAGCCTAGATTCCGACAAATATCACTACAAACTCAACTGGCTTGCCGCCTTTAAAGACTACCTTCAAGATACCCTTCAACGCTGGCCGAATATGGTTGTAGTGGGCGATTACAATATTGCTCCTGAAGACCGGGATGTGCACGACCCCAAGGCATGGGCAGGTGCGGTTTTGGTCAGCCCTCCTGAGCGCGCAGCCTTTCGGGCACTCCTTGATCTGGGATTCCATGACGGTATGCGTTTATTCGAACAGGCTGACCAAACCTTTACTTGGTGGGATTATCGTGCAGCGGGCTTTCGGCGTAATCTGGGTCTACGTATCGACCATATTTTGGTGAGCGATGCGCTGGTCCCTTTCTGCACAGCCTGTGAAGTTGATCAGGCGCCCCGCAAGTTAGAACGCCCCTCTGATCACGCACCGGTCTGGGCAGAATTTAAGGCGAGCTGAGTTCAAGCATGCTTTATTTAGGGAGCTTCGGCGTGGAGCTCTTCGGTTTGGCGGGTAAAGTTAAAGGTGCGTGTGATGTCAATCACATCTGCCTGCCTATGCATCTTGGGATTAAAAGGGCCAAAGGGTGAAGACATGTACACAATATTCACTGCCGCCTGATCCAGTTCAGAATCACCAGAACTATTGTTCACAACGATTTTTTCTATTGTGCCATCCGATCGCACAGAGGCCGTAATCCTGACCTTTCCATAAACAGGCTCACCATTTCTAGGAGGAGGGTAATTCAGGGTACCCACCTTTTCAATCTTGGTTCGATAGGCATCTTCGTATTGGGCAAAGACATACGCTATTGCTCTCCCGCCTAATTCCTTGCGGCGCGGTCTTTTTTGATAAGCATCAAAACGCTTCGAGATTTCAGCCGCTTCACGCGCAAAAGCTTGTCCATTTTGGATTGGATCAATACCAGGCAATGTTTTGCTCACATCGGAATTTTGGTCCGGAACCAACGGATGATAAAGATAGTCTTGAGGATTATTTTGGGTTGCTTTGCTCTTTGCTTTTTGTGTATCTAAGGCTTGAGAGGCCTTAATTTGCGTCATGAGTTCTGCTGCTTCTCGTTCTAAACGCTCTACATTTTTCTGTACATCAGAGGCTTGCTTAGCCAGATCATCATCCATCGCTGCGAGCGGACTGGACAAATGGCGATCCTCATCTGTGTTGCCCCCACCATTCAAATCATTTTGAGCACGCAAAGTAGGGTGGCTCGGCGCATCACTCGACTTGCTATTCACCAAGACCACTTCCATTTGCTGCATATCAGAACTAGGGGGCGGGATGTCCCGAAAGGCCAAACCAAAAAGAATTCCAACATGAATAATGATTGAGATAACAAGCGCATTGCGCAGACTAGGCCAAGTGCGAACGACCCAATCCCTCTCACTGACAAGGAGAAGGGCTCTGGAGCTGCCCAACTCTTCTGCGATCACGCAAGCCCTCTATAGTGACAAGTCACCGTTAATTCCCACAGATCAGGGTGACCCAAATCTACCGTGGCTTGGGTGCCAGGAACCAATTCGGAAGCCCCATGTACTTTGACAATCAGCGGAGTGCCGGTCACACGTCCCGACCCCTCTCTTAGCATGGTCACGGTTGTCTGCTTCACTTCATTTTGAATCAACCAGCGCAAGGACCAGAAGCGCTCCATGTTGCGCTGAAATTCATTGTAGGTGTCATAGGCAGTTTCGAATGATCGGGCCACTCCAGAAAGCTCACCGCCATCACTTGGCCAAATCGCTTCAATCCCTTGTACTTGCCCTAACAATTGCCATTGATTGATCAGGTCTACATAGCGGCGTAATGGTGAAGAAGACCAAGCGTATTGATTCACTCCTAACCCCTGGTGCGGAAGCGCCTCTACCCCTAAACTCGTTCTACCATTCACTTGGCTGCGATAAATCCCTGAAAGATTGCGTTCCTTCAAATACCCACCCCAACTTTGATTAGCATGAATCATCATCTCTGAAACAATTCTATCAATCGGGTTGCCACGCATCCTTGGCAGTATTTCTACGCGATCATTTTCCACGTAAAAGTTGTAATCGAGAGATGGCGGCGAGCGCTCAATATGGCCTCGGGCTATAGCGCGGGTATTGGCTAATCGCCATAAAAATGTAAGCTCCTTGGCAAAGGGTATGCCTTCAACCACTCCTGCAAGGAGGTTTTCTTCTGAGAGTGCTGCTTCGATATTGCCATGCCTTAAATTGGCTGCAATATAAACCTGCTCAGCTAAGGTCTCTTCGCTCAAGATGGAACAATCTTCCCCATTCACAAGGAGATAGAGCGAAAGCGCAGGGCACCATCGTCCTTCTGCCAAGCTAAAATGCTCAATCACTGAGTCAGGCAGCATGGTGAATTTATCGCCCGGCATATACACCGTCGACATTCGACCTCGGGCAAAGACATCCATTTCAGATCCTGGTTGTATTCCCAGGGCCGGGAGTGCGATATGAATACCGATACGCCAGTTACCATCTGGTAATGCAATCACGGTAAAGGCATCATCAATTTCGGTGGTGGTCACATCATCAATGCTGAACGCTTCGGCAGACGCTTTGGGAAGAACAGAAGCATCAAAGTCGACTGCAAAATCTACATCTGGCTCGCCAAACCATTCAAAGACAAAACGCTCTCGATGAAAGGCCAAGGGGGACTCGAGTACTCCACAATTGGCGAATAATTTAGGGATGGTGATTCCCTGTTCACTTGCTGACGCTTCTATAGCTTTCACCTCTGCTAGGTTGCGGTCAGGTCGATATAAAAACTCGCGCCAACGGGGCAACCACGCTTCAGGAAAACGCCCCTCTGAGATCGCCTGAACCCACTCAGCACGCTGCGCTTCTTCGCGCTTTTTACGCTCAATGCCAGCCTTTGCTGCGCGCAAATTATCTGGGGTAGCCGGTTTATAACGGCCCTTACCCT
The DNA here is from genome assembly GCA_903905585.1 of uncultured Ferrovum sp. Classification (GTDB taxonomy): domain Bacteria; phylum Pseudomonadota; class Gammaproteobacteria; order Burkholderiales; family Ferrovaceae; genus CAIVHB01. Next base: position 2,918 of record CAIVHB010000028.1, on the reverse strand, counting down.
TTTTATAAAAGAACATAGGAGAAGCATGCAGACTTAAGGCTACGGCCACCGACTCTACTGCACTCGGTGCATGGCCAAAATAATCTCCTGCCAGTTGCTCAAATCCAAAGTCGATATCTTGTGGGCAGCATTCCCATAGAAAATCGATATCGATCTCTTGAGTCAACCGCTCTGCCTCCCCCATCAAGTCCGCCGCGGAAGGGCGTTCAAAGCGCAACAAAACTTGTGCGGCTTTAATTTTGCCGCGTTTACCATGAGGAGACTCTACTTGCAGGGCAGCACCCTGTTCAGCCAATACAATCGAAGCTTTCAGGCCACCGTCTTCTTCGTGAAACACATTCATGCAGAAGACTCCAGTGCTTTCGCCAACAAGCTATGTACACCACCAAAGCCACCGTTACTCATCACCACAATGCGATCCCCTGTTTGCGCATTCCTGCAAATTGCGTGAACCAAAGCATCCAACTCTTCGTAGCATGACGCTTTTTTTCCTAATGGGGATAAGGCTTGTGCCGGATCCCAACCGAGTCCTTTGGTATAGCAAAAAGTCATATCCGCTGACTGCAAACTTTGGGCGAGGGCATTTGCCCATACGCCCATTTTCATGGTGTTAGAACGCGGCTCGATCAACGCCAAGATACGTCCCTCTGGCGCACGCGAATGCAGGCCCTGAAGGGTCGTTTCGATGGCGGTAGGGTGATGCGCGAAGTCGTCATAGATAGTGATGCCCCGAACTGTAGCGATGAGTTCCATCCTACGGTGCACTCCCTTGAAGCGTGAAAGCGCATCCAATGCTACTTGAGGGGCAACGCCAGCATGGGCTGCAGCCGCAATAGCTGCTGCAGCATTACAACGATTGTGATCGCCTTGCTGCGCCCATACTGTTGAACCAGAATAATCTTCCCCAATAGTAAGCACTAACTCCGAGTCCTCTTTGCCAGCACTGGCCCACCATCCTGTCTTCGCATCAAGGTATTCCACCGGCGTCCAACAACCACGGGCCAACACCCGCTGTAGCGCCTCGTTGACCTTTGGCACCACCAGTCGACCAGACTGCGGAACCATTCGAACCAAATGATGAAACTGAGTTTCAATGGCTGCCAAATCAGCAAAAATATCGGCGTGGTCAAATTCCAAATTATTAAGAATGGCGACAGTTGCGCGGTAATGTACAAACTTCGATCGCTTATCAAAAAATGCGGTGTCGTATTCATCAGCCTCAATCACAAAGGGAGGACGACGGCCATTCAATCCATCAGTCAATCCTGGCAGCGCAGCCGAAACCCCGAAATCTTTAGGTACGCCCCCAATCAAGAAACCGGGGGCCAGCCCTGCTGATTCAAAAATCCATGCAAGCATGCTGGTCGTGGTGGTTTTACCGTGGGTGCCTGCTACGGCATACACCTCACACCCAGGAAGGATATGTTCAGCCAGCCATTGGGGGCCCGATATATAGGGTAGCCCTGCATCCAAAATTGCTTCCATCAGTGGGTTGCCGCGGGATACCACATTGCCCACAACAAACATATCCGGCTTCAGATGACACTGATCTGCATCAAAACCCTCATGCAATTGAATGCCAATCTGCTCCAATTGGGTGCTCATGGGCGGATAAACCTGTGAATCGCAGCCTGTCACCTTGTGGCCAGCGGCTTGGGCGAGACGCGCCACCCCACCCATAAAAGTCCCACAAATTCCGAGGATATGAATATGCATAAATTATTTACTCAAGAGGTCTTCGGACTCCAACTGGAGGTACCGATAAAAAAGATTATGGCCATGGTTGGGAGAATAATCATCCCAATCCATGTAAGGAAATACACTCGGCTGTTGGGTCACTTCTTCAAGGGGAAGACGACGCTCATACAAGCCTCGAGCCTGATGATCGAGGTCACGCAAATACCCTTGCAGTTGGCTAATAGCATCCTGAATACTGATGAAAGAATTTCGATCCTGCGGGGTCTTTAATTGCATAGCGCGAGGAGAGAGTGCTATTGGCCCATAGGCCGGAACAACCGCATAAGCCTTCGCCAAGCCATCAAAAGTAAGCGCTTGCTCCCACGCAAGCGGTGTGGTGTCTTGCACAGCAGGGACACGATGAACAGATAGCAAAGCTCCAGAAAACGCCACACCCGTCGCTTCATCACGAATCACCAGATTACCGGGTACGGTACCCTTGGGGCCCTCAAGCACCGAAATCTTACGTCCGGCTAGATTGAATGAGGCCGATGGAAACGCATAAGCCGTCGGTAGAACTAAGCGTGTGCCCTTCATGCGATCTTCGCCCAAAACTTGGATCAACGTCTCTAAGCAGTGATCGCAACGCTGAGCCATCAGGCGAGGGGTGTGCGCCTGAGACCAAATGGGAATATCTAAATCCTTAAATACCGCATCACCAAATAAAACCTCTTGGGCGGGATGACTGATCAAAACAACTTTTATCGGCAAAGTTGTGACTGCTTTTATGGAACGGATCAGTTCATGCGCGCGGGCCGCGCTTGAACCTGTATCAATGATCACGACCCCAGTCTTGCCTACTAAAAACCCCAGATTGCCAACTCTACCTAAATTGTTTGCATTCGGAGCGGCGCCATCGCCAGGTAATACATACACTCCACGAGCAATTTTTTGAGCGTGTAACCAGTCGTTATTCGCTGCAAGGACAGGGCTTGAGCCAAGGCTCAATAAGGCCGCCAAGAGTGCCAGGCGTCCTGTAATAAAGTGTGTGCTCCTGAACTGAATAACATGTCGCAAGAGCAATGATGAAGAAGTAAAGGGAAACTGCATTGGGCTTTTCCGTCAGGCCGCCCAGTATATCTCTGATCATGCCCTCATACAGGGGGCATGATCATCAATGAATCAAATCTTAAAACCCCTTAAAGGAAGCAGGCGCCTTTCGCTTCAGCCGTAGCCTTTTT
>CAIVHB010000027.1 GCA_903905585.1 uncultured Ferrovum sp. | reverse complement strand
GTCTTTATTTACAGACACTATGTGCAAGATCGTGGTGTGTTCCCTAAGGACGCTGTGGAAGATATGCCGCAAATCGCCGGGGAAGGCGCGCAAGCAAGGGCGGGAGTTTTGCCCTATCTAACCTTAGCGTGTGGCGTGGCTGTTGTGTTGGTGTGTTACCAGTTAGCGGTGAGATAGATGATGAATGCAATTTTTATTAATGAGATTGAGGATATGCCGTGCCTTTGCGTTTAATTCGATACGCCTTATCCAGTAAGCATCATGAACCTAGGATGTTTACCACCCATGATCGTATGAAATCTAGTTATGACGTCGTGATTATTGGTGCAGGAGGCCATGGTCTCGCCGCAGCTTATTATCTCGCCCGTGATCATGGCATTACCAATGTCGCCGTGTTGGAAAGAGGTTATATAGGCGGGGGAAATACCGGCCGTAATACGACCATTATTCGCTCCAATTATCTGACTCCAGAAGGGGTGAAGTTCTACGACGCCAGTGTGAACTTATGGAAAGATCTGAGTGCAGAATTTGATCTTAATTTGTTCTACTCTACACGTGGTCACTATACTTTGGCGCATACCGATTCCGCCGTGCGCACCATGCGTTGGCGAGCAGAAGTCAATAAACACTATGGCGTAGATTCAGAGCTCGTTGGTCCAGATCATGTGAAAAAAGCCTGCCCTCAAATTGATCTTTCCTGTGCGGGCCATGCACCTATTCTGGGTGCGCTCTATCACGCCCCTGGAGCAATCGCACGTCACGATGCTGTGGCTTGGGGTTATGGCAAGGGCGCTGACATGCGTGGTGTGGAGATTCATCAGCAAACCGAAGTGCAGGGCCTAGATATTCAGGGTGGAAAAATTGTAGGGGTGAATACTTCGCGCGGTTATATCTCTACTGGAAAAGTTTTATCTGCCGTGGCTGGATTTACGCCACGGGTGACCGCGATGGCAGGCTTTCGTACCCCGATATTTGTGCATCCCTTGCAGGCAATGGTCAGCGAACCCATTAAGCCCTGGTTAGATCCTATTTTGGTTTCTGGCAGTTTGCATATTTACATTAGCCAAACTGCCCGTGGGGAGTTGGTGATGGGAGCCTCTTTGGATCCCTATGAACTACATTCGACAAGATCCACTTTGGATTTCACCGAAAGCTTGAGTGCACACATGCTAGAGATGTTCCCTTTTCTTTCCCATGTCAAAGTAGTTCGGCAGTGGTCGGGTATGGCGGATATGACTCCAGACTTTGCACCGATCATGGGTAAAACTCCAGTTGAAGGTTTATACCTCGATGCGGGTTGGGGTACTTGGGGCTTTAAGGCCACGCCCATCAGCGGCAAAACCATGGCGCACACTGTTGCTAAAGATGAACCTCACCCACTCATTACTGGTTTTTCTCTACAACGTTTTGCCGACTTCGCCTTAACGGGTGAAAAAGGCGCAGCTTCTGTGGGGCATTAATCATGAAAATTCTTGTTTGCCCAATCAATGGACCGCGTCCCGTGAGTGAGTTTGTGTATCACGGTGAAGTCAGGAATGAACCTGATTCAGAAACCTGTTCAGATAGTGAATGGACAGATTATGTTTTTAACCGCAGTGGTATTCCCGCAGTGAAAAAAGAATGGTGGTGTCATACCCCCTCCAATATCTGGTTTATCGCTGAGCGCGATACGGCCAAGGATCATGTGCTGCGCACCTATTTGTATGGAGAGGGATCGTGAGTCGATTAGCGCATATACCGGGTGAATGGATAGACCGCACCCAAGAAATCAGCTTCACCTTTGAAGGTCAGCAACATAAAGGTTTTGCTGGAGATTCGATTAGTGCTGCGTTGTGGGCGCGGGGTTTGCGAACCCTTGGACGTAGCTTCAAATATCACCGTCGGCGGGGTGTCCTTTCATTAGCCAATCATGACGTGAATACGTTGGTGCAAGCGGGTGATCGCCCGAATGTTCGCGCTGATATTGAAGAAATTGCTGCCGGGGGTTCCTATACCGCAGTCAATACGCATGGAGGTGTGGCTAAGGATCGCGCTAGCCTTATAGGTTTTTTCTCTCGTTTCTTGCCTGTTGGCTTTTACTACAAAGTTGCGAATTCGCGTTGGCTATTTCCTTTTTGGGAAGCTTTGATTCGAAACATGAGTGGCTTGGGCGTCATTCATTTTGATCGTCCTGTCGTGAAGACTGCAAAGCGCTATGCCTTTTGTGATGTTCTCGTCATAGGAGGAGGCCCGTCTGGATTGGCCGCTGCACTTTCAGCGGCAGAGGCCGGAGCCTCGGTGATGTTGGCCGAAGAAAACCCTCGTCTAGGTGGAAGTGGTTTTTACCAACTGGGAAATGATCCTGCAAGGCGAGCTGTGGTGAAGTCCTTGGTGGATCGAGTCACTAGCCATGCCAATATCGAAGTACGTCTAGGTTCTTATGCTGCAGCCTATTACGCTGATTACTGGGTGCCCTTGGTCGATGGCAACAAAATGATTAAGGTGCGTGCACGATCTGTCATTGTTGCGGCGGGTGCCTATGAGCAGCCTGCGGTATTCCGTAACAATGATTTGCCTGGCGTGATGATGGGTAGTGCGGCTCAACGTTTGGTGTATCGCTATGCTGTGCAGCCCGCCAAAACAATGGTGGTATTGACAGCGAATGATGATGGTTATCGCGTAGCGCTAGATATGATTGCTGCGGGGGTAAATCTTGCAGCCATTGTTGATTTACGCGCGCAGGATACCGATGCCAATCTCTTACAGTCTCTGCGCTCTCAGGGTGTGGAATGTTTATTAAGCTGCTGCGTGTATGAAGCGCATGCGGGACAAGAAGGTACGCTCTCCGGTGTTACGTGCTGTCCCTTAAACGCGGATGGTGAACCCATTTTAGCGCAGCAGCGCTTTTTATCTTGTGATGGCTTAGCGATGAGTGTGGGGTGGGCGCCCGCACTGAACCTGTTGTATCAGGCAGGAACAAGCATGAGCTTTCAGGATTCAACCCAGCAATTCATTCCAGAGCGCCTTCCGCAAGGGGTTTTTGCGGCGGGTCGCGTCAATGGTTTGTATGCTTTGGATAAGAAAATCGAGGATGGTCAGTATGCGGGACGACAGGCCGCAGCGTTCTTGAGTTTGTCAGCTGAGTTGGGGCATGCCCCTGCCGCTGAGCGGTTTTCGCCCAGTCACCCATGGCCTATTATTTCTCATCCATCGGGTAAAAATTTCATCGACTTTGATGAAGACCTTCAGCTAAAAGATTTTGAGACCGCAGTATTGGAGGGTTTTGACAATATCGAATTGCTGAAACGATTCTCAACAAATGGAATGGGGCCCTCGCAGGGTAAGCATTCCAACATGAATGCCCTACGTATTCTGGCGAGGTTAATGGGTAAGTCACCTCAACAGGTGGGGACTACGACTGCACGTCCATTTTTTCATCCTGTGCCTATGTCGATCTTGGCCGGGCGTGGGTTCTCTCCTGATCGCCGTACACCGCTTCATGCACGTCATGAAGCATTGGGTGCGGTATGGATGGCTGCAGGTGTTTGGCAGCGTCCTGAGTATTACGCGAAACCTGGTAAAACACGTACCGAATGTATTGCTGCAGAAGTGGCAGCAGTTCGGAGTGGTTTGGGTTTGATTGATGTTGGTACCTTAGGCAAGCTCGAAGTTCGAGGTCCTGATGCTGGAGAGTTTTTAGAGCGCGTTTATACCATGCGCTATGCGAAATTAAATGTGGGTGCGACCCGTTACGCAATCATGTGTGATGAATCTGGAGTGGTGATTGACGATGGAGTGGTTGCCCGTCTAACGCCTGAACTCTTTTACTTCACCACCACAACTTCTGGGGCTGCAACGGTGTATCGGGAGCTTTCACGCCTGAATACGATTTGGAAATTGAATGTAGGATTGGTTAACGTAACCGGAGCGCGGTCTGCTGTGAATATCGCCGGTGCCCGTTGTCGTGAGGTATTGAGCAAACTGTGTGATCTCGATTTCTCTATAGAAGGTTTTCCTTATCTTGCTGTGCGAGAAGGGCTAGTAGCTGGGATCCCTGCCCGCTTGATGCGCGTGGGTTTTGTGGGCGAATGGAGCTATGAGATTCACGTTCCTGCGGAATACGGCGCCCGTTTATGGGATGCCATCATGGAAACTGAACCCAGTATTGTTCCTTTTGGTGTTGAAGCTCAGCGTTTACTTCGCCTTGAAAAAGGCCATGTGATTGTGGGACAAGATACCGATGGCCTGACTAATCCCTTTGATATTGGTGCAGACTGGGCTGTTAAATTTGATAAGCCCTATTTTGTGGGTAAGCGATCTCTCAAAATGATCACTGAGAAACCGGCCCGTCAGCGCTTAATTGGTTTCAAGCTTCAATCTGGGTTTACTGGAGCAGCGCCGCAAGAATGTCATCTGATTATTGAGGCTGGCGAAATCATTGGGCGGATCACCAGTATTGGTTTTAGTGCTGCAGTAGGTGCTCACATTGGTTTGGCTTTTGTTCCGCCGACCCATACTGAGCCAGGACAGATACTGAGTATTCGACGTTCAGACGGTAGTGTGGTTCAGGCCGAAGTCGTCACCCGTCCATTCTATGACCCTAAAGATCTTCGCCAAAAAGAAGAATCCTCGGAGGCAGCAGCATGAGTACCATGCAATGTGCACCCAAGCGCGTGAACCCATTTACCGATGTCCTTGCAGGCACTTCTGCCACATGGTCTGAGCAATGTGAGATGCCCGTGGTGGCTCAATTTAGTGCGAAAGACATTGAGATTGCCGCAAAGCTTGGCATGATTGATTTGTCTTGGCGCTTACGCGCAGGATGCAAAGGCCCCGGCAGTGCAGCTTGGTTAGAGGCCGCTGGGATTCCTGTGCCTGGGCAACCTAATTCCTGCATTCAAACCCAAGAAGGTGCGGTGATTGCGCGTTTGGGACGCAATGAGTTTCTCATTGAAGATGCAGCCGATGCAATCATGACCCGCCGCTTGAATGAGACTGCAGCGCCTGTGGGTGCTTACGCAGTTTTGCGGCAAGATGCAGAGCTCATGCTGACGGGTTCGCACCTGAATCATTTGCTTCTTCAGACCTGTAGTTTTGATTTTGCTGGCGTAGATCATTCCATGATGCCAGCCATTATGACGACTATGGTTGGCGTTGGAATCACCGCAGTGGTCGTGCCTGCGCCGAGAAAAATTGAAGGTTTCGCTCTTCGGTTTTGGTTTGATAGCAGTTATGCAGACTATATGTGGTCAACGCTTTGTGAAATTGCAGGGGAATTGGATGGCGGGCCGGTTGGTATCGCGATCTTGAATTAAAAAAATAAGGGAGAACAATTGATGAGTATTAAAGACCCGCAGCAATTCTTTGCCGACAATAACGTCAAGTATGTGTTGGCCCAGTTCGTGGATATTCACGGTGTTGCCAAGACAAAGGCCGTCCCTGCCAGTCATTACGATGAAATTTTGAAGGCGGGTGCGGGCTTTGCTGGTTTTGCGATTTGGGGAACAGGCATTGAGCCCCATGGTCCTGATTACATGGCTGTGGGCGATCACGCCACCTTGAGCGTGGTGCCTTGGCAGCCTGGGTATGCACGCGTGGTGTGTGATGGTCATGTGCATAAGAAGCCCTGGGGACATGACCCACGTGTGAATTTAAAAGCACAGATTGCAAGGCTTAGTCAGCGGGGATGGACTTTTTATACGGGACTAGAGCCAGAGTTTTCTTTGCTTAAGAAAAACATACAAGGCCAGATTGTGCCTTGTGATGATACCGATACCCTGGCCAAGCCTTGCTATGACTACAAGGGTTTGTCACGTGCGCGTGCTTTCCTTGAAAAACTAACTGACAGCCTGCGACATGTGGGTATTGATGTGTATCAAATTGACCACGAGGATGCCAATGGCCAATTTGAAATTAACTATACCTATACCGACTGCTTAACCTCGTGTGATCACTATACCTTTTTCAAAATGGCGGCTTCTGAGATTGCCAATGATCTCGGCTTAATCTGCTCCTTTATGCCTAAACCCTATGCGAATCGACCCGGTAATGGGATGCATATGCATGCTTCAATTGGGGATGAACACGGTAACAATCTGTTTGAAGATAAGTCGGATAAACGCGGTCTAGATCTTTCACAGTTGGGCTATTACTTTATCGGTGGCTTGCTTAAACACGCTGCTGCATTAACTGCTATTTGTGCCCCGACTGTGAATTCTTATAAGCGTTTGGTCGTAGGCCGATCGCTGACGGGGGCGACTTGGGCTCCGGCGTATATTAGCTATGGTGAAAACAACCGTTCTTGCATGGTGCGTGGACCGGGTGGTCGGATTGAACTTCGCTTGCCCGATGGTGCATGTAATCCTTATTTCGCTACAGCTGCTGTGATTGCTGCAGGCTTAGATGGTATCGATAACAAGATTGATCCGGGCGAACCCAATAACGTCAACCTGTATGACTTAAGCATGGATGAGCTTAAGGCGCGGGGCATTGATTTACTCCCCCAAAACCTATCCCTAGCCTTGGATGCGCTTGAAGCTGACCCGCTGATCCTCGGATCAATGGGCCCCGCAGGAAAAGAATTTGTGAATCTCAAGCGGATGGAGTGGTTGGAATATATGCGCCATGTTTCCGATTGGGAAATCAAAAGCTACCTAGAATATTTCTAAGACCTGAAGTACCCGCAAGGAGAAACGTATGTGTGGAATTGTTGGCCTATTAGTAAAGAAGCCCGAGCTTCGGCCTCAACTCGGAAGTTTGATGGTGCCGATGCTGATTGGTATGACGGAGCGCGGCCCTGATTCGGCAGGTTTGGCTGTCTTTGGAACGCCCGTGAATGAAGCGCATCGCAAAATTAATCTGTATTCCGGCATGACTGAAGCGGGTGCTGATTTCAATTGGCATGGATTGGCGCATGCCATTCGAGAGGAGTTTGGAACGGATGCGGAAATAGCGACTTCGGGTAACCATGCGATTCTGACAGTAGGCTCAGCAGCTGCTCCCATCAAGCATTGGATTCATGAGCATCACCCCAAGCTACATATCCTCTCTACTGGTCGAAGCATGGACTTGTACAAGGACATCGGAACGCCTACAGAAGTATCGGATCGCTACGATTTCTCACATCTACAAGGAACCCACTTGGTAGGTCACACCCGGATGGCAACAGAATCTGCTGTGACACCTGATCGTGCCCATCCTTTTACGGCCGGTGAAGATTTTTGTCTGGTACATAACGGTTCTCTATCCAATCCCAACGGGATTCGTCGCATGCTCGAGCCACGCGGCATTCACTTTGATACCGACAATGACACTGAAGCCGCTTGTCGTTTTTTGGAATGGCGACTGCGTGAAGGTGACACCTTAGAAAACGCGCTGCAAAAAGGTTTCGATGAACTGGATGGTTTCTTTACCTTTTTAATGGGAACCAAAGATGAGTTAGCGCTCATTCGTGATCCTTTTGCATGTAAACCTGCTGTTGTGGCTGAGACCGATGACTACGTGGCGATTGCTTCAGAATTTCGTTCTTTAGCCCACTTGCCCGATATTAAAAATGCCCACGTGTTCGAGCCTGCGCCTGAAGAAATGTATGTGTGGCGCACCTGAATCACTGGATCAAAATATAAGCGGAGATATACAACATGAGTGAAATTACTGTCGATTTGGCTGGCAAGCCAGTTCGTGAAGTCAATCGACTCTTGCACGACCCTTTGAATGGGGTGACAACTGTGAATGTGCTGAACCCCGACGGCGCCCACAATATTGCGGTTGGGGTGAATGAGGCTGTGAAGGTTGAGATTCATGGCAACGCAGGTTACTACGCTGGTGGAATGAATAAGTTCGCTGATATCGTGATTCATGGCAGTGCGGGCACGGGGGTTGGCGAGAACATGATGAGCGGTAGCATTCGCGTGAAAGGTTTTGCCTCTAATGCCGCAGGTGCATCTGCACACGGTGGCTTGCTTGTCATTGAAGGAGACGCTGGTTTGCGCTGTGCCGTTTCTCTTAAGGGCGGCGATATCGTAGTTGATGGCAATGTGGGTAGCTTTTCTGCTTTCATGGCACAAGCAGGGCGCTTAGTCGTCTGTGGAGATGCTGGCGATGCATTAGGCGATTCTCTTTATGAAGCCGTACTGTATGTGAAGGGCAAGATCAAGTCCTTGGGCGCAGATGCACAGGAAGAACCCATGACAGAAGCAGACTTTACTGGCGTTGCAGAATTACTCGCCAAAGCAGGTCTAAAGCATGACCCCAAGAGCTTTAAGCGGATCGCGTCAGCGCGGTCTTTGTACCACTGGAACGCTGACGCTGATCAGGAATATTGAGGAGAAGTTTGATGGATCCGAAAAATACACAGGGTAAACATCTCTCGCTGGAGCCTTCAGCAGGATATGACCGTAAGACAATTGATTACATCCAAAATGCCGCTGCCCATGGCTTGTATGAAATTCGTGGACTGGGCGCTAAACGCGCACTGCCTCACTTTGATGATTTGTTATTTCTCGGTGCGTCTTTATCGCGCTACCCATTAGAGGGATATCGCGAGCGTTGTGTCACCAAGACCATATTGGGTACTCGCTATGCCAGTAAGCCGGTTGAATTAGATATTCCCATTACGATTGCAGGGATGAGCTTTGGTGCGCTCTCAGCAAACGTTAAAGAGTCTCTGGGTCGAGCAGCGACAGCGGTGGGGACCTCTACGACCACCGGTGATGGGGGTATGACCAATGAAGAGCGTGAATCTTCTAAGATTCTGGTGTATCAGTGCCTGCCTTCACGCTATGGCTTTAACCCCGATGATCTTCGTCGCGCCGATGCGATTGAAGTGGTGATTGGTCAGGGCGCTAAACCAGGCGGAGGTGGGATGTTACTTGGACAAAAGATTAATCCACGTGTCGCGAAGATGCGGACCTTGCCTGAAGGCGTGGACCAGCGTTCGGCTTCCCGTCATCCTGATTGGACGGGCCCTGACGATCTGACCATCAAAATTCAGGAACTGCGCGAAATCACCAACTGGGAAAAACCCATTTACGTCAAAGTGGGTGCAACACGAACCTTTAATGACGTGAAGCTGGCTGTGCATGCAGGGGCGGATGTGGTGGTGGTAGATGGGATGCAGGGTGGAACCGCAGCCACGCAAACGTGCTTTATTGAAAACGTGGGTATCCCGACTCTTGCAGCGGTGCGCCAGGCCGTTGATGCGCTCGAAGATCTGGATATGATCGGTAAGGTGCAACTGATTGTCTCGGGCGGCATTCGTTCGGGTGCAGATGTGGCTAAAGCTTTAGCGATGGGGGCAGATGCCGTTGCCATTGGCCAAGGTATTCTGTTTGCCTTAGGTTGCAATAGCGAAACCTATGTGCAGGGTGGCGAGCATCATTCGGCGCTGGCGGATTATGAAAAGTTAGGCACGCGTCCTGGTTATTGCCATAACTGTCATACCGGTAAGTGCCCCGTCGGGGTCACCACACAAGATCCTATTCTTGAGAAACGTCTGGAGCCCGATGTGGGTTCCAAACGTGTGCGTAATTATCTGAAGACCGTGAATATGGAACTCACCACCATTGCGCGTGCATGCGGTAAGCAGAACGTGCACCATCTTGAGCGTGAAGATTTAGTTGCGCTGACGGTAGAAGCTGCTGCAATGGCACGTATTCCCTTGGCGGGAACGCAGTGGATTCCGGGTCAAGAGTTCGGACAGCGCTGATTATTATGCGTTTTATTTACTAATACCAAGAGAGTAATCCCTCGTTGTAATTGGCGGGGCTTCGGCCTCGTCAAGATAATCCGAACACAATCAACTCCAATAAACCGCTCCGGGGAGATATTTCATGGCACGAGATCCAAAATACGACATCCTGTTTACACCTGTTCAGATTGGTCCTAAGACCCTGCGTAATCGTTTTTACCAAGTCCCACATTGTATTGGCGCAGGCTCAGATAAACCCGGATTTCAAGCTGCGCACCGTTCGATTAAAGCCGAAGGCGGTTGGGCTGGAATCAATACCGAATATTGCTCTATTCACCCCGAGTCCGATGATACGCACCGTTTATCTGCCCGTATTTGGGATAAGGGTGATGTTCACAATCTGCGTGCAATGACCGATCATATTCATCAATTCGGTGCTTTGGCAGGGGTTGAAATGTGGTACGGCGGTGCGCATGCGCCCTGCATGGAATCCCGCGCCACGCCCCGTGGACCTAGCCAATACGCTTCAGAGTTTGAAACACTGACTTACTGCCGTGAAATGGATCTGAGTGATATCGCGATGGTGCAGCAGTACTACGTGGATGCCGCCTTGCGTTCACGCGATGCCGGCTTTGATATCGTTTATGTATACGGCGCACACTCCTATTTACCTTTGCAGTTCTTGTCCCCTTATTACAACAAGCGCACGGATGGCTACGGTGGATCATTTAAGAACCGTGCTCGCTTCTGGATCGAGACCCTAGAACAAGTGCGCGCGGCAGTCGGTAACGATTGTGCGATTGCCACCCGTTTTGCTGTCGATACTTTGTACGGTCCGGGCTCAGTAGAAGTGGAAGAAGACGGAATGCGTTTTGTTGAACTCGCCGATCCGCTGGTTGATTTGTGGGATGTGGATGTGGGTGATATTGCGGAGTGGGGCGAAGATGCAGGCCCCTCACGTTTCTATCTGCAAGGTCATCAAGTACCTTGGACCCGCTACATTAAGCAAGTCGCTAAGAAACCTGTCTTGGGCGTCGGTCGCTATACCGATCCTGAGAAAATGACCGAGATCGTTACCAAAGGCTATGCCGATATTATCGGTGCCGCGCGTCCTTCTATTGCAGACCCCTTCTTGCCTAAGAAAGTAGAAGAAGGGCGTGTGGATGACATTCGTGTGTGTATCGGTTGCAACGTGTGTATTTCACGTTGGGAGATCGGTGGTCCCCCCATGATCTGTACTCAAAACGCAACAGCAGGTGAAGAGTACCGTCGTGGCTGGCACCCTGAGCGCTTCCCCAAGAAAGGATCGGAAGATTCCGTCTTGATCGTGGGCGCAGGCCCCTCAGGTTCGGAGTGCGCACGTGTCTTGATGGAACGTGGTTACACCGTTCACTTGTATGACACCGCAGAAAAAATTGGCGGTCACTTAAATAGCGTGGTGACATTGCCTGGGTTGGGTGAGTGGGGTTATCACCGCGACTACCGCGAGACCCAGATCGGTAAGCTTGTGAAAAAGAACAAGCAGAGCCAAGTTGCCTTAGGTCAGAAGCCCATGACGGCAGAAGCAGCATTGACCTATGGCGCTGAGAAGATTGTGATCGCCACAGGTTCTTCATGGAATACCGATGGTACCAACTGTCTTACTCATGATCCGATTCCTGGAGCAGATGCCAGCCAGCCTGACCAGCTCACCCCTGAACAAGTGTTCTCAGGTAAGAAGCCAATCGGTAAGCGCGTTGTCATTCTGAATGCTGATACCTATTTTATGGCACCCAGCTTGGCTGAAAAGCTCGCGAGCGAAGGTCATGAAGTAACGATTGTTTCGGGTGTACATCTGGCTAATTACATGCACTTCACCTTGGAATACCCCAACATGATGCGTCGCTTGCACGAGCTACATGTAGAGGAGTTAGGTGATCATTTCTGCAGTAAGATTGAGAAAGGTCGCCTAGAGATCTACAACATCTGGGGTGATGGTTCACGCAGAACATATCGTGGTCCTGGTGTGTTCCCTCGCGATGCCAACAAGACCCATCGCTGGTTGGAATTTGATTCATTGATTTTGGTTACGGGTCGTCATTCTGATGATAGTTTGCACCGTGAGCTCAACGCACGTCAGTCTGAGTGGGAGGCAAATGGAGTTAAAGCCGTGTACCTGATTGGTGATGCAGAAGCCCCTCGTTTGATCGCGGATGCTACCTTCACGGGGCATCGTGTTGCGCGTGAAATTGAAGAAGCCAATGCCCAGTTCCCAAAAGCCTATAAGCGTGAAGTGGCGATCTGGGGAAATCCTCATTCACCTGGTGTAAATCCCGAAATCGAATATGAGTCTTGATGGCGGGATGATGGATCCACATGCATTCACCCGCATCCTCTTTCAGGACTTTCCTTCATGGGAAGTGAGTTTCTTCTACCTGGTTGGGTTTGCGGCGATTGGCAGCTTTATTTATGGTGTATATCGCGAGGTACGCAAGTACCTGCGCGGTGTGCCCGATGCCAGGGTGATATGGGACTATGCCCACATTAAACAGGGCATCGTAGCGATTGCGACGCATCGAACCTTGGTGCGTCGAGATCCTTACGCTGGTATGGCTCACCGTGCAATTTTCTATGGTTTTGGTGTGCTGTTTATGGGTACCTCAATCATTACGCTTGAGTACGACATTACTAGCAAGTTATTTGGTATTCATTACTGGTATGGTGACTTCTATCTTTGGTTCAAGCTTGCGATGAATATCGCTGGGGTATCCCTAGTGGGTGGCCTCATTTATATGATGGTTCGTCGTGGTTGGATTAAGCCTCCCAAACTGGATTACGCCCGCCCCGATCGCGCCCCAGATGCACCGGATTATGATCGCAGCAACTATCGAATTGAAGATTGGCTGTTTCTCTGGATCTTAGTCATTATTGGGGTATCAGGCTTTGTGTTATCGGGCGCACGCATGATTTGGCTCGCGGACCGCCCAGAGGTATGGGATATCCGCTGGTGGTCTCCAGTAGGGGCATTCTTTGCATATGGCTTAAGAGCGCTGGGATTAGATGCTGAAGGCGCAGTGATATTGCGACAGCTGATATGGTGGTCGCATGGTGCGTTGGCTTTGACGTTGATCTCACTCATCCCCTATACCAAGGCAAAGCATATCTTTACCGCCATTATTTCTTTGGTGGTGCGCGATCCCTTGCCCGCCCAGCGTTTGCCTAAAGTACCTGAAGGTCAAGAACAGATTGGTTATCGTTTCCTGACGGATATGAGTTGGAAGCAACTCCTGCATCTGGATGCCTGCACCAAATGTGGAAGATGTCATGAGGCGTGCCCTGCACGCACCACGGGCGGGCCTTTGTCCCCTCGCGATGTGATTTTGTCGCTGCGTGAACTGGCGAATTCAGCTTTGCAGTATTCCGCTGTACCCGAACAATCCAAGCTGGCGATGCATGGCACAGGAGTGGGACAGGTATCTTCTGAAACGCTGTGGGCCTGCCGTACTTGCATGGCCTGCGTAGAGATTTGTCCTGTGGCGGTAGAGCATGTGCCCATCATTGTCCAGATGCGCCGTGCTTTGGTTGAAGAGGGGGATATGGATCCACTTCTACAAAAGACTTTGCAGACCATACATAAATCGGGCAACTCGTTTGGTGAGTCGCGTCGTAAGCGCGGTGGATGGGCGAAGGGATTGCCTTTCCCTGTTAAAGACGCGCGAAAGGAACCGGTTGATGTGTTGTGGTTTGTAGGTGATTACGCTTCGTTTGATCCACGTAATCAAAAAGTAAGCCAAGCCTTTGCGCGTTTAATGCATGCGGCAGGAATCGATTTTGGTATTCTCTACGATGGGGAATCCAATGCAGGAAATGATATTCGTCGGGTAGGGGAAGAAGGGCTCTACGAACATTTGGCAGAATCCAATATCAGTGCCATGCAATCCGCCGACTTTAATCGCGTTGTTACGACCGACCCTCATTCTTTCAATACCATAAAAAATGAGTACCCTGACTTTGGGGGGCAGTTTGAAATTGAGCACTACACCTCTTTCGTGATGAAACTGATCGAAGAAGGGCGACTGACCGTGAAAAAGCAACTCGGTCATCGTGTGACATTCCATGATCCTTGTCACTTAGGCCGATTTAATAAGGGCTACGACGCACCCCGCAAATTGCTTGAGGCAATCGGCTGTGAGCTCGTTGAAATGAAACGCTGCAAGGACAACTCATTCTGCTGCGGAGCAGGGGGTGGACGCATCTGGGTACCTGATCCTGTGGGTACAGAGAAGCCAGCACAGAATCGCATGCGTGAGGCCGCATCCATTGAGGGTCTTGAGGTGTATGTCGTCAGCTGCCCTAAAGACTTGACCATGTTTGAAGATGCACTCAAGACCACAGGTTATGAAGGCAAGTTTGTAGTGCGTGAACTTCTGGAGATGTTAGAAGAAGCGCTTGAAATTAATTTGGTAGAGGCTGAAGTCACCGCTTAGGAGAAGATGTGAAGATATTAATTGCCATTAAACAGGCGATCGCTCTAGATGAAGATTTTGAGATTCGCGCAGACGGCCGCGATATTGAAGAAGATTTTTTCCTGCCTGACTTAAATGAATGGGACGAGTATTCGCTAGAAGAAGCAATGCTGATTAAAGAGCGCCACGCTGATACCCCTGTTGAAGTGGTGTGCGTGACCATCGCGCCAGATAGTGCGGATGAAGCGCTGCGTAAATGTCTAGCTAAAGGCGCTGACCGCGCGATTCGCGTTTGGGATGAGTCGATGGAAGGTTCAGACCCGGTTGCGATTGCACGTGCTTTAGCAGCGGTCGCAAAAAAAGAAGCGCCAGATTTGTTCTTTGCTGGGGTGCAGTCTTCTGATCACGCCCATGGTGCAACGGGTATTGCCGTAGCTGGCTTTTTAGGCTGGGCGCACAGTGCGGTGGTAGCTAGATTGGACTATACGCCGGGTGCTAAAGAGGTCGTGTTAAAGCGCGAGTTAGAAGGTGGCTTATCGCAAGAGTTACGTTTACCCTGCCCTGCAGTGCTGACGATTCAGCTTGGCATCAATAAACCTCGTTACGCCTCATTGCGCGGGATGAAATTGGCTGCAGCGAAACCTATTGAAACCTTAGCCCCGGGTGATATCGGCCTAGCCACGAACGATTGTGGGGAATCCGGTTCACTGGCCCGTGTTCGCCGTATGTATGTTCCGGAAAAACAACGTGCACAAATTCTTGCTGGTGATGTCGCCGCTCAAGCTAAAGCGCTTGCTGCCATCATTCGCGAAGCTACAGGGAGTTAATGATGTCTTCAATTTTAGTAATCGCTGAACATCGCCGTGGTGAATTACGCCCAGTGAGTCTTGAACTTGTGGCTGCTGCCAATGAACTTCGTGCAGCAGGTGAACAAGTGGTAGTAGGGCTGATTGGTAAAAACGCCCATGCTTTTGTTGCTGCTGTGTCTAAAGAAGGTGTGGATGAAATTGCTACGGTGACGGCTCCTGTCGAGGATTTTGATCCTGATGTGAGCGAGGAGGCAGTGCGGGCACTGATCGCACAATATTCTCCTTCCTTGGTGCTCATCCCTCATAGCGTAGATTCTTATGGTTATGTGGCGGTGCTGGCGGCCAAGGATCAATTGGGGCTTGCCACCGACGTCTACAAAATCGCCCGTGAAGAGGGTGGCTGGGTCGCCACCCGAGGTGGATATGGCCAGAAGGTTGCCGTCGAACTGGATTTCCCGGGGCGTAGTTGTGTATGTTTAGCAGTCCGTTCAGGGAGCTATAAGCCCAACGAAGCGGCTGCTTCACCTACGGTAACGGCCGTGGATGTGCCCGCACTTCAGGCTAGAAGCACACCACTTGATTACATTGAAGTTTCGGCAGGTGGTGATGTAGATATCACTACGGTACCGTTCATTATGTCAGTGGGACGTGGTTTGGGTGATGAAGCCAATCTGCCCAGATTCAAAGAACTCGCTGAACAAGTGGGCGCCACGTTGTGCTGCTCTCGCCCCATTGCGGATTCGGGGTGGTTGCCTAAATCACGTCAGGTGGGTCAATCGGGTAAAACAGCTTCTGCTTGCAAGCTGTACATTGCCATGGGCATATCAGGGGCGATACAGCATTTGGCCGGCATGAAGCATGTTGAAACCATTATTGCTGTTAATACTGATCCCCAGGCTTCGATTTTCAACGTTGCAAAATACGGCATCGTTGGTGATATTTTCGAAGTTGCAGATGCTTTGGAGCAAGAATTCAGCTAGCGGAGCAAAAAGCTGAATTCCAGAAAATCGGATCAGCTAGCGGAGCAAAAAGCTGAATTCCAGAAAACAGGTTTTAATTAAGTTTCGACTTGGTGAGCCAGCGTTCGGCAAGCGTGCGCCGGTCTTGCTTTTCCCCAAGCACATCTCCTTGGCCATAGGTGCAGCCGGACTGAAGCGCAAACTCAAGGGCCTCTTCAGTTGCTAAGTCACATGCAACAAAGCTGCAACCGGGATTCTCTTGAATGCGCGCAAGAGTAAGAATTGGATCGTCTATTCTCATTTTGCGCAATTCGTACGGATGATCAGCTTGAGATGCGCCATCAGGAAAGCTTTTAGACACAGCGCTATCACTTAACTCCAAAAGCAGCGAAAGCCCTTTGCGGCGCAAATGCTGCAGAGCTTCCTCCAGTTTTTTCTGATCAATGGCGTAGGTAATTTGCCCTACACTGATAATGCATTGATCAGGATTGAGATCGTGTTTCGATAAGCAACTTAACAGCTCATCTATTATCGACTGCTCCAGCAAAGCCCCCGCTGGTATGGCGATGCAAAATTTTGATTCTGCATCCTCTTGATGCAGAGTGGATTGCAACACATGGCCCTCTTGAGTGACTTCGCGAATCAACCAAGAAGTAATTAAACTTAAAAACTCTGGATGCGTTTGCAGGGCAGGATAGCCTTCAAGTAGGTCAAGTCTGCCGCGTCGCGGGTGCTGCCAAATGAGTGAGGGCTCCCACCAAACTAGTGCACGCGTGCTGAGATCAAATACAGGTTGATAGCAAATTTCCAAGGCGTTTGCCCCCAGCGCTCCGGCCAGCAGTGAGCGCATATGTTTGCCATCTTCGTCTGTATTATCTTGATTGGGGTCTGCAAAGACTAGACGTGTAGGGCGCAGGAACTTGGCACGCACACAAGCATTCTTGGCCTCACGAAGCATGGCTTCACCATTCTCATAATGAGTTTCACTTACAGCAACGCCAATGCTGGCTGAGACTTGAACCGCAATGCCATCAAAAGTCATGGACTTGCGAATGACATCTTGAAGTATTTTGCCGAATTGACCCGCCCCTTCAACTACATCAAACGGGACATCATCATTGAAACCACAGACTGAGAAATCGCTCAACAACACTGCAAACTCATCCCCTTCTAATCGTGCGGCGACATTGCATGCAGTGACCATATTGGCCAATCTTCGCCCTATTTCCTCCAGTATACGATCTCCCCATTCTTGCCCGTTATGGCGATTCCAGCGACCAAAATCATCGAGATCGAGTACGATGACCGCGAAGGGGTGCTGGTTTATCTGAGCATGGCTTAAGGCATAACCCAACCACTCAAGGAATACGATGTTATTTTGTAGGCCCGTTAACTCATCCCAAATAAACTCGCGCCGCACACGCTCTTCAGTGAGCTTACGTTCGGTGATGTCTGAAATGAATCCTTCAAGTGCAAGTAGTTCTCCCGTTGCAGAAAACACACCACGCATCTGTTCCCAAACCCATTTAGTTTCATCATTTCGCGTTTGTATGCGGTATTCCAAGCTACTGACTTTGCGTTGACTGAGTTCAGATTGACATAGCTGCCATACGCTATCGCGGTCTGCAGGATGGATCAGGTTGGCGTAAGTCACTTTACGATTATTGATGAGATCCGCCGCTTCGTAACCGGTGAGCTCAAAACAGCCATCGCTGACGTACTCCATTCGCCAGTCCCTCGCCAGACGGCAGCGATAGGCCATGCCGGGTACGTTACTGAGTAAGGTGTTGAGCATGTGGCGCTTTTGACGAAGTGATTCCTCTACGGCCCACCGTGAACTGATATCGGATAGGGTACCGCTTAAGTAGCTCAGACTTTGGCTATCTGAGGTGCGTCTTGCACGAATTTCTACCCGAACGTATCGGCCCTGATTGCTCCTTAAACGACCTTCGCAAGTACAGGTAGATGGATCGTAACTGAGTGTGTTGAAGCGATCTTGAATAGGGGTTCGATCATCCTGATGGAAAGATTGCAAGCATGGCCTTCCAATAGATTCTGATACGGATTGGCCAGTGATGCGCTCCCAAGCTTCATTCAGATAAGACCAACAGCCTTCCCCATCCACCTGAAAAATAATATCGCTCACTTCGTTCAAAATAGAAGTTGCTTCAGAAGAAACCAAAAGCCTATTGGCAGAGGGGGTAATCTCCTGTTCGATGAGCAATTCAGATACGCCAGAAGGGGGGTGTTTATTTGATGCAGAATTTAGGGGATGTAACCATCCACGCATTAAGACTAACGTAGTCAGAACAAAGCAAATGTGAGCAAACAGCCATAGCCAAGGGGGGATACCAACTGTTAAACGCGTTTGTGTATTCAGCCAAACAAGCGTTGTCATTACTGCAAACATAACAGCAATGAGGGCTAACTCTCTGAGAGAAGATTTTATGGCGTTAGTCATTGAGGCAAATTGCATCATTTCTAATAGTCTCACATCCTTAGAAGGATTTTGAGTGAAGCGTGTTTTTGATGGCTCTCGTATTTTAAGTGTGGGGTTTTGGGTTGCTCTGGGTAGCTTAAAATGAAACCATAGTCGAAACCTTATCAAACTTCAAAGAGCATAGAAGTAATGTCTCAGGAAATACTGCAAGACGTTCAAGGCACCTCAAAGATTTTTAAATCGCGTTGGTCATTTCGAGACGGTGTGCTGCTTTTACTTTTGCTGCTGTTGCTAGGTGCGTTGGGAGCTTTAAAGTTTGTATGGGCGAGCCAAGAATTAGAAACATGGCTGAGCTATTCGCTTCGTATTGAGAGCTTAGTCGCTGCGGAACATGGTGTGCAACTCGAGGCCCTATTAAAGACCCCCCAGCTTGAACGCTTACGCGGAATGCCCAGTCAATTCAAGGCTAAAGAGGCGCTAACACTACTCGATCAGGCCGCCTCAATTTCTCTTAATCATGTTGATCGCGCTGATACATTAATTGAAGCGAATCAGAAATTACAAAGTGCATTGCAGCAAGAGTTAAGTAATCAGCGCGAGTGGTTTATTGCCACTAACCTCATCATAATCTTAATGGGACTGACGATAGCTTGGTTCAGTCTTCGTCGTGCCTCCGTCATTGCATTACCGCCAGAAGAACAAGCCAATGGACTTTCAGTTCCTTCGCTTTCGCTTCAGCGCCCTGAATCTTCTCAGGCAGCAGTAGATTTGATTTTGGAGGTCAATTCTCTTTTGGATGAAGTTCCGCTCGGGGAATCTGCTTTTGAGAATGTGCTGCGTCGACTCGTCAGTGCTTTTGAAGTCCGCTCAGCTGCGATTCATGTGCTCGATGAAAATATGGTTTCGATGCCAGGACTAACGGGGACACTCAGCACAACAGGGATTTTGCAGGCGCTATTTGATTTTCAGCCTTGGGCTGTTCGGGCGGAACATATTCAATCTGTGCTTCAAGAAGATATTCAGTTTAGTCATGGTGGCGAAGAACGCGATATGGCTTTGATGTTCTTTCCCTTGCAAGAGCAAGGGCGCCATATTGGGCAACTTGCCTTTGAGGCTTTGCCAGGTGTTCGCTTAACAGAAGGACAAACAAAAATGGCCGTGGCGATTGCTCGACAAATCTCCAGCAAAATTGGTGCCTTCCATCTTGCTCAAGACTTGCGACGGGTGGCCCTGTTTGAGGAGCGTGCAGCGATCGCGCGTGAGTTGCATGATTCCTTGGCGCAATCACTTGCCTATATGAAAATTCAAATTGCCCGTTTGCAGGTTGCGATTGATGCGCACAAGCCGGTTGAGGATACCTCTGCTGTGCTTGCTGAGTTACGTGATGGACTAAATAGTGCGTATCGCAAGCTTCGCGAACTACTCACTACTTTCCGCGTGAACATCGGGGTTGGGGGCTTGCAAACCGGCTTAGAAGAGACCGTGCAGGAGGTTATGCAACGCAGCGCGCTGGCGGTGACCCTTGATTTTAGAATGGGAAGTTGTCGTCTTTCGAGTAACGAAGAAATTCATGTCTTGCATGTTGTGCGTGAAGCGCTCTCTAATGTAATGCGTCATGCAGATGCGGATCATGCCACCATCACACTAGAATACGATCACAATCGTTACCTTACGGGAACGATTGATGATGATGGTCGCGGTTTTGAGGATCATGCCGATCGCCGCTTTCATCACGGTATTTCAATTATGGAAGACCGCGTGGCAAGTTTGGGTGGAACTCTGGTGATGGATGCGCGGCCGGGAGGGGGAACGCGAGTACGTTTTCGGTTCACGCCCTCGTGGAGTGGCAGCCGTGACTTATTGGCAGAACAACAATGAATGGATTAAGTAGGTAAAAAAATAGCGATGAGTGAATTACAACAAGACCCGATCCGCGTAGTGATTATTGACGATCACGCCTTATTTCGTCGTGGTGTGAGCCAACTGATTGAGGCGGATCCCAGTCTAGCGTTTGTGGGAGAAGCAAGTTCTGGTACCGAAGGCCTTGAGCGCGTGAAGGAGTTAGACCCAGATGTGATTCTGTTGGATTTAAATATGCGTGACATGCACGGCCTAGAGGTATTAGATGCTCTTAAGGCAGAGGGCACGCGTGCGCGCATAGCGATTTTAACGGTATCCGATCGGCGCCAAGATGCGATTGCCGCATTGAGGGCAGGTGCAAGTGGGTATTTATTGAAGGATATGGAGCCCGAGGATTTGTGTGCCAGCATTCGCAAAATCGCACAGGGTGGTTTAGTGCTCGGTGAGAATCTGACCGAAGAAGTGATGCACTCTCTGCTGACTGAACCTGAAGAGAAAGGATTGGGGCATCCGGGGCTTACTGACCGTGAGCAGGAAATTCTGGAGCATTTGACTGCCGGACGAAATAACAAGGAGATTGCCCGTGCGATGGGAATCTCTGACAGCACTGTTAAGGTGCACATCAAACATATGCTTCGAAAACTTCGTTTGCGTTCAAGGCTTGAGGTGGTAGTTTGGGCCCATGAACAGCGTACCAAAACCACCTGAAAACCCTTGCTGCGCCACAACATGGTGCATGGTTTTCATACCCCTAAGTAGGTAATCATGTGGCGTCCTAAGGGGGTAGCCACAAGGATGAATAGACGCCCACTCAGGCGATTGGCACGATCAAGGTTACAAACAAGTTACTGGGACTATTGAACGCATTTTTAGTTCCAACAATTGGGTGCTGATGGATTCTTGCTTAAACAGAATCAGGAACTCATTCAGTCAAACTTTATTGCCTTCGGTCTGTTCATCTTAAGGGCAGCGTTGGGTTCACGGGGGGTTACATGCGACATCACGGCTTACGATCTTATGCAGTTATTCTTGGCCTGCTGGCGTGTTCAGCAGATTTAGCGTTTGCAACTGCGACAGCAGAAGAAGCTGCGCGGCTAGGACAAGACCTTACCCCCATCGGCGCAGAAAAAGCGGCCAGCAAAGACGGCAGCATTCCTGCATGGTCGGGCCAGGCAGATACGCCTATGGCCGGTTGGGCTTGGGGCAAGCAGCGCTCTGAATTCACCAAGCTCAAAGATGAGAAGCCGGTGGTATCCATTGATGCTGGCAATATGGACAAATATGCCGAGCATCTCACCCCAGGCCTACAAGCACTGCTTAAGCAACGCAAAGCATTTCACATGGATGTGTATCCCACTCACCGTGATTGCGTGGTACCTAAGAGTGTAGAAGAGCGCACCAAAGCCAATGCGACCGAAGCCAAACTCGCAGCCAATGGTTGGGGTATTGCTCACGCTAAATCAGGAGGCGTGCCATTCCCCATTCCCAAGAATGGTGTTGAAGCGATGTGGAACATGAAACTGCGCCCCTCTGGCGTGGGATTCATTTACAAGAAAGGTGGAAGTGCGGTAGCGCCTCGCCCCGGCAGCAAAGACTTCGTGTTCTACGATTGGATCTTGACCCAGTTCTGGCCCATGGGACAAAAAGACAGTAAGAATATTGAAGACACTTCGGGTGTCGAGTTCTACACCTACTACAAGTACTTCTCTCCTGCTGCGCTAGCAGGACAGGCACTGGTATCAATAAGCTATTTGGATAACAAATATCCCGATAACTATTACTATTTCCCGGGTCAACGCCGTGTTCGTCGTTTGCCTACTTACGTGTTTGATGCTCCGCTCATCGGTTTCGAAAACGAATACCCAGTTGAGATGCAAAACATGTTGTGGACGACCTTGGATCAGTTCGACTACAAAATTGTCGGCAAGAAAGAGATCTATGTTTCTCACGACAGCTTTAAGTCCTACAACTTCAATGCCAAGAAAGATGATTACTACAAAGACACAACTATTAACCCGGATTATGTGCGTTGGGAGTTGCATCGTACTTGGGTGATTGATGCTGTGATCAAGCCCGGTAATCGCCATAGCTTGCCCCATCAGACCTTTTACATCGATGAAGACTCATGGAACGTGTTGTTGGTGGATGCGTATGACTCCAAAGGCGGCATCTGGCAGACCCGTATGGCCAATCAGATTCCTGTTTGGGAATTGGGCGGAACTTGTACCATTGGCCCCTTCGTGATGTATGACCTGGCAACCGGCCGCTATACCGCTGACTACCAAGTTGCCACACAGGGCGTAGACATGCAGTTCTTTACTGAACCTAGCGATCCTACCTTCAAAGGTGGTTTCTACACACCTGATAATTTACGCGAAATCAGCGAGCGTTAATTTCTGACAATAATGGGTGAGCCTCAGAAGGGCTCACCTCATTCTTATAGGGGTCTTAAAATATGAACAAAAAACTGATTACAGCACTGGCCGCTGTGGGCCTGTTGACGATTCCTCTGACCAGTCAAGCCTTAATTGAATTCAAAAGCGATGACGGTAGTATCAAGACGGATATTGTTTCAACAGTTGGTATAGGTTTTGGCTATCGTTTGAAGGGAATGGATTCGGCGTTGAATGGTGAACCCGGATCGCCTAACGAGACTCAGTGGGGTGATGGTTATTACGGTGATAAAAACTACGGACAGCATCAGTTGTTTTCGGCTCAAATCAAAGGAACGCATGAGGTTCTGACGGATTACTCTGGTGGTTATAAGAGCATGCTTCGAGGGACTTATATGTATGACCCTGCTGCTGAAAAAAATATCAGCTACGTAGATTTTAACGATGCGGGTCGAAATCAAATTGCGCGCGATACTCGAATACTTGATCTCTGGGTCAGTAAAGATTTTGAGCTAGACGGCAATAAAGCGCGCTGGCGTTTTGGTAATCAAGTGCAAAACTGGGGAGAAAGCCTCTATGCGGTGGGTGGTATTAGTCAAACTAATTCCTTGGATTATCAAAAACTAGCTGTTCCTGGAACCTTGCTTAAAGAAGCAGTAATTCCCGCTCCTATGTTCAGTTTTGGTTCAACATTTGGGAATGGATTTTCAGTTGATAGCTATTACCAATTTAGATGGAATAGGAACGTTGTTCCTCCCGTTGGATCCTATTTCTCAGTCAATAATATGTTTGGACAGGGAGCGCAGTTTTATGACAACCCTCAACAAAATTTTTCAGGACCAGGGGCTGATGCTTATATAGCACATAAGCTTTATGGTTCTGGTGTAGCCAGTCAGGCACAGTTAACTTCAGCTTTTAATAATACAAGTCCAATAGGTGGACAATACCCATATTCAATCAATCCTGGATATCCTAATAATTATTTACTTGGTACAGTTCAATCCCCCAAGAATAGCGGTCAATACGGTTTGTCCTTGCATTATCGTCCGGAAGGACTAAGTTTGGATTTGGGAGCCTACATGATGAACTACCATGATAAAGCCCCCGTTGTTAACTATATAAATAGTCAAGGCTCATTTCAGTATGGTTTCCTAGAAGATAGAAAAATGTATGGGGTCAGCGCAAATTTCCCCGTTGGTGACGTGGCAGTTGGTTGGGAATTGTCTTACCGTCCCAAAGATGCGGTTGAATTGGGCTTTTGTTTTAATAGTTCGGATAACGCAAGGAATGCTATATCTGGTGTTGGCTTTCTTACCGGAACATGCGCAGGGTACAAGGACTATCAGCGATATCAATCGCATTTGACTCAGCAGATCTATATTGAACCGAGCTTGTGGGG
>CAIVHB010000026.1 GCA_903905585.1 uncultured Ferrovum sp. | reverse complement strand
CGCACCTGCTGCGCAGGCAGCAATGGGCTTACCATCAGCGCCAAGCAGAATGCCCTGAAGTGGTTTCCAAAACACTGAGAATCCATAGGCCATGCCAATACAAAGATGGATGGCAAGGGCTGCGGGGGGGACGAGCCAGCGATTAAATCCAGATCCAGCAATCGTTCGTTCTTTATCAAGCATAGCGAACATAAATGTGTTCTCCTCTTTAGCGGGTGTGGCTGCACCCCTCAATCATTTTGTTTTAGGGTTGAATGACTGCGCAAATATCAACGTCATTCTCGATTTGAGCCCTATCTTACTAGACATTAATGAATACTTAATGTCTATGTCTTTTCTTGCCCAAAGATACATTAAATCAGCTCTTAGGAGTAAGGGTTAAGACATATTTTTTTTATTTGAAAACGCTGCGTTGCAGCAATATCTGGCCGCTTAATATCTTCTGAAATTTCAACATTAGCGAACTGAAAGCAACCCAAAATTAAACACTTTGACTTGATTCATATCAACAAGTAGAAGTGAAAACATCCTCACACTCTGAACTAATCAGTTTAAGTGTGCCCAAAAGGGCGTGAGGAGTAGTGATGGTTTCAACGCAAAGAATAGACGCTTATGTGTCGCAAGTATTCGTTACGCTTGCAATACTATCAGCGCTTGGAATTGGTTTTATTTTTTCGAAGTCGGCTTCAGCGCTCCCACTTTTTGCCAGACAGACTGGGCAAAGTTGCCTAGCATGCCACGCGGGTGGGCAGTTCCCTGAACTCACCCCCTACGGGCGTCTCTTTAAGCTCACTGGATATACGCAAGGCGTGAGGACTGATATTCCTCTGGCGGTCATGGCCGTGGCCTCCTACGCAAAGGTGAGTTCCTACAACGGTAGTGATTCTTCGGGCGTAGATTTTCCGCGCGATGGAACAGCCAATATCACGACAGCAAGTGTTTTTTGTTGCGGCAAAATAACCGACAACATAGGTGTCTTTGCTCAATATACCCATGACTTTTGGGCGAGCCAAGATGCGAGCGGGAGTTGGCAGGAGCATTCCCATATTGATCAGGTAGATATTCGCTACTCCGATCGTTTTATCGATGAGTCGCATGATTTTATCTATGGGTTGAGTCTAAACAATAACCCCGGGGTGACCGATGTTTGGAACACGCATAACAGTGCTTTTGCTCCTGTTTCAAGCTATGTTCCAGCGGGGAACGCCATCTTCTCCAGTTCGGCACTTCCACACGATGTCCCGGCTACCCCAATTTTGGAAGGACTGCAGTACAGCGCAGGATTAAGTGGATACATTTACTTAAACAATGCGCTTTATGCAGAAGTGGGAACCTACAAAGCCTCTACGTCAGGTTTATCATTTCTGCATGACGCAGGTGTGGGCGGGCCTGGTGCTCTATCGACTCGGTTAAGTGGGAGTTTTAATCCCTATCTTCGCTTAGCAGCAAATCATGATTGGAATGCAAATAGCCTAATGCTGGGCATACACGCTTTGCACGCTTCAGTGTTTGATGATGCTACCTTAATCAGCTCAAACAGTTATTCAACATTCAATGATATCGGTATGGATGGTCAATACCAGTATCTTCTTGATCCGCATGCGCTCACGCTTTTATTTAGTTTTACCCATGAGAATCAAAATTACTCTGGGTACCAACACACTGCGAACAGTTTTAATCCATCCGATACTCTGAATTATCTTCGCGCAAAAATCACATATGTTTTTCGAGCACGTTATGGAGCATCCCTTGCTTATACGCAAGCCCAAGGTAGCAGTGACCTAGGAATATATGGGGCATCCCCTGCGGCAAATACGCAGGCCAATCTGAGTTTCAATCATTCTCCAGACTCCAAGCTTTGGGTACCTGAAGTGTTTGTCATGCCAGTTCAGAATATTCGAGTGGGTTTGCAGTATTTTAAGTGGTCCCAGTTTTTAGGTGGTCAAACCTATACCTATTATTCTGGGCTCGGAACCCCGAGTTCACGTGATGCTTCGGACAATAACCTCGCCTTTCTTTATGTTTGGCTTGCTTACTAGGGAGATGAGGATGAAACAGTTTTCATTGATTCTTTTGAGCAGCCTTCTGATCGCAGGATGTTCGAATTTAGATCGCTCTCGTGATCTAGCAAATCCGAATGTCAGGCCTGAAGTCACTGCTCGGCAGCTATGTTCGGATTGCCATGGTGTTGACGGTAATTCAGTCTCACCTAATTTTCCAAAACTTGCGGGACAACAAGAAGAATATCTGGTCAAACAACTACAAAGTTTTCGTCATGGTGATCGCGCTTCTGAGCAGTCTTACCAATACATGTGGGGCATGACGGCAACACTCACCGATGAGCAAATCAAAGGTTTGGCGCATTACTATAATCAGTATGTGATCAAGCTCTCGTTGAGCAAAGAGACAGACAAAATCTTGCTGGCTAAAGGTAAAGAAATTTTTGAAAACGGAATCCCTGCTAAGCAATCACCTGCTTGTAAACTCTGTCACGGGGCGGTGGGAGAAGGGATGGCAACGATCCCAAGAATTGCAGGTCAGCACGCGGCTTATCTAGTTCGCCAACTTGTTATTTTCCAGGAAAATGCGGGTCGGCCTGGAACCCCAATGGAGAGTGTAACGCATGGGTTGAGCGCTGCAGAAATGGATTCAGTTGCAAGTTATCTACAAGCGTTAGGAGGTTAAACTTCAACCCATCCTATGATCAAATTGAGAGCTTGAGCGTTAAACGGAATTCACGCGGTTCGCCGGGGTGAACTGTGACGCCCGGGTCAACTTTGGTTGCGGTCGGGGAGGCTGTATAGTCCTGGCCATATGCAATGTCGAAGTACTGTCTGTCGAAAAGATTCAATACATCCAACGCCAGCGTGATACGGGGAGCGATCTGATTTTGTAATCTTAGATTTGTGACGACGGCCGAAGGGGCTTGCAGGCTTCCGTCTTGTGTTAAGGGATAGTCGCTGAAATACCTTAACTCTAAAGAACCTGCCCACCCTTGATTAGGATGGGCAGTCACACCGATGCGAGCAACACGGGGAATAGCATTGGGAATGTAATTTCCTGTTCCGCCGTTAGCGTTCATTTGGGCATATCGAGCATGTGTCCAAGCAAAGTCTGCATCGATTAATAACCAATGCAAAAGGGAGTAGTGATTGTTCCATTCCACCCCCAATCTTTTGCTGCTTCCTTTAGGGTCTGTGGTGCCTGAATCCGCGGTATAAACAAGTTCAGAGTTGCTGTCTAAAGTCCATACCACAAGTGAGCTTTCCAATCCGGAGATCGCCAAAGTTCGGATCCCTACCTCTTTTCCTTCAGCGGCAACAAGGGCTGGAACTCTTGTGGTGGGCGTGGAATCTGAAGGATTCATTTTATCGATGACACCGCGAGCATCATTGCTGTGAAATCCATGGCCTTCACTTAAAAATAATTCTGTTTTTTCCCACGGCCCCAAAATGACTGAAAATTTAGGTGAGAGTTTTTGATCTGAGGCGCTGCCGGAATTCTGCGACAGTATCTTGGAATACATATTCATCCCAACCCAGTCTTCCCTTACGCCCACGACAGATCTTGCCCAACTGTTCCAATAAAGTGTGTTCTTGAAATAGGTTCCAGCCGAAGTCTCACTGATGAGATTGGATGTCACGTTATTGAAAGGAATTCTTGATTGCGTATTCAACAATCCTACATTGATGTTGTCGTGACGTAATTGTGCTCCCACTTCACTATTGGATTTGAATCCACCCAAAAGGTGATTCCAATGATGAGAAAGTTGTAGACCTTGGATACTGCGGTTTTCTACTTGCTCAAACTGATCGCTAGGAAGGGTTGAGTTGGGGGCTCCCATTCCCTGGTTCTCATAGAAAGTGAAATCTGACCAGAGTTGAAGGCGGTAGTGCTGAAGGTAGGCGGATAAAGATGTACCTCCGTCATCGTCAAGACTATGCCATTCCATCGAGAGAATATCGCGCCCCGTATTACCCCCATCTGTTGGGTCTAGTGCAGAAAATCGCCCAAGGGCACCGGATTGAATGAGTGATAAAGGGACTTGATCCGAGGAGTTCCAATGGGCGGTGTAATGAATGGCATTAAGCGTCCAACCTTCACCTTGATCCCCACTAGACAGTCGCAAAAGCGTGTTAAGCTTTTTGAGTCCTTCCGGGGAAGTCCAAGGCCCATCAGAGTGTTGAACCTCAACAGCCCCTAAAAGTGTGAGGTCTGACGCAGACAAATTTGTGGAGTCAGCGGCAAGTAATCTTTGGAAACCATAGCTTCCTGTGGTGGCAGATACAAAACCTAGGTTTAACCCCCTTATGTAATGGATATCTGCTGAACCTGCCGCAGAAAAGTCACCGTTTTCCGCACCATAAGGACCTTTGCGATAACGAATATCACTTACTAATTCTGGAATTAAATAATTGAGATCAGCATAGCCTTGGCCATGCGCATGAGAAGGCATATTACTCGGCACCCCATCAACGCTGATGGCCAGATCTGTGCCGTGATCCAGGTTGTAACCGCGTAGAAAATATTGATTGGCTTTGCCATCCCCTGAGTGTTGGGTTACGACCAAACCTGGCACCGTTTCTAATACTTCTCCGGGCCGTAATATCGGAATGTCTTGAATCAACCTACCTTGCACCACGCCTTCTGAAGCCGTCTCAGACCCCCCAACTGAATTACTGTAGTGTTCTTCAACAACGATGGGGGTGAGCATGGGGGGTGTTTCATCAGCCTTTCCCCATGATTCTGCATGTATGAAGAAAGCAGAAAAAATAAAAGGAGATAAACGTATAAAACTTAAGATTTTAATTTGTGAGCACATTGAGGGAAAGGTTTGGCGAGCGCAAGAACTTTTACAAACAAGTCTGGCTCTTATGAATCTAGTTAACTAATGAAACCATATCAAGTATTTTTTCCGAGCCCTGAATTAGCCCCCTTTTGTTCGAATTGCCACCCGTCTGCCTAAACGAGTTAACACTTGTGATGATTAAAAATTGAATGCAAATGTCTATTACATATTTTGTAAAGGATTGTTGTTTTGACTAGGTTTAGTATGGATTGATTGTAGTCTCAACCGCCCCTTTTCCCCTACTTAAATAAATGAGCCAAATGCAAGATAGTTCTCAGTTGTACATGCGATTTTTACATCTAGCCCAATCAGTTAAGGCTTTACCTGGAATTCCCAATATTGACGCCACAGAAGAGAAGCTTCTCAATCTGTTTGCGACAGCTTGGTTTGTTGGCAAGAACATAGGGGTCATGGATGCCGTGGAAATGGTTGAGGGTATTTCTCCGCGTACGGTTCATCGCCGGATGAAAACCTTGCGTGCTAAAGGTTTGATCTCTCTAAATTCAGATCACAGTGGCACCAAGAAATATGTCGTGCCTACAGCTCTAACTGATCAATACTTTTCTGAACTTGGAAAGTGCCTGGTAAAAGCTCAGGAAGGCTAAACAATAGTACTCGCAATATATAGCGGGCCATCTATAGTTTTCCCCCTGCCATCCGCGACTTAGCATACGATTGAATATATATGGAAGCCTTGCTGTTCTTCTTCCATTGATTAATATCTGGTGGATGGTGTTTAATCCAAGCCAAAAATCAATGATTGAAGGGTGGATAAAATGTTACAGGTTACTTCGTTCGTGTCTGCGGTATTGGCAATCTTATTTGTCAGGCTATCTTTTGCAGTCATTGGTCTAAGAAGACAAAACAAAGTGTCACTAGGAAGTGACGGAAATATTGAGTTGGAAAGAGCGATTCGAGCTCAGGGTAATTTTTCTGAATATGTTCCAATCGGAATTATTCTTATTGCATGCTTAGAGTTAAATGCAGCGCCTTGGTGGTTAGTCGCTTTACCTGGGTTAACACTCATACTAGGGCGACTTGTTCATGCAAAAGGGATAAACCAACCCCCTCCTAATTTTTCTAATCGCATTCTTGGTATGCAGCTTACCTTCTTCACATTAATAGGCTCAGCAGTCCTTAATATTGCATGGACTACATATAGGATTTTGAGCTGATGAGTGAAAGGATTTTTAAGCATTCAGATTTTCTGGAGGCCGCAGATACCGAACCTCTTCGATCTGAAATCACAGCTTCAAAAGATGCATCGATTTCTTCTTGGATAGTGAAGCCAGGCCAATCTATTTCCCTACATATGCATCCACACGGACAGGACACATGGATTGTTCAATCTGGTATCGGCCAATACACCCTTGATGCTCAAGGAACAGTCAAAACCATCATAGAGGGCGATGTAGTTGTAGCGAAGGCAGGGGAAATACATGGTGTTGTCAATACCGGAAGCCAAGCACTCACGTTCATTTCAGTTTTATCTCCACCCGATGCAGGGCTGGAGTGGATTAATACCAAGGATTGAGGCAAAAAAAGGCTCGGAAATCTTCCGAGCCTTTAGGAGTGGTGGTGATAGGTGGATTTGAACCACCGACCCCAGCGTTATGAGTGCTGTGCTCTAACCAACTGAGCTATATCACCAGAACCGTCAATTATCCACTGACGCCATAATTGCGTCAATAACTCGGGCTAATTCCCGCTAATGGCTTTCGTCCTGGATTTTCATCTGGTATAGTTGAAGGTTCTGGTGGTGAAAAATAACCTCAGTAATATTAGCCCAGTAGCTCAGTCGGTAGAGCAGAGGATTGACAACGATGCGAAGCATTGTTGCGGTGAAGGGTAACTCGCGAAGCGAAGTTAGCCGTAACCAAAATCCTTAGGGTAGATGTGTGACCGAAGTAACAAAGGCCCGGTAGCTCAGTCGGTAGAGCAGAGGATTGAAAATCCTTGTGTCGGTGGTT
>CAIVHB010000025.1 GCA_903905585.1 uncultured Ferrovum sp. | reverse complement strand
TGGGATCTATTTCCTTTTCTATGTACCTTCTTCACTATCCGATACTCAAGATATTGACGGGACAAGGTGTTATCGATGGTGTTTACGGTGCAATTTTATTTTTTATAATAACTATTACGATTTCATATCTTACTTTTATATTCTATGAGTCGCCCTTGAGAGGTTTAATACGCGCATCTTATTCGTCTAGAAATTAAACATTACTCATCATTGAAAGATCTCTTTATGGTCAACCAATAGATTTATTCATTCATATTTGCAGGTAATTTTCTCGCTCCCCAAACATACAAACCCACCCCTCCAGCGATCATTGGCACGCACAGCCACTGCCCCATACTGAGCCCCAAGCTCAGCAAGCCCAAAAAGTCATCGGGCTGGCGTGTGAATTCCACCATGAAGCGAAACAAACCATATGAAATCAAGAACACCGCCGACAAACGTCCGCGGGGCTGGGGCTTTTGAGCAAACCACCACAATATGACCAAGAGCACCGGTCCTTCCAAAATAGCTTCATACAGCTGAGAAGCATGGCGGGGAAGGCTATCCACATGCGGGAAAACCATTGCGTAGGCAAAATCAGTGACGCGTCCTGGCAGCTCGCCATTAATAAAGTTACCTAACCGGCCTGCTCCCAAACCTATTGTCACTAAGGGCGCAACAAAATCCGTTACCTCAAACCAGGTTTTACCGTGCTTTCGGGCAAACAAAGCACAAGCCAACATCACGCCCAATAGCCCGCCATGGAAGGACATTCCACCCTGCCACATCTGAGGAATTTCTATAGGATGTTCGAGGTAATAAACGGGCTTGTAAAACAAAACATAACCTAGGCGCCCCCCCAAAATCACTCCAAAAACAATCCAGGTTACAAATTCATCTACTTGATCCACCGTCCAATTCACCCAGACTTGATTTCGGGCTCTGATCTTTCCCAACCAACCACCACCTAAGAATCCAAGCAGGTACATCAGGCCATACCAACGAATTGCTAGCGGACCAAGATGAATCGCTACCGGGTCGAAATCTGGATGAATGAGCATATGGGCAAGGGCTAGATGACGGCCCAATAGGTTAGAATTGAGTGATTATACCTATTGCACTTCTGGAGAATCTGACCATGGCCGATAACAGCCGCAGCCAAACCATCACCGCTGGCATCCAGCGCTCCCCAAACCGCGCCATGCTGCGCGCAGTTGGTTTCCAAGATGGGGACTTCGACAAACCTATCGTTGGTATTGCAAACGGTCATAGCACCATCACCCCATGCAATGCCGGTTTAGGCGCTTTAGCAGATCGCGCCGAAGCTACCCTCAAGGCTGCAGGCGCCATGCCCCAGACCTTTGGAACGATCACGGTATCTGATGGCATTTCGATGGGCACTCAAGGGATGAAGTATTCCCTCGTCTCTCGGGAAGTCATTGCCGATGCGATTGAAACCGCAACCAGCGCGCAAAGTATGGACGGGGTTTTGGTCATTGGTGGCTGCGATAAAAATATGCCCGGCGGCATGATCGCCATCGCTCGCATGAATATCCCTAGTATTTATGTGTATGGGGGAACCATTAAACCCGGCCATCACAACCATCAAGACCTCACGGTTGTGAGTGTATTCGAAGCGGTAGGGGGTTTCATTGCCGGAAAAACTTCCGAAGAAGATTTCAAAGCCATAGAGCGTAAAGCCTGCCCGGGTGCCGGCTCCTGCGGTGGCATGTTCACCGCGAATACCATGTCATCAGCAATCGAAGTGTTAGGCATGGCCTTACCCTACTCCTCTACCATGGCAGCAGTGGATGAAGAAAAAGCTGAAAGCACTGCGAAAAGCGCACTAACCTTAGTAGCGGCCATCAAAAAACAAATCTTGCCCAGCCAGATTCTGACCCGCAAGGCATTTGAAAACGCGATTGCGGTCACCATGGCGGTAGGTGGTTCCACCAATGCCGTTTTGCATTTATTGGCCATTGCCCATGCTGCAAAGGTGCCTTTGAGCATTGATGATTTCGAGGAAATCCGTGGCAAGGTTCCAGTGCTGTGCGATCTCAAGCCTTCAGGAAAATATGTCGCCACAGATCTCCACAAAGTCGGGGGCATTCCGCAGGTAATGAAGATGCTGCTGAACCATGGCCTCTTGCACGGCGATTGCATGACGATTACAGGCAAGACCGTAGCTGAAAACTTGGCTAATGTGCCTGACACCCCTCCCGCCAATCAAGATGTGATCCGTCCGTTTAATGACCCTGTTTACGCTGAAGGTCACTTGGCTATTTTGAAAGGCAACCTCGCCACAGAAGGCGCAGTTGCTAAAATTTCAGGCGTTAAAAATCCCAGTATTACCGGCCCTGCGCGTGTATTTGATTCGGAAGAAGACGCCATGAGCGCAATCATGAGTGAGAAGATCAAAGCGGGGGATGTGCTGATTATTCGCTACGAGGGTCCAAAAGGGGGCCCCGGTATGCGAGAAATGTTGTCTCCCACCTCGGCACTCATTGGCCAAGGTCTGGGTGATGACGTGGGCTTGATCACCGACGGTCGCTTCTCTGGCGGCACCTATGGCATGGTGGTAGGTCACGTTGCCCCCGAAGCTTTTGTGGGAGGTACGATTGGCTTAGTTCTTGAAGGCGATTCAATCACCATCGATGCTCATCAACGTTTGTTACAACTGAATGTCTCTGATGAAGAACTTGCACAGCGACGAGCAGCCTGGAAACAACCACCTTTACGCGTAACTCGAGGAGTGCTTGCTAAATATGCTCGCTTGGTTTCAACCGCCAGCCGAGGCGCGGTTACAGACGCCGACCCAGAGTAAGTTTCCACCGTGCCCAACCGCCTATCCCAATCGACTAGCCCCTACCTTCGGCAACATGCTGACAATCCAGTCGACTGGTATATGTGGGGCCCCGAGGCTTTAGAAAAAGCGCAGCAAGAGCAAAAGCCTATTTTGCTCTCGATTGGTTATTCTGCTTGCCATTGGTGCCATGTGATGGCCCACGAGTCTTTTGAAGATACGACTACAGCAGATCAGATGAATGAACAGTTCATCAATATCAAAGTCGACCGCGAAGAACGACCGGATATTGATCACATCTACCAAGCCGCCCATCATTTACTCACTGGGCGCGGGGGAGGTTGGCCTTTGACCATGATCCTCACCCCAAATCAAGAACCATTTTTTGCAGGCACCTATTTTCCCGCCGAGCCACGCTATCGAATGCCAGCCTTCAGAGATTTGCTGAATAAGATTCATGAGACTTGGTTACATCGTCGTGATGCCATCAGCGAGCAAAACGTTAGATTGATAGAAGCACTTAGAGAAGAATCAGCGGCTCCTGAACACTCTCATTCAACTCATTGGCAGCCTGAGCACGACGCTGATTTGCCTGGAAGAGCAAGATTAGATTTACTCCGCAACCACGACCCCATTAACGGCGGCTTTGGTGGCGCACCAAAATTTCCTCATCCTACTGATCTAGAGTTGCTGTTCACTGGCTTCCAGGTAAATGGCGACGATAGACAATACGACGCCGTGGCCTTGAGCATGCACAGTATGGCTAATCGCGGAA
Organism: uncultured Ferrovum sp.; assembly: GCA_903905585.1. Lineage (GTDB taxonomy): Bacteria > Pseudomonadota > Gammaproteobacteria > Burkholderiales > Ferrovaceae > CAIVHB01. Next base: position 40,365 of record CAIVHB010000025.1, on the reverse strand, counting down.
TGTTCGATCAATTGGGTGGAGGATTCTACCGATATTGTGTCGACGCAGAATGGGCTATTCCCCATTTTGAAAAAATGCTTTACGACAATGGTCCTCTACTCCAACTCTGCGCTGACCTATGGTGTGCCTCTCGAAGTCCACGCTTGCAGGAAATTACCGAATTAACGGTAGGATGGTTATTGCGCGAAATGCAAAGTCCGGAGGGACCTTTTTATTCAGCCTTAGATGCAGATTCCGAAGGCGAAGAAGGTCTGTTTTATCTCTGGGGCCGCGATGGCATCAAAGAACACCTTCCTTCTGAAGATTGGGAGGAGGTGTCAAAGTGTTTTGGCTTAGATCAAGCACCTAATTTTGAGCAGCACGCCTGGCATTTACATTGGCATGCCAGCTCTGAACATCCTACCTCTCAAGCTCTATTATCAGCGCGCCAAAAATTATTTGAATCCAGAGCCCCCCGCATCCGACCTGGCTTAGACGACAAAATCATTGCGGGCTGGAATGGCTTAATGATCAGCGGCCTTGCCCATGCAGGAAGAGTGTTCGATCGACAGGACTGGATTGATCAAGCACAACGGGCACTCTTAAGCATCCAAAAACACATGATAGTGAATGGCAAGCTCAATGCAATCTTCGCAGGTGGCCGAGCCCAATTTAATGCCTACCTCGATGATCATGCCTTTCTACTGCAAGCGTGTATGGAGTGCTTGCAAGCGCAATGGGATAGCTCTATTTTGGCTTTCGCCGAACATCTTGCCAATGCGATCCTAGATGATTTTGAAGATGAGAAAGCAGGAGGCTATTTCTTCACGCCTCATGATCATGAGGCGCTTTTAACTCGACCCCGCATTGTGCATGATGCGGCCACTCCCTCGGGCTATGCAGTGGCTGCGCGCTCGCTCATCATCATGGGGCACCTAACGGGTGAATCACGCTACATCAAATCAGCTGAAAAAGCCCTTGCAAGCGCATGCCCTCAAGCCAGAGAACGCCCTGCAGCTTTTGCGAGTTTGATCTTAGCCCTAGAGACGGCTTTGATTCCCCCTCGTATTATTGTCTTGCGCGGAGAAGATGATGAAATGAGGAAATGGAACATAGAATTATTACGTTCAAATATTCCCCATACTCTTGTACTTGGCATTCCCCTTAAAGCGAATGGACTTCCTGATCTTCTAGATAAACCTAAACCTACATCAAGTTCAGTCAACGCCTGGGTTTGCCAAGGCGTTTCATGCTTACCAGAACTCACTGATCTCGCCTCTGTTGTGAAGGTTTGCAAATCCTAGAGGGGCATTAGATAATTTGCTGGTTAAGTTTCAAGAATTTATGTTTTTAACTTTAATTATTAGCCTAAGTAAAAAAAGGCCGAAGAGGAATCAAACATGTCGTCCGCAAAAATTTTCGCTGTGGCTGTTGCTGCACTGACTTTATCTGGTGTTGCCGTTGCTGCTGACCAAACCGCGCTCGCCACCAAAAGCGGTTGCTTAGCTTGTCACGCTGTTGATCACAAAATATTAGGTCCAGCCTATAAAGATGTAGCCACAAAGTACGCTGGGGACAAAACTGCTGCTGCCAAGTTGTACGAGAAAGTTGAGAAAGGCGGCGGTGGTGTTTGGGGTCAAATCCCAATGCCCCCCAACGCAGCAGTCTCGAAAGCAGACATCAAAACCTTAGTTGACTGGATTCTTAGCCTGAAATAAGACTGTTCAGCCAGCCAAAAAAACTTAAATTTCGGCCACCATTTACGGTGGCCGAATTTCTTTGGACTTCCGCAGTCTCCAAGGCTATGGCAATCTTTGTCTTGTATTCAATTTATTTACTTTTCCGAGGTCTTCCATGCCCCGCCTGCTTACACCTATTGTCCTCAGCTTAATCACTATTGGTTTAGTTTCATGCGGAAAATCGACTGAACCCAGCTCAGCTTCACCAGGAACATTAACTGTCCTGATCGGCGCCAGCAATCCCATGACAGGGCCTCAGGCTCATTTAGGAAAAGACAATGAGAATGGCACACGCATGGCAATAGAAGACGCCAATGCTCAGGGCCTTACCATTGGTGGGCAAAAAGTAAAATTCGAACTGGTTTCTGAAGATGATTCCGCTGACCCCAAAACAGGTACCATCGTGGCACAAAAATTTGCCGATCAAAAAGTCAGCGGCGTGATTGGACATCTAAATTCCGGTACCACCATTCCAGCCTCACGCATCTATTCCGAAGCAGGTATCCCGCAGATTTCACCTTCAGCTACCAATCCCAAATATACCCATCAAGGATTCAAGACAGCCTTTCGCGTCATCCCCAATGACACACAACAAGGCGGAGAGTTAGGCCGTTATGTCGCCAGTAAAATCGGCGCAAAAACTGTTGCTGTCATGGACGACTCTACTCAATACGGCCAAGGCCTGGCTAATCAGTTCGAAGAAGCCGCTAAAGCTGCGGGAGTAACGGTGCTTACCCATGAGCATACGGACGACAAGGCCACTGACTTTCAAGCGATTCTGACCAATATCAAAGCTAAAAAGCCTGATATTATTTTTTATGGGGGGATGGACGCGCAAAGCGGCCCGATGATGAAACAAATTCGGTCGTTAGGGATTCAAGCCAAATTCCTGACTGGTGACGGAGGCTGTTCTACCGAGTTTCTGACCCTTGCTGGCGCTGCAGGTGAGGGAGCCTATTGCAGCCTTCCAGGTATGCCCATCGAAAAGATGCCAAAGGGAGAAGACTTCAAGAAGCGCTTCAATGCCAAGTACGGTGAAATTCAAGACTACTCCCCGTATTGCTATGATGCTGTGATGGTGATGATTGACGCCATGAAGCGCGCTGACTCTACTGTGCCCTCCAAATATCTGCCTGAGTTAGCCAAAAGCAACTATGACGGTGTCACCGCTCACATTAGTTTTGATGAGAATGGCGACCTTAAAGGTGGTGTCATAACGGTGTACAAATTGCTATCAGGAAAATGGGTGCCTCAAGATACGCTAGGCGGCAAGCCTTAGGAGCAGGCCGAAGGTATCGTGGATATTTTTCTACAACAAGTCATCAACGGGCTGGTTCAAGGAAGTCTGTATGCGCTTGTGGCGCTGGGCTACACCATGGTCTACGGCATCATCGAGCTGGTGAATTTTGCCCATGGTGAGGTCGTCATGGTGGGTGCATTGGTGGGGCTCAGCGTGATTGAACGTATGGCAGCACGTGGAGATACTGGCTGGGGGGTGATCGCCATAGGTGTACTGGTGGCGATTCCCTCTTGTATGGCACTTGGCTTAGGCATTGAGCGCATCGCCTATCGGCCTTTACGCAAAGCACCTCGACTCGCCCCTCTGATTAGTGCCATCGGGGTATCCATCGCATTACAACAACTTGCGGCTCTGATCTGGGGGCGTAATTACTTGCACTACCCAGATGTGCTGGCCAATCCGCAGTTTCATATCGGCGGTGCAGTAATCACTCAAGTACAACTGGTCATCCTCGGTATCACAGGCATTCTGATGTTGGGAACATGGGTGATTGTTCAGAAAACTGCACTCGGCCGAGCAATGCGGGCAAGTGCACAGAACCCTTCTGTGGCGGGTCTCATGGGGGTCAATGTGGATCGGATCATTGCAAGCACTTTTTTAATGGGCTCAGGCTTAGCAGCCGTTGCTGGTGTTTTAGTCGGCACCTATTACGGCGTGGGTAACCATACAATGGGATTTATGCTGGGTCTCAAGGCTTTCACGGCAGCAGTGTTAGGTGGGATCGGCAGCCTATGGGGCGCCATGCTAGGTGGGCTACTCTTAGGCGTGATCGAAAATCTCGGCGCAGGTTATTTAAGCAGTCTAACTAACGGGGCAATAGGCAGTAATTACAGCGATGTCTTGGCCTTTCTCATGCTCATTGGTGTTCTGATTTTCCGTCCATCCGGTTTAATGGGCGAACGCGGGTCGGAAAAAGTATGAAGTCAAAAGTATGGCTAGGGCTACTTAGTCTCGCCTTGATCATCGCCCTTCCTTTTGGGACCGACTTAATATTAGGGCGCAGTTGGGTGCGCTTGCTCGACTTTGCGCTGCTCTACGCGATGTTGGCGCTTGGTTTAAATATTGTGGTTGGCTATGCCGGCTTACTCGATCTGGGCTATGTAGCATTTTATGCTGTTGGAGCCTATTTATACGCCATGTTGGCCTCGCCACATCTGGGTATGCATTGGCCGCTATGGGCTTTACTTCCCATGGGAGCTTTAGTTGCTGCCAGCTTTGGCGCATTGCTTGGTGCTCCCACTTTAGGATTGCGCGGGGATTATCTCGCCATCGTCACGATGGGCTTTGGTGAAATCATTCGTATTTTTTTACGCAATCTCAACGTCACTAATGGCCCAGCAGGGATCGATTTAATCGACCCTATACAGATAGGAGGATTTTCTTTTGGGGCGAACCATTCTTTATTGGGGTGGGATTTGCCGGGAATTTATAGTTACTACTTTCTATTTATTATATTGACCGCCCTGATCATTTTGATCTCACATCGCCTGTCAGACTCCAGAATTGGGCGAGCTTGGTCGGCTATTCGGGAGGATGAAATTGCAGCCAAATCCTCGGGGCTCAATACGCGACATTTAAAGCTCATGGCATTTGCAATGGGTGCTGCATTTGGGGGAGTCTCTGGTGTTTTATTCGCTGGCTTTCAAGGCTTCATCAGCCCAGAGAGTTTTACCATGGGTGAATCCATCATGATCCTCTGCATGGTTGTTTTAGGGGGAATGGGTCACATATCGGGCGTCATCATGGGTGCAATCTTGCTTGCCATTCTTCCGGAAGCCTTCCGTCCACTTTCGCAGTTTCAGCAGGCTACTTTTGGTCATGTTTGGCTAGACCCAGCCAATTTGCGCATGCTGATGTTTGCTATTGCTTTGATTGTGGTCATGATTATTCGTCCTGAGGGCCTATGGCCTTCTCCCGTTCATCGCCGAGAACTGCATGCCAATGATAGTGAGGCAGGTTCATCACAAAAAGCAGCGCTATGATTGAAGCCACATACTCTAGCTCTAGCGCTTTGCTTATAGCCAAAGGAATAGGCAAACGCTTCGGTGGTCTTTCAGCTTTAGATCAGGTAAGTCTAAGTATTCCCTCAGGTTCAATTTATGGACTGATAGGTCCCAATGGGGCAGGGAAAACCACACTATTTAATGTTCTCACTGGCATCTATCGCGCAGACGAAGGAACCTTTGAACTTGATGGAAGATCCCTCACACATTGCCGTTCCGATCAAATTTGCACTCTAGGCATCGCCAGAACTTTTCAGAATATTCGCTTATTTGGAAACATGACGGCCATCGAGAACGTGATGGTAGGGCGGCACGTTCGAACACACTCAGGAATATTGGGTGCGATTTTACGCTTACCCTCTCAACGTACTGAAGAACAAGCCATGATCACGCGGGCACAAGAATTACTCAATTTTGTAGGAATTGGGCAACACGCGAATCAAGTCGCGCGTCAACTTCCCTATGGAGATCAGCGTCGTTTAGAAATTGCGCGGGCGCTTGCCACCGACCCCAAACTCTTAGCTTTAGACGAGCCTGCGGCGGGGATGAATGATACTGAAACAGCGACCTTAGGGCGGCTGTTACAAAAAATAAAAGAATCTGGCGTGACCATTTTATTGATCGAGCATGATGTGAAATTAGTAATGGGACTTTGCGACCGCGTCGCTGTCTTGGAATATGGAAGACTGATTGCTGAGGGAAAGCCGGCAAATGTAAAGAACGATCCTCGCGTCATCGCAGCGTATTTGGGGACTGAAGTTTCATGAGTTCTTTTTTAGAAGTCAGAGGACTCGTAGTTCGATACGGTGGAATTGAAGCTGTAAAAGGGATTGATCTCGACATTCATCGTGGAGAGCTTGTTACTCTGATTGGTGCAAATGGGGCAGGAAAAACGAGCACTCTCAATGCACTGGCTGGCCTACTCAAACCAGCTGAAGGCCAAATTCGTTTTGAAGGAGAATTGCTGACCAGCACGCCTATCCATCAATTAATTCAAAGAGGACTAGCTCTAGTACCAGAAGGACGCGGAGTGTTTCCTCGATTGACGGTAGAGGAAAACTTGTCCATGGGCGCTTACACCAGAAAAGACAAAGCGGGAATCAGAACAGATCTCGATCAGATTTTTCATTCCTTCCCACGCCTATTCGAACGCAAGCATCAAAAAGCTGGCACTCTATCAGGCGGTGAGCAGCAGATGCTTGCTATCGGAAGAGCTTTGATGGGAAAACCTAAACTATTACTTCTGGATGAACCCAGCATGGGCCTTGCACCTTTGATGGTGCAAACCATTTTCTCAGTCATTCGCCGTGTCGCTTCAGAGGGTATGACGGTATTTCTAGTTGAGCAAAACGCCCGACTCGCTTTGCAAGCCGCTCAACGCGCCTATGTAATGGAAGGTGGCGTGATTCGCTTCAATGCTAGTGCAGAGGAATGCTTGAATGACCCGCGCGTGCGCTCTGCATACCTAGGCGAAGAGAGTTAAGCGTGAGGACTAAAGATATCCCTGTAGGAAACGTACAAAGAGGCAATCACTGTTGTCATTGCAGCAACCAAAACACCTAGCGCTAAAACAGCGAATAAGATTCCCGCCCCTGCTGACATACTCACTGCCCCTACAAAAGAAAGCATCATTACAACCGCTAAGGAATACACCAAAAGCGCGCCAATATTTTGAGCGCAGCCAAGCAAACTCGCACGAACCGCTGATACGGGCGACATCTGATGAAATACCAAAAGCGGAGGGGTAAACCACAAGGCAGCCATTAAGAGCATCTGAAGAAGCAATACCGGCAGAACAAGTGGCGTTAACTGACTTAGTTTTTCCAACAAAGTATTTACGTTTTGCGCTGCACTCAAGCCTCCGCTCAGAGACAAATCTAGCTCACCAATCCGGTCATGAATGAACCAAGTTATAGCTTGTGACATTAGGATTTGTCCCACTGCATTGATCCCGCCTACGGTAATAAATCGAGCAGGCTCTCTAAAGAAGGCAGCAAATAAATGGCGAGTAGATAAACGACGCCCATAAGCAACCTCACCACACCCTACCATCAGCCCAGCGAAAACAACAGGGAATAGGAGAACGGTAGACAATGGAGCAAGTAAAACAAAAAGTTCTAATAGACCACCGATAACATCTTGCAAGCCTAAAGGCGAAACGGCAATCACGATAGCGTGACGCAAGTCTTCTAAGGCTACGGTAATCAACGTAGGCATGATGAGTGACAAAATAAGCCATAGCCCAAGCACCAATATCCATCGACCAGGCTGTGCTAAAAATAGTTTGAAGCCCTCTCTTAGCCAAGCCAAACCCTGCATGGCAGAGACATGTCTTGGCTCAGTGGGAGGCAAAAGAGCAGAGTCTTGGATAATTTCGCGGCCTAAGAAGTCCATGGTTGAGCAGTTTGTCGATGATATTGAAGGATATCGCGAAACCGAGTTGGATCGTGCGGATGAATTAATTCACCAGCTCGAGGCAGATATAGATCAAATAAACGCGACAACCAAAATCTTAGGGATGCAGCACGCAAAACAATCGGCCATGCAAGACGTTCAGCATCCGTTAATGAACGTACCGATTGATAGGAAGCCATTAAAACAGCAAGTCTTTGAGCGTCTAACCTGCCCTCTGCATTGATACACCAATCGTTCACCACCACAGCTAAGTCAAATAACCACGCATCGGCACCCGCAAAATAAAAATCAATCACCCCACCTATTTCATCGCCATCAAATAAGATGTTGTCGCGAAAGAGATCGGCGTGCACTACACCGCGCGGAAGCGGTTCGAGTCTATGTGAGAACTGCACCTCCAACTCGTCCTTCAACATACCTTGCTCATCAGCAGGTAGGAAGGGCATCACTTGGGGAGCGACTCTAACCCACCATTTGGGTCCACGAGGATTATCTTGGGTAGGAGGATAATCGGCGGCAGCCAAATGCAATTTAGCCGTCATTGCTCCCATGGCTCGGCAATGCACCTCACTGGGCTGCATAATCGATTTACCTGCCAGACGACTCACGACCGAAGCAGGTTTCCCCTTGAGATCAGAGAATAGCGCTCCCTGATGATTTCTCGCGGGCAAAGGACAGGGCAAGCCTGACTTTGCAAGATGTCCCATCAATCCAAGATAAAAAGGCAACTCCTCCACTGAGAGCTTTTCAAATAGGGTGAGCACATATTGGCCACGTTCCGTATCAACAAAGTAGTTGGTATTTTCTATACCCGAAGGAATACCTTGGAGTTGCTGAACCAGCCCCAAATCAAATTGTGTCATCCAAGGCCTCAGTTCTTCTGGGCTCACTGGGGTAAAAACAGCCATGATTTAACGTATTTTTTTAGCCATGCGACCGCATTTCAGCGGCTGCATCTTTAATCGCTGCACGAATACGATTGTAGGTACCGCAACGACAAATATTCCCATTCATCGCAGTATCTATATCTGCATCACTGGGTTGTTTGTTATTGGCAAGCAAGGCAGCAGCGCTCATCAATTGACCTGACTGGCAATAACCGCATTGAGGAACCTGATGGGCAATCCAAGCCTTCTGCAAAGGATGGGACGCTTCCAAAGATAAAGACTCAACAGTATGAACTGACTTACCAGCAACCTGAGAAATTGTCGTCTGGCAGGAACGAATGGGCTGACCGTCAAGGTGCACTGTGCAGGCGCCACATAAGCCAGCTCCGCAACCAAATTTAGTCCCCATCAGGCCAATTTCATCTCGTATCGCCCATAAAAGAGGGGTGTCACCCGAAGAAGTGACGGATACCTCTGAACCGTTCAAAGTAAATTTCACAGTCATTATTTAAATCCCTTCGCTAAATCTAAAGCATTAAAGAGTAAAGTTTAAAGCTGCAGCTGAGCTTCGCGCTCTGCCGGAGAAGGCTGGAAACCGCGTGTTTCATAGTGCCTAAATATCGCGTCAACCACAGCTGAAGGGTCATCAATGACCTGAATCAAGTCAAGATCTTCTTCCATAATCATGCCTTCCCTAACAAGCGTATCGCGAAACCACCCTAGCAGTCCTGCCCAAAATTGTGAACCCACCAATACAATGGGAATGCGGCGGCTTTTACCTGTCTGTACCAAGGTCAAAGCCTCGCTCAGTTCATCCAAAGTACCAAATCCCCCGGGCATAACGACATAAGCAGAAGCAAATTTAACGAACATGACTTTACGAGCAAAAAAATGCTGGAAAGTTTGAGAAACGTCCTGAAAAGGATTGCCGTTTTGCTCGTGAGGTAAAACAATATTTAAACCCACACTCGGTGACTTTCCTTCAAACGCGCCTCGGTTTGCTGCTTCCATAATCCCTGGGCCACCCCCAGAAATCACTGAAAAACCAGCATCCGATAATCTTCTAGCGATATTATGGGTGAGCGTGTACCAAGGATGCTCTGGCTTTAAGCGCGCGCTTCCAAAAATACTCACCGCGGGCTGAATCGAAGACAAGCGTTCGGTTGCGCCGACGAACTCTGCCATAATTTCTAGCGTTCGCCAGGCTTCTCTCGCGTTGTAGGCGGAATGTTCTACTCTGCTGGGATCAGCATCGTAAGGTATTTTTTTGTTAAGACTCATGAGGAAAACGGCTGAATGACCACTTTGGTTCTGGTAGATGGATCGTCGTATTTGTACCGCGCTTTTCACGCCCTTCCTGACCTTAGGAATCGCCGCGGTGAACCGACAGGCGCTATTTATGGCGTGCTTAACATGCTTCGCAAAATCCATACGGAGTATAAGCCGGAATTCACTGCCTGCGTATTTGATGCAAAGGGACCCACATTTCGAGACGAATGGTACCCCGCATACAAAGCAACGCGGTCACCTATGCCCCCCGAGTTAGCTGAGCAGATTCAGCCTTTACATGATGCAGTTCAAGCGCTGGGCTGGCCAGTAATTAGTGTCCCGGGGGTAGAAGCCGATGATGTGATAGGTACCCTTGCCTACCAAGCGGCAGCCAGAGGTCTGCGTACTATTATTTCAACCGGCGACAAAGACATGGTTCAACTGGTCAACGATCACATCAGCTTGATCAACACGATGACCAACGAGTCCATTGATCAAGTGTCTGCGCAAGAAAAATATGGTCTCCCTCCTGCCCAGTTTTTAGATTATCTTACGCTGATTGGTGACACAGCAGATAATGTGCCAGGTGTTGCCAAAGTAGGGCCTAAAACTGCATTGAAGTGGATTCTTCAATATGGCTCGCTGGATGCGATTGTTGCTGCAGCACCAGAGATCTCGGGTGCGGTGGGTCAGAACCTTCGTGATGCCTTGGATTGGCTTCCGATGGCAAAGCGCTTACTGACCATTCGCTGTGACCTTGATTTGGATATCACCCCAGAAGCGTTACGCCACCGTGAACTCGACTCAGATGCAATGGCTAATTTAGTTGATCGCTATGATCTTAGAAGTTGGTTAAAAGACCCCCAAACTAGATTTGAAACTGTTGGATCTCAGGAAGGAAAAACAGAAAATACAATAGTACCTATTGAATCCGATCCCCTGCCTGTATCGAACCATAATGCCCATTTTTTATTAGAGTCAGGCAACTATGAGATGGTGGTTTCTATTGAAGCGCTGGATCGTTGGTTAGCACTGATTACACAAGCAACACTCACCTGCATAGACACCGAAACAACTTCACTAGATCCAATGCAAGCACAACTAGTGGGAATTTCGCTTGCGGTTCAAGCTGGGCAAGCTGCTTATATTCCTCTGGCTCACGCTTACAGCGGAGAACTTCAGCAACTAGATAGGGCGACTGTTCTTGAAAAGCTCCGCTCTTGGCTAGAAGATCCCAAGAAACACAAAGTGGGGCAGCACCTCAAATATGATCAACACGTTTTTGCCAATCATGACATAAGCCTTAAAGGTATCACTGAAGATACCTTGCTCCAATCCTATGTTCTTGAGAGCCACCTCCCTCACAATATGGACAGTCTGGCACGGAGGCATCTTGGGGCTGAGACCATCCCCTTTGAAGACGTTGCAGGGAAAGGCGTCCATCAAATTGGATTTGAGCAAGTAGAACTCTCAAGAGCTACCGAGTATGCAGCTGAAGATGCAGATATCACCCTGCAACTATTTCATTGCTTAAATACAAAACTAAGCACCCAAATAAAACTTCAAGAGGTCTATCAAAAGATCGAACTTCCAGTAGCCCAAGTGCTCTGGCGTATGGAGCGCAATGGGGTGGCCATTGATAGCCAGTTACTTGAAATCCAAAGTAGTGAATTAGGCAAAAAAATGATTGAAGCAGAGCGCGGCGCCCATGAGATCGCAGGCCGTCCGTTCAATTTAGGATCTACCAAACAACTTCAAGAAATTTTGTTTATCCAGCAAGGATTGCCTGTCATAAAAAAAACGCCTGGGGGAGCCCCCTCTACAGATGAAGATGTCTTAGAGCAACTGGCACTTGACCATCCGCTTCCTAAGATGATTCTTACCTATCGTAGTTTACAAAAACTTAAATCCACCTACACCGATAAGTTACCGCGCATGGTCAATCCTCGAACAGGACGTGTGCACACTCATTACGCGCAGGCTGTGGCAGTAACTGGACGCCTATCCAGTAGCGAACCCAACCTGCAAAACATCCCTATTCGCACACCTGAGGGGCGTCGCATTCGCGAAGCGTTTATCGCTCCACCGGGATCACATATCGTATCGGCTGACTACTCGCAAATTGAGTTACGGATCATGGCCCATCTCTCTTCAGACCCCGGGTTGTTGCAAGCTTTTGCAAATGGGGAGGATGTACATAGGGCGACCGCATCAGAAATTTTTGGAGTAGACCGCGAAGCAGTAGGGGATGACCAACGGCGGATAGCCAAAATGATTAATTTTGGTTTGATTTATGGCATGTCCGCATTTGGTCTCGCCCAAAATTTATCCATTGAACGATCTGCAGCCAAAACCTATATTGATCGATATTTTGCGCGGTATCCAGGTGTCGCCGCCTACATGGAACGCACACGAGCACAAGCACATGCCCAAGGTTACATAGAAACAGTTTTTGGTCGCAGACTCTTCCTTCCCGATATTCGCAGCGGTAGTCCAGGCCGCAAGCAAGGGGCAGAGCGCGCAGCAATTAATGCTCCTATGCAAGGTACCGCAGCAGACCTGATCAAGCTAGCGATGATTAATGTTCAGTGCTGGATTGAAAGTGAGCGCCTGCAAACATTGCTTGTCATGCAAGTGCACGACGAACTGGTTCTTGAAGTTCCAGACCATGAACTAGAACAAGTCAAACAAGCTCTAGGCGGACTAATGTGCGATGTAGCTCAACTTCAGGTTCCCTTGCTAGTTGAGATTGGGGTGGGAAGGCATTGGGATGAGGCGCACTAAATTTGCAATTTATTGACTTGTAAGCCAAAAAATATTGCATACTTTTTACGCAAATAATTATTGAAAATCCCCTAAAACGCCTTCGGGTTTAAAGCATTCAAGGGTAGACTTGGAATCTTTGCCATCTTCTAGGCAAGGCATCCGTTTTTGTATGCAAATCGGCCCCTATAAACTCAAAAATAATCTTGTCGTCGCCCCCATGGCGGGCGTGACGGACCGCCCTTTCCGTCAACTGTGTAAGCAGTTAGGTGCGGGCATGGCTGTGTCTGAAATGGTTGCCTCAAATTCCTTGCTCTGGGGATCCGAGAAAACGCGTCGACGCGCTGACCATACCGGTGAAGTCGAACCCAAGTCCGTTCAGATTGCAGGGGCTGACCCCAAGATGATGGCTGAAGCTGCTCGTTATAACGCAGACCAAGGTGCTCAGATTATCGATATCAATATGGGCTGCCCTGCCAAAAAGATTTGTAATGTCATGGCGGGTTCTGCCCTATTGCAAAATGAACCGCTCGTCGCTCAAATTCTTGAGGCTGTTGTAGGGGCAGTGAATATTCCGGTTACCCTGAAGATTCGAACGGGTTGGGATAAGTCGCATAAAAATGCCCTTACGGTAGCCCGCATTGCAGAACAGTCCGGCATTCAAGCGCTTGCCATTCATGGTCGAACACGAGCTTGTGGTTATACCGGTGATGCCGAGTATGAAACGATTGCGGCGGTCAAAGCACAGTCAAATATTCCCATTATTGCTAATGGTGACATCACCTCACCCGAAAAAGCCCAACAAGTACTGCGCATCACCGGCGCTGATGCCGTCATGATTGGCAGGGCAGCGCAAGGTCGTCCTTGGATTTTTAGGGAAATCGAACACTATTTGGCTACAGGCCAACATCTTCCGCCCCCCGAAGTGGAAGAAATCCGTCGCGTGCTATTAGGACATCTGATCGACTTGCATGAGTTCTATGGTGCAGAGCGTGGAGTAAAAGTCGCGCGCAAACATATCTCTTGGTATACCAAAGGCCTGGTCGGCTCTGCTGCATTTCGCAGGGATATGAATCTGCTTCCTAACGCAGATATGCAATACAAAGCGATTACTCAGTTTTTTGATGGGCTTGCTGAATTCAGTCTAACTTTGGCGTACGAAACTACAGACCTAGATCTCCCCGAAACGGATGATCTCGCAGCATGAGTGCCAAAAAAGAAAGTGAACTCTGTCTTGCGGTACGTCGAGCTGTCGCCGACTACTTGCGCTTACTCGACGGGGAAAAACCAGGGGCAGTTTACGAAATGGTTCTGCAAAGCGTTGAGCGCCCCTTACTCGAGGTCATTCTGGATCACACCCAAGGAAACCAAACGCGTGCCGCTGAAATTCTCGGAATGAACCGCAACACTTTGCGCAAAAAATTACAGCAGTACGGATTAAGTAACGGAGTTTAAAAAATGGCGATTCGCCGAGCGCTATTGAGCGTTTCTGATAAAGCAGGAATTGTTGACTTTGCGCATGCCCTTCATGAACTTGGGGTAGATCTTCTCTCTACGGGCGGAACAGCCAAAGCCCTAAGGGATGCTGGCCTTCCAGTAGTAGAGGTTTCAGAGCATACCGGTTTTCCGGAGATGCTAGATGGTCGCGTAAAAACACTGCACCCTCGAATTCATGGGGGGCTGCTTGCACGTCGTGATCTCCCAGAACACTTGCAAGCAATGGAAGAGCACGAAATAGTCCCCATCGATTTAGTGGCGGTTAATCTCTATCCGTTTCGCGAAACAATTGCCAAGCCAGGTTGTACCTTAGACGATGCGATTGAAAACATTGATATCGGCGGTCCTGCTATGGTGCGTTCTGCCGCCAAAAACCATCGCCACGTTGTAGTTCTGACTGACCCCAAAGATTACGCTCAAGTTTTAGAGGAAATGACTGCGCAAGCAGGGGCTGTATCTTTTGAAACCCGCTTCCAGCTTGCCTGTAAAGCTTATGCTCACACTGCTGAATATGATGGCGCCATTGCAGACTGGTTAAGCTTACAAGCCCAACCTAGCGAAGCCCCCTTCCCACCCAGACTGCATCTTCATTTTATCAAAGCACAAACATTACGTTACGGCGAAAACCCACATCAACGCGCCGCATTCTATCGCGACCCCAATCCCGCTCCAGGTACGTTAGCCAATTGGGTTCAGCATCAAGGCAAAGAGTTGTCGTACAACAACATCGCCGACGCTGATGCCGCATGGGAATGTGTTCGCGGACTCACTGAGACCGGTTGTGTCATTGTTAAACACGCGAATCCATGTGGTGTAGCCCTTGGCGAAAACACCTTAGAGGCATACCGACGCGCCTTCACAACGGATCCCACCTCTGCCTTCGGGGGCATCATTGCGTTTAATCATGTTATCGATAGCGATACTGCTGAGGCTATAGCTGGCCAATTTGCTGAAGTGGTGATAGCACCTGGTTATACCCCAGAAGCGTTAACGCGCTTTCAAAGCAAAGGAAATGTGCGAGTACTTGAAGTGAACTTGGCGCATGGCAGCAACACATGGGAGTTCAAGCGGGTGGGCGGAGGCTTATTGGTACAAAGCCCCGATCCTGTTCAGCATCCTGAATTCAATGTTGTGACAAAAGTGCACCCATCAGAAAGCCAAATGAAAGATCTCAAATTTGCCTTCCATGTAGCTCAGTTCGTCAAATCAAATGCCGTGGTGTTCTGTATCGATGGCCGCACTTTGGGTGTTGGTGCAGGACAAATGAGTCGCGTTGATAGCACTCGCATCGCAACACGTAAGGCAGCCGACGCAGGTCTTTCTTTACAGGGATCAGTGTGTGCCTCTGATGCCTTCTTTCCCTTTCGTGACGGTCTAGATGTGATCGCAGCCGCAGGAGCCACTGCTGTAGTGCACCCCGGAGGCAGTATGCGTGACGAAGAAGTCATTGCAGCAGCCAACGAGCATGGTATCGCCATGGCGCTGACAGGTATTCGGCATTTCCGTCACTAAGTAATTGTCAGAGAAATAGCATGAAAATTCTTGTTATTGGAAGCGGTGGACGTGAACATGCTTTAGCTTGGCGCATAATCCAATCAAAACGTGTCTCTTCCGTTTTAGTTTCCCCAGGTAATGCAGGTACGGCCCTATGTGAGGGTATGCGCAACATACCCGGCCAAACAGTTGCTGATTGGCTTCGTATTGCGCAAGAAGAGCATGTTGGCCTAACAGTCGTAGGCCCCGAAGCCCCTCTAGCTGAAGGGGTAGTAGATGCCTTCCGTGCAGCGGGCTTAAAAATTTTTGGACCGACAAAGGCAGCAGCTCAACTTGAAGGTTCCAAAGACTTTGCTAAACAGTTCATGATTCGGCATGGCATTCCTACTGCTCGTGCCGCCACTTTCGATGAAGCTGTTGGTGCACACGCCTATATAGATCAGCAGGGAACTCCCATCGTAATTAAAGCAGATGGCCTAGCGGCAGGAAAAGGCGTAGTGGTCGCGATGTCCCCTCATGAAGCGCATGATGCGGTGAATGCCATGCTTGGAGGAAGCTTGGGGGGAGCTGGCCATCGGGTCGTGATTGAAGAATTCTTAGCTGGAGAAGAAGCGAGTTTCATTGTGATGGTTGATGGTCAACATATCTTGCCATTAGCCACCAGCCAAGACCACAAACGTCTCCTTGATGGGGATCAAGGCCCCAATACGGGCGGTATGGGTGCGTATTCGCCAGCTCCTGTTGTGACCCCCTCATTGCACGGACGCATCATGCGAGAAATTATTGCTCCCACTGTGGCAGGGATGGCAGCAGAAGGAACACCATACACCGGCTTTCTTTATGCTGGTGTGATGATCGATGCGCAAGGCGTCCCTAAAACATTAGAGTTCAACTGCCGAATGGGTGATCCAGAAACGCAGCCGATCATGATGCGATTAAAGAGCGACTTCACAGTTCTACTCGAACACGCAATTGACGGGACACTCAACACGATTGAAGCAAAGTGGGATTTAAGAACATCCATCGGTATCGTCATGGCAGCAGAGGGCTACCCCGGTACTCCGCGAAAGGGCGATCTCGTCCAAGGTTTAGAATGTAAATCCGAGGATATAGAAGTATTTCACGCAGGAACAACGCTCAACTCAGAAGGTAAGGTCGTCACTTCAGGTGGACGAGTACTATGCATTACGTCCCTCGCACACACCTTAAAGCAAGCGCGACAAATCGCATACGCACATGCTGAACGTGTTCATTTTGATGGCGCACAAAAACGCAGCGATATTGGCTGGCGTGCACTATCAGGATCAACACATGATTAAAATTTTTTCATGCTGCGTTTACCCGTCTCACCACGTGTACTGAATGCGCGATTGCGGGCTGGCGGACTCATCGCCTACCCCACGCGTGCATCATTTGGTTTAGGCTGCTTACCCAATCAAGCGCATGCTCTTCATCGCTTAACACGATTAAAGCGTCGCCCCATTCACAAAGGCATGATTGTAGTTGCTGACAAGCAAACACGTGTGCAGGCATTGATGGGCCATATAAGCGCTGAACAACAACAAACACTCTCAACACAATGGCCTGGCAATTGGACGTGGCTCGTTCCCGCAAGCCATAAAGTTTTGCCCGCATTAAGAGGAAAAAATCGCTCTATAGCTCTTCGTGTAGATTCTTTTGAAACGATCAAGGCACTCTGTCAAACTTTAAAAACTGCCCTTGTTTCAACCAGCGCAAATCGCAGCGGCCATAAGCCTATTCGAACAGCTAGAGAAGTTCACAAACAATTTGGCCAAAGCGTTACAGTGATTTTCGGAAGATGTCAAAAACGCGCTCGCGCATCTACCATTGCTGACCTGATTTCTCTAAAAATTTTGCGTGAATAAAAAAATAGCGTTTAAATAATCCCTGTTGCCAAGAATAAAAAAGGAAAGCCATGAACATTCAAGATGCTCGTGAATATTTAGTCGATCTTCAGCATCGTATCGTGACCCAGCTTGAGCAGATAGATGGAAAAACCTTTCAACGTGATCAGTGGGATCGTCCTGAAGGCGGCGGGGGAATCAGTACACTTGTAGAAGAAGGTGGTCTATTGGAGCGAGGGGGAGTGAATTTTTCTCACGTAAAAGGAAACAATCTTCCTCCTTCCGCGAGCGCCAACCGACCTCAACTGGCTGGCCGAGCATTTGAAGCAATGGGAGTCTCTTTGGTGATGCACCCCCGCAATCCTTATGTGCCCACCGTGCACATGAATGTGCGCCTTTTCACGGCAACCCGAGCTGGCGAAGAACCAATCTGGTGGTTTGGTGGCGGAATGGATCTCACCCCATATTATGGTTTCAACGAAGATGCCCAGCACTTTCATCAAACCTGTAAAGACGCTCTCACCCCTTTTGGGGATTATCACGCTCCATTTAAAAAATGGTGCGATGAATACTTTCATCTCAAGCATCGCAAAGAACCACGTGGGGTAGGTGGAATCTTTTTTGATGATTTCAGTGAGGGTGGTTTTGAAAAGGCAATGGCACTCTGGCAGAGCGTAGGAGATCATTTTCTACCCGCTTACATCCCTATTGTTGAACGTCGAAAAGACCACACGTATGGTGAGCGAGAACGCGATTTTCAAGCTTATCGACGCGGTCGTTATGTGGAATTCAATCTGGTTTTCGACAGAGGAACGCTCTTCGGATTGCAATCGGGTGGCAGAACCGAATCCATTTTAATGAGCATGCCACCTATCGCTAAGTGGCGCTATGACTGGCATCCAGAGGCTGACTCAGCCGAAGCTAAGCTATATTCTGATTTTTTAATCGATAAAGACTGGGTATGATCTCAATCAAGCCGCAGTCAATTTTGCGTATGTCAGCACAAGCCACTTGGTACCTACTTCTCTAAAATTCACCTGAACCCGTGCGTCTTCTCCACGCCCCTCGGCTGCCGTGATCACACCAGGGCCAAACTTGGGATGCGAGACTGATTGCCCAATACTAAACGGCAACCCTTCAACAGCAGCACGCGAGAACATTCCCTGATCTCGAGATGAACTGGCTTGAAGTGGGCTCTCGCGGTGGCTAGCCCACTGACTCACAAATTCTTTGGGGACTTGTGAAGGCCCTAAAAAGCGACACAATCCTTCCGGTATTTCATCAATAAAGCGTGAGCGCAATCCATAGCGCACCTGACCGTGCAACATTCGACTAGCAGATCGAGTGAGATAGAGTCGCTTGCGTGCTCGAGTAATCGCCACATACATCAAGCGTCTTTCTTCTTCCAAACCGTCGTTTTCAGAAAGCGCATTTTCGTGAGGAAATAAACCTTCTTCTAAGCCACTTACAAACACAGCTGAAAACTCTAAGCCTTTCGCTGAATGAACCGTCATCAACTGCAAGGCATCTTGCCCTGCTCCGGCCTCACGCTCACCCGCTTCTAAACTTGCATGAGAAAGAAAAGCAGCAAGGTCATCGAGCTCGCTATCGTTATTAAAACTCGCTGCGGCATTGATTAATTCTTCCAAGTTTTCGATGCGCTCTGCACCTTCTCGTTCTGTCTTGTAATGCTCGCGCAAGCCACTTAGGGTAAGGGCTTCTTCTATTACTTCAACTAAGGGCAGAGATTGTGTGGCGGATCGCAGTCGTTCTATTCGGGCAAGAAAGTCTTGCACTCCAGTGGCCGCTTTACCACTCAACTTCACTTCTAACGCTGCACGTGACAATGGCAAATTGAGAGCAAGCGCATGTTCTTGCATTAATTCAATGGAACGAGCACCAATCCCTCTTGGAGGAAAATTAATGACCCGCAAAAAAGCACCATCATCCTCAGCATGCGCCGCCAAGCGCAGCCAGGCAAGCGCATGCTTCACCTCAGCCCTCTCGAAGAACCTCAAACCGCCATACACACGATACGGCAAACCTGCATTAAAAATGGCTTGCTCAAGCACACGAGATTGCGCATTCGAGCGGTATAACAACGCAATGTCTGTTAGAGCAATACCCTCTGCTTTCAGAATACGGACTTCTTCAACAATAAAAGCCGCCTCACCAAAATCCGTATCAGATTCATAAACCCTGATGGGCTCACCTTTTCCTGCATCGGTCCATAGATTTTTGCCTAGTCTGCCCTGATTATTTGAGATCAAAGCATTCGCGGCATCCAAGATATTGCCTTGCGAACGATAGTTTTGCTCTAATCGAATCACATGCTCAACATGAAACTCCTGCTCGAATAAACGCATATTCCCAACACGTGCACCCCGGAAGGCATAAATAGACTGATCATCATCACCCACCGCAAATACAGATGCTTCTTGGCCAGCGAGCAACTTCAGCCACTCGTACTGCAGACGATTGGTATCCTGAAATTCATCCACCAATACAAAGCCAAAGCGTGCTTGGTAATGCTCACGCAAACGGACATCGGCGCTGAGTAATTCATAAGCGCGCAACAATAGCTCTGCAAAATCCACTACCCCTTCTCGCTGGCACTGCTGTTCATAGGCTGCGTAAAACTCAACCATTGCTCGACTAGCACTATCCCAAGGTTTGCTTTGCGCAGCGCGAATCCCCTCTTCTTTTTGGCTATTAATGAAATAGGCTACCTGTCTGGGCGCATAACGCTCTTCATCTGCATTCATTGCGCGAAGCACCCTCTTAATCGCACTTTGCTGATCTTGAGAATCCAGAATTTGAAACAAGCTGGGCAAACCCACTTCACGGTGATGGGCTCTTAGTAAGCGATTGCAGAGACCATGAAAGGTTCCTACCCACATACCACGCGTATTGATCGGCAACATTCCAGACAGACGCGTTAGCATTTCTCTAGCAGCTTTATTCGTAAAAGTAACCGCCAAGATCCCAAGAGGACTTGCTTGTCCTGACTGAACAAGATGGGCAATACGCGTTGTTAATACCCGCGTTTTACCGCTTCCTGCTCCAGCCAAAACTAAAGAGGAAACCCGTGGTAAGGTGACTGCTGCCATTTGTTCCGGGTTAAGACCGGATAAGAGTGTATCGTTCATCTCTGGCATTATACGTTTGCTATCCCAACCACACCTGCGCAATGACTCTTCAAGACCTTCAGTCCTTCATTCAACACTACGGTTATTACGCTGTCCTAGTGGGAGCCATCTTAGAAGGCGAGACTATCCTACTGATCGCTGCCATCTCGGCTTCTCAAGGTTTGCTAGACCTTCGCTGGATTATTGTTTTATCTACACTATCTGCCACTACAGGTGACAACCTTTATTTCTGGCTGGGAAGGATGCAAGGCAAGTTCATTCTCCGTTACTTTCCCAAGCTTGAACCTCGCTTGCAGCGTTTTAATCGCATATTAGATCGCTGGCACACCCCAGCTATTCTAAGTTTACGGTTTCTGTATGGCTTGCGCATAGTAGGCCCCATGGCTGTAGGTATGAGCGGATTTAAACCCTTCACGTTTCTATGTATTGATGCAGTGGGCGCCCTGATCTGGTCGGTGGTGTTTTCTTATTTAGGCTTCACCTTTGGGCAACAAGTCCTACCCTACTTCATTACGAGCTAGTTTTGAATCCCAAACAAGCATTTGACCATTTTGTTTAGTGTGTTAATCTAACCTCCTAATACGACCACATCCACGCGTTGGTGCCCCGATTTGAGAGCACCAATCAGCCTGACAGTCCCCAATTAAGCAGCCGCCGGTGGTCGAGCGTTCTGCTTCAGTCAAGCGGAGTTACATGGAATCATTCGCCTCCCTCGGGCTCTCCGAGGCTATTGTGCGTGCGGTCGCCGAAAAAGGTTACACCGAACCCACCCCTGTTCAATCACAAGCTATACCTGTCATTCTCGCAGGTAGAGACCTTATGGCTGGAGCCCAAACCGGTACCGGAAAGACCGCGGGATTTACGCTTCCCATCCTGCAGCGCCTGAGTGAAAACCCCACAACGGTTGAGGGGGCAAAAGTACGCGCCCTCATTCTTACCCCAACCCGTGAGCTCGCGGCGCAGGTAGAAGAATCGGTTCGTGTGTATGGTGGACACCTCAACATCAGTTCTATGACCCTGTTTGGCGGAGTAGGCATCCATCCCCAAATTGATCGTCTTAAAAAGAAAGTCGATGTGGTTGTCGCTACACCCGGACGGCTTCTAGACCATCTAGGTCAAGGAACCATCGATCTGTCAGGTGTGGAAATTTTGGTATTGGATGAAGCCGACCGCATGTTGGATATGGGCTTCATTCGTGATATCCGCAAAATACTGGCATTACTTCCGGCCAAACGCCAAAACCTATTATTCTCGGCCACCTTTTCTGGCGAAATCCGCGGTCTAGCTGATGGATTACTCAATGATCCAGTGCAAATTCAAGCTTCGCCTGTCAATGCTGCAGCTGAAGCAGTGAAGCAAGTAGCCTATGCTGTTGATCGGGAGCGTAAACGCGAGCTCCTAACACACTTAATAACAACAAATGAATGGTTCCAAATTCTTGTATTCACCCGCACTAAACATGGCGCAAATCGTTTAGCACAACAATTAAGTGCCGCTGAGATTCCGGCGCTTGCCATACACGGCAATAAAAGTCAGTCTGCACGCACGCGCGCACTGACAGAATTCAAAAATGGAACTTTGCGCGTTTTAGTTGCCACTGATATTGCTGCACGGGGCATTGATATTAAAGAACTGCCTCATGTCGTGAATTATGACCTACCCAATGTGCCTGAAGACTATGTCCATAGAATTGGAAGAACCGGCCGAGCGGGCGCGGAGGGTGAAGCTATTTCATTGGTTAGTATTGATGATGCCTCACTGCTAAAAGATATTGAACGCTTCACAGGACACACCATTTCAACTCAAGTCATGCCTGGATTTGAGCCAGACCCTAATGCTAAACCTCAGCCGCAAGGTCTGCGCGGACGCGGAAGAAATCAGGAAGAAGAAAGTGATGAAATGGCTGGGGATACCCCCCAACCAAGACACCGGGGCCCCCGCACTCCAAGACATCCTCGCGGTCCAAGACCTCATCACACAGGGCAACAAGGCCATTTGCCAAGCAGCAGTGCACCGGCAGACGCGAATACCCAAGATCGCGGACCGCGCCCCCCCAGACCTCCTAGACCTCAAGGTGCAGGGCCATCCAGAGGTCCTCGCCCCTCTCACGACACGCAAAGAGGTCCACGTCGCAGCCAATTCGAAAATGGTGGCCAACCTACTGATAACGCCAATCGATCTCCTACTGCATTAGCAGGCGGGCGTGATCGCCCAGGTCAAGGGTTCGGCGGTAAAGGAAAAATGCGTCGTAGCAATGCACCTATGATGACTTTTGATCCTAATCGCCAACCGGCTCCTTCTGAACTCGTGGCGATTTTGCAGGGTAAACGCCCCACATCCGTCATTGAAGGTATTCCTGAAGAAGATCGTTTGGAATTAGGTTTAGGCCAAGCACGGGGTCCACATAATGGACCACGCCATGCCAATAGCAACCCCAATGGCAACGCAGGCCCGAGAGGACCTGGCGGGCCCAAGCGTCAAGGCAAGAATGGCCAGCGTAGCAACGGTAACCGCCCCGCAGGGGGCCCTAGAGGCCCTGGAGGCCCCAATCCAAACCGGGGTCCTGCACGCCCACGCACTGATCGAAGCGGCGCTGAACGCCCGGGCGCAGAGCGCCCTCTCCATGAACGTTTCCCTGGCCTGCCACGCGACGAGGAATAAACTTGGCATCAGATCAAACCTATCACCCAAGCAAATTAGAAGCTCGAATTCAAAAAAACTGGGAAGAAGCGCAAGTTTGGCGTGCAGTAGAGGACCCTAATCGTCCGAAGTATTTTTGTTTATCGATGTTCCCCTACCCATCGGGGCGACTTCACATGGGCCATGTTCGTAACTATACGATTGGAGATGTTTTAGCCCGTTACCATCGCATGAAAGGCTTCAATGTACTTCAACCTATGGGTTGGGATGCATTTGGACTGCCCGCAGAGAATGCTGCAGTAAAAAACAACAGCGCACCCGCTGCTTGGACATACGAAAACATTGATTACATGCGCAGACAGCTTAAGTCTCTGGGTTTAGCAATTGATTGGTCCAGAGAAATCGCCACCTGCAAGCCTGCCTACTACAAGTGGGAACAATGGCTCATTACCCAGTTGCTTGAAAAAGGTTTGGTCTATCGCAAAACTGGAACGGTGAACTGGGATCCTATCGATCAAACCGTGCTGGCCAATGAACAAGTCATCGATGGTCGCGGCTGGCGCTCTGGGGCGCTAGTAGAAAAGCGCGAAATTCCGATGTACTACATGCGCATCACTGCATATGCTGATGAACTCCTTGAAGAACTGGATCATCTTGATGGATGGCCAGAGCAAGTCAAAGCGATGCAGCGCAATTGGATTGGTCGTTCAGTAGGTGCCGAAGTGCACTTTGCCTATGCAGAGGGCGAAGGCAAACTCAAGGTATTCACCACTCGCGCAGATACACTGTATGGCGCCACTTATGTTGCGATTGCACCAGAGCATGCACTGGCATCCGAAGCGGCAAGCTCTAATCCTATACTCGCCGAATTTATTGAAGAATGTCGTCGCGGTGGTGTAGCAGAGGCCGATCTCGCAACTCAAGAAAAAAAGGGCATGGCGACTGGTCGTCATGTTCTACATCCACTTACAGGCGAAAAGCTACCAGTTTGGGTAGCCAACTACGTCCTCATATCTTACGGAGAAGGTGCCATCATGGCGGTTCCTGCTCATGATGAACGCGATTTTGCCTTCGCCAGCAAATATCAACTTCCCATTAAACTTGTCATTCAGCCTGCGCATGATGCACTGAGCTTGCCTTTACATGAGGCATTCACCTCAGATGGAATCGTTGTAAATTCAGAAGATTTCTCTGGCCGCAGCTCAGAAGAAGCTCGCGCCAAAATGGGCACCGTTCTGCAAGCTTTAGAATCAGGTGCACCCCGCATTCAATATCGCCTGCGCGACTGGGGTATTTCTCGCCAACGGTATTGGGGATGCCCTATTCCCATCATTCATTGCCCCACTTGCGGCGAAGTGCCGGTACCAGAAAAAGATTTACCGGTTGTATTGCCAGAAGATGTTGTGATGGATGGCGTAGGTTCACCCATCAAAAAAAACCCAGCATTTTACGAAACAAGCTGCCCTAAGTGTGGCCAAGCTGCAACACGCGAAACAGACACTATGGATACCTTTGTAGAGTCATCATGGTACTTCGCCCGCTATGCATGTCCAGACTCTGATTCCGTCATGCTCGACGCACGTGCAAATTATTGGCTTCCAGTTGACCAGTATGTGGGCGGCATAGAACATGCAATTCTGCATCTTTTATATGCCCGATTTTTTAATAAATTGATGCGCGATGTCGGTCTAATCTCTCACAACGAACCATTCAAACAATTACTCACGCAGGGCATGGTGCTTAAGGACGGCACCAAGATGTCTAAGTCGAAGGGCAATACCGTTGACCCTCAATCTTTAGTAGAAGAATTCGGCGCCGACACAGCACGCTTCTTTATGATCTTTACCGCGCCCCCTGAGCAATCTCTTGAGTGGTCTGACTCCGGAGTACAAGGCGCACACCGCTTTCTCAAGCGAGTATGGAATTTAGGTCAGCAACTTGCCGAGCGGACCAAGCCCGCGGATATCAATCTTGCCAAACAAAGCAATGAAGTGCGCGATCTTCGACGCGAGGTGCACACCCATCTTAAGCAAGCCAATTTTGATATGGCGCGACAGCAATTTAATACCGTTGCCTCCGCTTCGATGAAAATGCTTAACAGCATAGAAAAGCTTCATAGCTTGGATGCTCAAGCAGAGACATGGGAAGGTTTTTCCATTCTTCTGAGAGTACTCACCCCCATTACTCCTCATCTTTGTGAATCGCTATGGGAAACCTGCCATCTTGAAGGCTGGGTGCATTCTACTCAATGGCCAGAACCTGATGAGAAGGCACTTGAACGCTCAGAGATTGAAATGATGCTACAAATAAATGGAAAACTGCGGGGCAGTTTAATGGTTCCTGCTCAAGCCAGCAAAGAAGACATAGAAACCCTGGTGCAAACCCACCCCAATACATTAGCTCTCATCGCAGGCCTCACTGTGCGTAAAATCGTGGTTGTACCCGGACGCCTAGTGAACCTAGTCGCTAACTGAGATCGTATCCATGCGCTTATACAACCTGACGTTGCATCAACTGATTGTTACGTCGACATTAGCTTTTGTATTGGTAGGATGTGGATTCCATCTGCGTGAGCAACAACCTATCTTGATTACGCCGATGTTCATCGAGGCCCCCGAGCAACAAGTTTTCGCTCGCATGCTCCGCCGAGCACTCAGAGAACACGCTGAAGTCACTCTGACCACGAGCGCAAAAGATGCAAAATACCGCCTGAAAGTCATCAGCGAGGGGTTAGAGCGAAAAATTCAAACTTTAAGCACTGACGGTCGTGTTCGCGAAGTTACACTTCGGGATAGCATCGTTTTTCAGGTATTCACTCAAGCAGGAGATGAACTTCTCCCTGCCACTACTTTGACGGTAGAGAGAATTGTTTCATACGATGAGCGTTATGCTCTTGCTAAAGTCAATGATGAAGCAATGGTCTACAAGGAAATGCAAGAAGACGGTATCCGCTTGCTGATCCTGCGACTCAACGCACTGCATCCCAATGTGTCGCATGATGGCGACCAGAGCAAAGACAACGCGGCGCATGGCGAACAAAAATAGCCCTAAAGCCTTACCAAGCGAACGCCTAGCGGGGGCGCTCGCTCAGTCTCTGGATGCTCTTTATGTTGTCGTTGGCGCAGAACCCCTTCTAGGGTTTGAAGCATGTGATCGTATTATTACTGCAGCACGGAAAGCAGGTTTTTCTGAGCGCACTGTTCTTACTGCAGAACCGGGCTTCGACTGGAGTCGCATTGCTTTATCGGCCAGCACCTCCTCACTCTTTGGTGACAAACAACTATTAGAAATCAGAATCCCATCGGGTAAGCCTGGGGTACAGGGCGCTAAAGCATTAGAAGATCTCTCCCATCGCTTAAGTGATGATGTAATAACCCTGGTGAATTTACCTGGGCTTGAACCATCAACATTAAAAAGCAAATGGTTCGCTGCGCTAGCTGGACAGGGAACGGTGGTCCATGCCGAAGAGGTCTCTCGCGAGCGACTACCCGCATGGATTCAAACTAGACTAAGTGCACAAAATCAAAAAGTTTCACAAGATGGTTTGCTCTTTCTCACTGAGCGGACTGAAGGCAATTTACTTGCCGCTTTTCAGGAAATCCAAAAACTGGCTTTGTTATATCCAGAAAGCGCTATCACTGATGAAGCCTTGCGCGAGGCCGTGATGGATGTAGCAAGATTTGACATCGATGATCTTGCTGAAGCGCTGGTGGCAAAAGAAAACCTGCGCTTTGAGCGGACACTCCGAGGCCTACAGGAACGCGGTGAAGCGATGCCTCTGATAGTCTGGGCTCTTGCTGAAACTTTGCGAGGACTCATTCGAACAGCTAGTGCTTTGATGCAAGGAAAACCCATAGCCCAAGCATTGCGAGAAGCCAAAGTATGGGGACAAAGACAAAGCATGATCGAAAAGCACGCGTCGCGTATACCATTAAGCCGCGCAAAAACTGCTCTTCAACAATTAGCTTTTATTGATCGCGCCTCGAAAGGCATGGAAGATAAATCAGACCCCTGGGATTGCTTACTATCCTTAGGCTTAAACTTCATGAATGACAACGCGCATCCACTTGAATTTATGCGATCCTAAGAAATAATCTTTTTGTTGAAAAAAAATTGCTCGATGACTGACTCTAACTCTTCTGTTTCGCAAGACCTATCCGCCCACATGGAATCCTTGGGCATTGCTGCGCGACAAGCCTCGCGTGAAATTGCACGTGCGACTACTGCACAAAAAAATTCTGCGCTCTTAGCCGCAGCTGCTTCAATAGAAAACCATAAAAATATACTCTTGCTGGCCAATGCCAAAGACTTAGATCACGCCAAGGCAAGCGGACAAGATGCCGCCTTTATTGATCGCTTAACCATTGGCGAGAAAGGGATACTCAGCATGGCAGAAGGCTTGCGTCAGGTTGCCGCACTTCAAGACCCCGTCGGCGAAATGCGTAATCTGAGCTATCGCCCGAGCGGTATTCAAGTTGGCCGAATGCGAGTTCCTTTGGGTGTAGTTGGCATCATCTATGAGTCTCGACCCAATGTCACAGCCGATGCAGCTGCTTTGTGCTTAAAGTCAGGTAACGCTTGTATTTTGCGAGGCGGATCAGAAGCCATTCATTCCAATCAAGCCATTGCAGCCTGTATACACGAAGGATTAAAGGTAGCCGGATTATCTATCGATATTGTTCAAGTGCTCGACACCATTGATCGCACCGCAGTGGATCATCTGATCACGATGAAAGCCCATATTGACGTTATCGTTCCACGCGGTGGTAAAGGACTCATTGAGCGTATTTCAAAAAACGCGAGCATTCCAGTCATTAAACATTTAGATGGAGTCTGTCATGTTTTTGTTGACGAGAGCGCAAATATTGAAAAAGCAATTGCCATCAGCATGAACTCCAAAACCCAAAGATATGGCACATGCAACACCATGGAGACCTTATTGGTTCACTCTGCCATCGCTGCACGCTTTCTACCTTCCATTACGGGCCTAATGAGAGAAAAAGGAGTAGAACTCAGAGGCTGCGCAGAAAGCAGGCGTCATATCCCCGATATGCTGGAAGCATCCGAAGAAGATTGGTTTGCTGAGTACCTTGCTCCCATCTTGGCCATTCGCGTTGTTCCAAATCTTGATTCAGCAATAGATCATATTACCCGCTATGGATCTCAGCATACTGATGCCATCGTGACAGAACTTCATGTGAATGCGATGCGATTTCTGCGAGAAGTCGATTCGAGTTCTGTCATGATCAATGCATCTACGCGATTTGCGGATGGTTTTGAATATGGACTTGGCGCCGAGATCGGCATCTCTACCGACAAAATTCACGCTCGTGGCCCTGTAGGCTTAGAAGGGCTCACAAGCCAGAAATATATTGTGTTTGGAGATGGTCACGTCCGCTCGTGAAAGCAAGGCAGTGGGGATATTAGGGGGCAGTTTTGACCCAATTCACCACGGTCATTTGCGTCTCGCAGAAGAATCCATACAACGGTTGCAACTCTCTCGTGTATTACTGATTCCTGCACGCCCCTGGCAGCGTGAAACCACTGCTAGCGCTGAACAGCGCTTCACCATGGTTGAACTTGCCTGCCGCGGCCAAAACCAACTGGTACCAGAACGTTTAGAAATCGATCGTCTCGAAACCAGCTATACCGTTGATACCTTGCGCCGCTTAAGACAACGCATGGGAGCCCAAACACCCTTGTGGTTGATTGTGGGGGCAGATGCTTTTTTACGTTTAACAAGCTGGCACAACTGGACTGCCCTCGAAGAATTATGTCATCTCGCCGTGGTTCCAAGACCAGGAGTCCATATCGAACCATCACTCCCGCCCTTACTACAAGCTTGGTGGGATCGTCGCGATCAGCATACCAATCTTGCCTCAGGAAGCTTGGTTTTGTTAGATGCCCCACAGCTAGAAATTTCCGCAACCGCTATCCGAAAACAGATCGAAGAAGGACGTAGTCCGCGATATTTGCTTCCAGATCAAGTTCTCGACTATATTGAAGAGGTGGGCCTTTATACAAAAAAGGAGGGGCATGGACCCTGAGTTAATCCGCGATGCGGCGGTCTCCGCATTAGAAGACATCAAAGCACGCGACATAGAAGTTCTTGATGTGCGTGACCTCACCTCTCTCTTCGACTGGATCATTATCGCCAGCGCAGAATCCACTCGCCAAACCCGCGCACTTGCAAACCATGTGCAAGAAAAAGCACATGAACTAGGCGCTCGCAAAGCCATCGTGGAAGGCGAAGGCAGTGGAGAATGGATCTTGGTAGATATAGGCTCCGTTGTTGTTCATGTGATGCAACCTGCAATTCGAGAGTACTACAATCTTGCTGAACTTTGGGGCGGACAAAGCGCGCCGCGCAGGCATCCAATTCTTGGCATCCCTGTTCACATGCGGCATCACGAACCCTCAAGTCATAGCGTCTCACTATAAGAATCTGTCACCATGCGCATGAGTGTGGTGGCAGTCGGCCAAAAAATGCCAACATGGGTGCGCGAAGCCTGCGAGGAATACCTTAAACGTATGCCGAGGGAACACCCTGTTCAATTGATTGAAGTCAAACCCGCTTCTCGAACTGATTCACGTCCAGTGGAACGATTACTAGAAGAAGAACGAGAGCGTATTCAAGAGCGCATTCCTGCGGAAGCAGTTGTCATTGCTCTCGATGAAAGGGGCACGCTGTGGACAACACGAGAACTGGCACAACAGATTGATAGCTTGAGCCATGAAGCCAGAGATATGGTGTTCTTAATCGGCGGACCGGACGGCTTGCATTCCGATTTGAAAAAAAAAGCAGCTCAGCAATTTGGACTCTCACGTTTAACTCTTCCTCATGGCATGGCACGTGTCGTTCTGTGCGAGCAACTCTATCGAGCCATTAGCGTGTTGAACAATCATCCTTACCACCGTGACTAAATCTCTTTTGCCCTCTCTAGTACTTGCCTCCACCAGTCCTCGCCGCCGCGAACTCCTTGCACAAGCAGGATTTACTTTTGAAACAATTTCTCCTGGCGAATCCGGTGTGGATGAAACCCCTCAAGCCGGGGAAACACCAAAGGAATACGTTTCACGCTTAGCGCGCGCTAAAGCCCATGCTGGCCAATTGAGCTTAATCCATAACGGAAGAGCAGATCACTTTTTGGTTTTAGGCGCAGATACCACCGTTACCATAGACAAACTCATTATGGAAAAGCCCATCCATGCAGAAGATGCCGCTCGTATGCTGAGCCGTTTGTCGGGGAAGGTCCACCAGGTTTTCACTGGCTTGTGTTTGCTAAAGGGTCATCGCGAGGAAAGTATTGTGAGTATCTCTGAAGTTCATTTTGAAACACTCTCTGAACATCAAATTGCTGAATACATAGCCAGCGGGGAACCTTTTGATAAGGCCGGGGCTTATGGCATTCAAGGTAGAGGTGCCTTATTCATTAAACATCTTGAAGGCAGTTATAGTGGCGTGATGGGCTTACCTCTGTATGAACTGGGATTACTTCTCCAAAGATTTGAATCAGCCTGAAGCAAGGTAGACTGAGAATATGAATAATCAAATCCTGATCAATGTCACCCCCCAAGAAACTCGTGTTGCCGTGATGGAGCAAGGAGTGCCTCAGGAGATCCATGTGGAACGAGCCAGTGCTCGCGGCCTAGTTGGCAATATCTACTTAGGAAAGGTGGCACGCGTTCTACCCGGCATGCAATCGGCCTTCATTGATATTGGACTTGAGCGCGCTGCATTTTTACATGTCGCAGATATCTTTGGAGCGCGCGACGAAAATGAGGAAATCCGCCCCATCGAGCGCTTACTATCGGATGGGCAGACCTTATTGGTTCAAGTAGCTAAAGACCCCATTGGCACTAAGGGTGCCCGTCTGACAACGCATATTGGGATTGCAGGGCGTTTTTTGGTCCACCTCCCTCGCGAGAACCATATAGGCGTATCACAACGTATCGAAAATGAAAACGAGCGGGCACAACTTCGCGAGCGACTTGTAGCTTTACTCAATAATCAAACGGGAGGCTTCATTGTTCGCACTGTTGCTGAAGCCGCTAGCGATAAAGAGTTATTAGACGACAGCCTATACCTTAGTCGGCTCTGGGCAAATATACAAAAACTCAGCCTGACTGTGCCCCCCCCCGCACTTCTTCATCAAGATCTCAATCTCTCCTTGCGCGTCATGCGCGACTTCATCACCGAGGATACTGAACGTGTCGTCGTTGACTCACGCGAGACGCTGCAAAAACTAAAAGACTTTTGTGCTCAATATTCACCCGATGCTCAAAATATCTTGGAGCATTATTCAGGTGAGCGTCCCTTATTTGATCTTTTCGGCGTAGAAGATGAAATCTCTCGCGCTCTTTCGCGCAGGGTAGATCTTAAATCAGGGGGATACCTCGTTATCGATCAGACTGAAGCCCTCACTACCGTTGATGTAAACACTGGAGCCTTTGTTGGAGTCAGAAATTTTGACGAGACGGTATTTAGAAATAACTTAGAGGCCGCACAAGCAATTGCTCGTCAATTACGCCTCAGAAATCTTGGTGGCATTGTGATTGCCGATTTTATTGATATGGATAGCCAGGAGCACCGGGATGCCGTGCTCTGCGAATTCAAGAATGCTCTAGAACGGGATCGTACTCGAATTACCGTCAACGGATTTACTGCATTAGGCTTAGTGGAACTCACCCGCAAACGCACCCGAGAAAGCTTAGCGCATATCTTGTGTGAAACTTGCCCTACCTGCAATGGCCGAGGCGAACTACTGACTGCGCAGACCGTTTGTTATGACATCTTGCGGGAAATCGTTCGCACAGCAAGGCAGTTTCCGCATACCCATCAAATTCGAATTCTGGCTTCTCAAAAAGTCATTGATCTGTTCTTAGATGAAGAAAGTCATAGCTTGGCTTCGCTCTGTGACTTTATTGGAAAAGAAGTTCGCCTACAGGTTCAAACTGAGTACAGCCAAGAAAGCTTTGATGTGGTTCTAAGCTAGTTCATTACCCCTTAAGCTCCGCTCGGGTATCATGCCGGCATGAGTCATTTCAAACATCACGTCTTCTTTTGCTGTAATCAGCGTGCCGCGGGCGAGGCCTGCTGCGCCTCCCATGGTGCAGCAGAACTTCGAGCCTACGCCAAGGATCGTGTAAAAGCTTTAGGCTTGAATGGCCCAAACAAAGTCCGCATTAACCATGCCGGCTGCCTGGATCGTTGTGATCAAGGCCCGGTTATGGTTATTTATCCCGAAGCGATTTGGTACACCTATATTGATCAAGCCGATATAGACGAGATCATTGACAGTCATTTGTGCCAGGGTCACCCTGTTGAGCGCTTGAAGATATAAATCATGGCAGCCAATACGCGCACCGAATACTTCTCTGGCCCCGCAGGCCGCCTTCAAGTTGTGGTGGACTCTCCTCGTGATGCCATTCAGGGCGTGGCGCTAGTTGGGCACCCCCACCCTCTGATGGGTGGAACCTTAGATAACAAAGTTGCTCAGACACTCGCCAAAGCTTATAACGATGCCAGCTGCGTAGCATGGCGGATGAATTTCAGAGGGGCGGGAGAAAGTGAAGGCGAACATGATGCAGGATCGGGTGAAACGGATGATATGTGCCTGCTTGCTCAACACATTACCCGGCAATACCCTGGACTCCCTCTTTATTTAGGAGGTTTTTC
The DNA here is from genome assembly GCA_903905585.1 of uncultured Ferrovum sp. Classification (GTDB taxonomy): domain Bacteria; phylum Pseudomonadota; class Gammaproteobacteria; order Burkholderiales; family Ferrovaceae; genus CAIVHB01. The sequence continues at coordinate 7,686 of CAIVHB010000025.1, read as the reverse complement.
TTTTGGGGCTTATGTGCAAGCCAAAACGGCCCAACTTCTCAATCATGAAGGACTGATTACCCCTCGTCGTTTAATGCTAGTGGGAACGGCTGTTGCACGCTTTGACGTTCCTGCAGTCCCTTCTGATACCTTGCTCATTCATGGGGAGTTAGATGATGTCATTCCTCTGGCTGGCTTAATGGATTGGGCCCGACCACAAGAATTACCTGTAATTGTGGTCCCCGGAGCCGATCATTTTTTTCATCGCCGATTATCTGTCATTCGCGAGGCGGTGAGTTCAGCTGTCCGTCGAACAAGAGATTAACAACATGCTTTGGATTAAAGCCTTTCACATTGTATTTGTTGCAAGTTGGTTTGCAGGCTTATTCTATTTACCCAGAATTTTCGTGAATCTGGCAATGGTGCCTGCAGACAGCCTTGCTGAACGAGACCGCCTACTTCTTATGGCACGAAAGCTCTACCGCTTCATGACAATACTCATGATCCCTGCTCTATGCCTAGGACTGTATCTTTGGCTTGTAATAGGGATTGGAAGCGGCCCAGGGCAAGGGTGGTTACACGTCAAATTACTTCTGGTTTTGACCTTGCTGGCCTATCATTTTTATTGCGGGAAAGTGCTCAGGGTTTTTTTGGTGGGCGCCAATACGCGCACTCACATTTGGTACCGTTGGTTTAACGAACTTCCTGTACTCGCATTTATAGCAGTTGCAATTCTTGTTGTGGTGAAACCGTTTTGATCCAATTTTATGCTCCCTGCCCTAAAGGTCTCGAATCTGTCCTTGCCGAGGAACTCACAGAACTTGGCCTAGAACAAGTAACCGTTTCAGATGCAGGTGTCGCATTTCGCGGTAACGCGCGTTCTGCCATGCTGGTGAATTTGGAGTCGCGTATTGCCAGTCGCGTTCTTATGCAAGTGGCACAGGGCACTTATGAACGCGAAGACGATATCTATACCTTGGCTCGCGAAACCCCATGGGAGGATTGGTTCGATTCTGAACTCACCCTAAAAGTAGAAACCTCAGCAATTAAATGTCCCCTGAAAAGCATCGACTTCTTAACCTTAAGAGTGAAGGATGCCATCTGCGATCGTTTTCGCGAAACAGAGGGCCAGCGCCCTTCGATTGATGTGAGAGAACCTCAAGTACAAGTTCATCTGCATCTAGATCGCTTTGATATGACTTTATACCTCGATACTTCAGGTCCGGGCCTGTTCAGACGAGGCGTTGAACGCGATACCGGAGCAGCTCCCTTAAAGAAAAACCTTGCCTCAGGCATTCTGCGACTTGCCGGATGGAAGCCTGATACACCGCTCTATGACCCCATGTGTGGAAGCGGTACTTTTTTAATTGAAGCAGCTCAAATTACTTTGGGTCATGCGCCCGGCTTAGGACGATCCTTTGCCTTTGAGCTACTCGACGGCTTTGCTGCGAAAGATTGGCAAGATCTTAAAAGTGCAGCTGAAGAGCGTGCACAGCCAGCAAACAAAGAACTTCCCATCTGGGGCAGCGATATTGCTGGCTATGCGGTTGCTATGACACGAGAAAATCTTGCAGCATTGGGCCTCGATGCAGCAGTTCTTCTTAAGCAGGTGAATGTTCTAGAGTCTTCTCCTCCCGTTCTTGAAGGCATGATGGTTACCAATCCTCCTTATGGCGTGCGCGTTGGGGAAGACGATGAGATGGCTGAGTTCTACCCACTGTTCGGAGACGTCCTAAAGCGCCGATATAGTGGTTGGAACGCTTACATTTTGAGTGGTGACCTTCGCCTCGCAAAAATGATTCGACTCTCAGTAGGTAGGCGCATGCCTCTGTTCAACGGCCAGATCGATTGTCGACTGTTTCAATACACCTTGATCGCTGGATCTAATCGGCGCGATTAAAAGCTTACCCGGCCATGACCAGCCTCTCCCAAAACATTTCCGTCTTTCTTGATCACTTCAATCAGTTAAAAGCAGGTCGGCCTCTTACATTGGTAGCAGTGAGCAAAACTCAATCTGCAGATGTCGTACGTGAAGCCTTCCATTGTGGATTACCTATTTTTGGCGAGAATTACGTCCAAGAAGCCATCGATAAACAAGCTTTGCTTCAAGACCTACCTATTGAATGGCATTTTATTGGCCCGCTTCAAAGCAATAAAACCAAACTAGTCGCTGAACATTTTTCTTGGGTCCACTCTATCGATCGATTGAAACTGGCTGAGCGCCTATCCGCTCAACGTGCAATGGATCTTCCTCCTATTCAGATCTGTATCCAGGTAAACGTAAGTGAAGAAGCCAGTAAGTCAGGCGTTAATCCAAATGAAGCGCTTGCACTTGCTCAAGCAATCTCAGTCCTTCCACAATTGCAATTACGCGGCCTGATGGCGATTCCCGAACCTAGCGAAGACGAAACCCTATTAAGAAGCCGTTTTGCACAACTGAAAGTACTGAAAAATCAAATAGAAAAAGCTGGAATCCCTCTTGATACCCTTTCGATGGGAATGTCTGCCGACTATGCGATTGCTATGGAAGAAGGGTCAAACCTAATCAGAGTAGGATCCGCTTTATTCGGCAGCCGATCACCCAAACCCCATCCCCAATAAACTGATTGAGGCCGTGCTTATGAAATCCTCTGTTCCTTCTCTTTTTGATCAAACCCATATCGCATTTATTGGCGGGGGCAATATGGCTTCTGCCCTCATTGCTGGGCTGATCGATGCAGGAATGGCTGGTAGCCAAATCCGCGTTCTTGAAATACAACCTGAAGCACGTCATGCTTTAATCGAACGACACGGCATTATTGCCAGCGCAGATTCTGATGAAGTCTTAACAGATGCCAACTGCGTCGTGTTTGCGGTTAAACCACAGCAATTAGCATCTATTTGTCGCGATATTGCATCAAAAACATCTAATTGCATGATCATGAGCATTGCAGCCGGAGTCAGAACCGCTGATCTATCACGCTGGCTTAGTGGGCATCGGAATATTGTGCGCGCCATGCCCAATACCCCAGCATTAGTGCGAGCCGGTATTACCGGTCTTTATGCCTGCGAGGAAGTTGATGCCATCGACAGAACCTTGGCACAGCAGCTTCTAGAAGCTGTAGGCAAAGTCGTCTGGGTTGAAAAAGAGCGGGACCTCGATGCCGTTACAGCCATCTCAGGGAGCGGCCCTGCTTATGTCTTTCATTTTCTGGAAGGCTTAATAGCCGTAGGACATCAACTAGGGCTAAGCCCTCAAATTGCTCGTGAACTCGCAGTACAAACCTTAGTGGGCGCCGCCAAGCTCGCCGCAGAAAGTGAAGACTCTCCTACCGTTCTCCGCACCAAGGTTACATCCCCTGGCGGCACCACTCAGGCTGCCTTAGAGGTCATGGCACAAGCTCAATGGATAGAGACTATTGGTGCAGCAGCCCGAGCCGCTGATCACCGCGCCCAAGAATTGGGGGACATTTTAAGCCAATCCTAATCTAACGATAAGAAGGGATCAGAGCAGCGCTAAGATGGGCACGATAACGGCGTGATCGCTTTACATAGGATTCAGAAACACGCTTCAAATCCGCAATTTCTTCTTCACTCAAAGAACGAATCACTCGAGCTGGAGCGCCCATCACCATAGAACCATCTGGAATGACTTTGTTGCCAGTCACAAGGCTACCGGCACCAATTAGACAGTCTCGACCAATCACAGCTCCATTTAACACCACTGCTTTCATGCCAATAAGGGTGTTTGCGCCAATCGTGCATCCATGCAGCATCGCAAGGTGGCCCACGCTCACCCCCTCATCCAAGGTGAGTGGATAACCAGGATCATTATGCAGGACAGCACCATCTTGAATATTGCAGCAATTGCCAATATTAATAGGCTCATTATCTGCACGCACCACTGCGTTAAACCAGATACTCACCTGATCCCCGGCATTCACCTTGCCAATAACAGCCGCAGAATCCGCCACAAAATACTCGCCAGCAAAGGCTGGGCTTGCAGTTTCTAGATTGTAGATCATGGCGCACATCCTTTATGAATGGACTTTTTAGTTTACCACTGAAGAGGCTTTTGTGATGCGACGCACCATTTTTTGTAAGGAAATGTAAGTCAATCGTTTCCAGCGGTAGCCTCAAAGTTTGATCTGGCGCAAAATACTTAAACCAATAAAAGAATAATATGCTCTGAACTCACACATTGGCGACTTAACCGTTGGCAATTAGCCCGTTAAATATTCTCTTCAAGGAGAGACCCCATGGCCCCAGATACTTCAGCGAATAAGTTTGAAAACCTTCGCTTAGACAACCAACTATGTTTTGCGCTCTATGCAGCTACGCATGCCATCACCCGCGCCTATCGCTCACTACTCACCGATCTGGGTATTACCTATCCCCAATACTTGGTTTTGATCGTACTTTGGGAACACGATAAGGTCCCCGTTGGCGAAATCGCAAAGCGATTACAACTCGATGCTGCCGCACTGACCCCTTTAGTTAAGCGTTTAGAAAGCTTAGGACTGATTACACGTATCAGGGATAGCCGGGATGAACGTGTTGTTCGAATTTGCTTATCGGAACAAGGCAGAGATCTTGAAGCCCGTGCAGCCGGAGTTCAAACCGAGGTAGGCTGCAAAACTGGACTGGACGCAAAACAGTTTTACGAGCTTCGTACCCAGCTTCATGGCTTGGTCTGTGCGTTAGGCCAGACTGAAGAAGCCCAAAGCGTTGCCGCTTAATGAGCACAGTGTTTTATCCTGGCCTGTTTAATCCGTTTCATACCCGCCATTAAAGGCCAAAAGCCTAATGTAATACTTCCTATTGCGATCACTGAAGTCACCATATCGAAAGTCAGCGCTGTGACGCAAGCAGCCCACCACAGCGCCAGGGATGAAAACAAAGGCCAAACAAATATAAAAAAAAATGAAGACACCGAACTGATTGCACGTTTTCTAAAATGCCAAACACAAGCTAAGCCGGCAAACCCATAATAATATGCTGCCTGAACGCCAATCACATTAATCGACTTACTCATCACATCAGCCATATCCTTAGACGCTAAAGACAGAATTAATAAAGCGGATCCAATCATCGCAATCAAAAAAGTGGCGATATGGGGTGTACCCCAATCTTGATGGATCTTCGCCCAGCGCCTATGCAAAAGACCATCCCGCGATTTGGAAAACATCGTGCGCGTAAATTGCAAAATCGATGTTTCTAAAGTACCTATCGTAGATAACATCAAAGCCAATACAGCCAAATAATTCCAAGGTCTTGGTAAAACCTTATCTGCAACCACAAAAACAACATTCGTCCCAGCCCGATTAATCTCTTGATCACTCAAAGCCATTAATACAATTGCGGCAAATGCCGTAAAAAAAACGATGGTCACAATGACCGCGCCCAATGCACCATATCCAGGCGATTGCCGCGCGGATTTAGTTTCTTCATTTAGATTAAGAGAAACGTCCCAACCCCAAAAGAAAAACAAGGCAATCACAACACCACTAGAAAACGAAGTAGTGTCAAAAGCATTGGGAGAAAACGATTGCCAATTGATCTGATGCGCGAAGCCAGACCCCAAATGAGCCAAGACTAAACAAGAAATAATGAGCAGGATCGTGAGTTCACACAAAGTCATGATCATCTGAATCTTTGCTGTAAGTCCAACCCCCTTCACAACCACGAAAGTAACAATGATTAACCAGGCAATCGCACAAATCGTTACCGCCAACTGCGAGTCAGCCAAATCAGGAGCACAAAGCAAAAAAGTGGCCGATGCTGCAGGAATGGTTGCAGAAACCATAAAAATTGCGGAGGCGACGAGTAAAGCCCATCCCGCAAAAAAGCCCAATCGCAAACCAAAAACCTCACTTACCCATGCATAAGAAGCGCCGGAGTTAGGGTTGTAGGCATTTAAAAAAAGATAGGCTAGGACAATGCCTAGCATCATGATCCCGGAATACAACAAGCTAGCGGGCGCCAAGATACCCACCGCGGCAATTAAGGTGCTCATGGTGGCTGAAATACTAAATGTGGGTGCGGATCCAGCTATACCAATCAGTAAAGACTGAACAAAACCAAGGCTATCTTTTTTAAGCTCAGAAGCCATAAATATAAAAACCTCAAGTTTTAGCCTAAGCAGGCCTGAATGGGTATGATTGACTGCACGAACAGTTAGCAAACGCATTAAACTGTTAGACTGTTAGACTGTTAATATATTGTATTACGACGCATTTAAAGATGGGCTATCGGCTTTTATCCCGATTAAGCCCCCAAATTAATATCAAGAGGAGATTCACGCCATGGCATCATTTCGTCTTCGTTCCTTAGTCGCTGCTTTAGCGCTGAGCACTATTGCTTCCGGCTTCGCTGCCGATCCTATTAAAATTGGATTATCCGGCCCCTATACTGGCGGCTCTTCACCCATGGGCGTATCCATGCGCGATGGCGCAAAATTGGCTGCAGATGAAATTAACAAAGCCGGCGGAGTCCTTGGCCGTCCAATTCAGTTAGTTGAGCGTGACGATGAAGCTAAAAATGAGCGTGGCGTGCAAGTCACTCAAGAGCTCATTAATAAAGAGCACGTAGTTGCCACCCTGGGCTATATCAACACAGGTGTATCGCTTGCCTCTCAGCGTTTCTACCAAGAAGCCAAAATCCCCGTTATCAACAACGTCGCTACTGGCTCCATTGTTTCCAAACAATTTTTGCCTCCTGAGCACCCTGATAACTACATTTTCAGGACCTCTTGTCCTGACGGCATTCAGTCCCAAATGATTGTTGAAGAGGCCGTGGGCCGTCGCAAATTGACCAAGATAGCCATTTTGACTGACTCTACAAATTATGGTCAGCTAGGACGAGAAGATTTGGTTAAAGCGCTTGCCGCAAAAGGACTTAAGCCTGTTGCGGAAGAAAAATTCAACGTCAAAGACGTGGATATGACCCCGCAGTTGTTAAAAGCTAAAGAGGCAGGTGCTCAAGCTGTTCTCACCTATGCGATTGGACCTGAATTAGCTCAGATTGCACTTGGAATGAAGAAACTTGGCTGGAAAGTTCCTATGATTGGAAGCTGGACCTTATCAATGGGTAACTTCATTGATAATGCAGGCGCTGAAAGCGAAGGAGCACGTATGCCTCAAACCTTCATTCAAGAACCCAATACCCCCAAGCGTAAAGCGTTTATTGATGCTTATCTCAAGGCTTATCATCCTACCAATGACCGCATCCCTTCACCAGTTTCAGCGGCTCAGGGTTACGACTCAGTATATTTAATTGCAGCCGCAATTAAACAAGCCGGTAATACCGATGGGCCCAAAGTGCGTGAGGCCTTGGAAAACTTGAAAGACAAAGTAGACGGCGTTGTAACCATTTATGATCGCCCCTTTTCGCATGACAACCACGAAGCGATCACAACCAATATTCCAGTGATTGGTGAAGTCAAAGATGGACATGTGGTGTATGCCTACGAAGAAGAACGCAAGAACCCCTTTCGTCTAGAAAAGCACTAAACCTTCATCTCACAGCAACGCTCTTGGGGGCGGCTCTGATGAGTCGCCCTTTATATATTATGTAGTGGAGACCAACACATGGCCATTTTGCTTCAGTTGCTTCTGAGTGGCGTTGCGCTCGGCATGATCTATGCTGTGATTGCCTTTGGCTATCAAAGTACCTTCGCAACTTCAGGCACCCTTAATTTCGGACAAGGTGAAGCCTTAATGTTGGGGG
>CAIVHB010000024.1 GCA_903905585.1 uncultured Ferrovum sp. | reverse complement strand
TGATGGACTTGCCCAAATGCGAGGAAGAATTGCAGGGGCTGTATCGAGTTCTGAAGCCAGTTCAAAACGTCTTAAGGCTTTGGGGATAGAGGTATTTGATCTCAATAACGTCAATGACTTGCCTGTGTATGTGGATGGCGCGGATGAAATTACTCGTCATATGCATATGATTAAAGGCGGTGGAGGTGCGCTGACCCGCGAGAAAATTGTGGCTGCTGTCGCCAAGCGTTTTATTTGTATTGCAGATACAAGCAAATGGGTGGGGCGCTTGGGAAACTTTCCTCTACCCGTTGAAGTCATTCCCATGGCGCGCTCTTATGTGGCTCGGGAGTTAATGAAACTCGGCGGCCAGCCAGCTTTGCGCAGCGGATTTGTGACGGATAATGGGAATGTGATCCTTGATGTGCATCACCTAGACATTATGAATCCAGTTGAATTAGAAGGCATTATTAACCAAATCGCTGGGGTAGTGACTTGCGGTTTATTTGCACGCCGAGCAGCAGATGTATTGTTGCTGGCAGATCCTTCGGGGATCCAGCGTCTTATAGCGCAGCGATAGGAAAGACGATAGATGGGCAACGAACATACAAGCAAACAATTTGACAATGAATTGGAGTCCATTCGGGCTCGAGTGCTTCAGATGGGGGGCTTAGTAGAGCAGCAAATTACCCTTGCTATTGAAGCGCTATCTAACGGAGATGTAGACCTCGCTGAGCACGTCAATGCTCAAGATCACGAGGTGAATCGCCTAGAGGTCACCATTGATGAAGACTGTACGAATATCATCGCACGTCGGCAACCCGCAGCGGGAGATCTGCGGCTGATCGTTGCTGTGATAAAAACCATTACAGATTTGGAGCGCATCGGGGATGAGGCTGCCAAAGTAGCCAGAATGGCTAAGATGGTGCATAGCTCAGACCGTTTATACCGTCCCCGTATAGTGGAGTTAAGGCATGCAGCACAAATTGCGATTCAGATGTTGCATATGAGTCTAGATGCCTTTGCGAGACTAGATACGATATCGGCTACTCAGGTTTTAAAGGACGATAGGCAAGTGGATGATGCTTTTCGCGGCATTTTGCGCCAACTGATTACTTTTATGATGGAAGATCCGCGCACCATCTCGCCCTCGATTGAAATTCTTTTTGCCGCTAAGGCGCTTGAGCGCATTGGTGATCACGCGAAAAATATTGCTGAATACGTGATCTACCTAGTCAAGGGCAAAGATGTGCGCCACATTGATGTGGCAGAAGTGGAGCGCGCAGTTTTGGACTAGAGGCAAGGTAATTTCAGAGTTCGGCTTGGGTTTTACCAATCATTGAGCTCATCAAGTCAGCAAAGCGTTCACCTTGAACGGTGACATGAGATCGAATAGCTAATGCGGCCTGATCTTCAGAACCAGCACAAATCGCGTCTACCACTTCACCGTGTTCGGAAAATGAACTCAGTACACGCGAACGGACTCGAAGTTGGAGTCTACGATAGGGCCGCAGTCGGCGGCTCAACGCCAATGCTTGTTCTGCCAAGAAGTCGTTATGAGAGAGCTTGTAGAGCATGTGATGAAAGCTCTCATTACGAAGATAGTAAACCTCAGGATCATTGACTTTAACCGCTTCCTCACAAGCAAGGTGAGTTAAACGAAGTTGGGCTAATTCCTCTGGGGAAGATCTGCGTGCGGCTAGCCTTGCGCAAAAAGCTTCGAGCTCAGCCATGACATCAAACATTTCAACCAATCTCAAAGCGCTGATTTGAGCAACGCTCGCCCCTCTTCTCGGGCGCATGGTGATAAACCCGGCTGCGCCAAGTTGGATCAAGGCCTCCCTCACTGGGGTTCGTGATACGCCATAGCGGTCAGCAAGCTCCACTTCATCAAGCTTACTCCCT
>CAIVHB010000023.1 GCA_903905585.1 uncultured Ferrovum sp. | reverse complement strand
GTCCAGGACTTCCACGTAAAAAACAAACAGAATGCGAAGGAACCAAGATCGCAAAAGTTTTCGCGCAACTTATTCATCGAAGAGGGAAGCAGACTTGCGACCGCTTCAATCCCAATGTGCCCCCTGCGTTCTTGCACAAAACCTGCGCTCATGAACGTTGCCCCTACCAGCAAGAACACTGAAACCTCGTCCTGCCAGTCGGTAGGCACCTTTAGGAAATAGCGGAGAAATACGCTGGTGGCCAACACGATACAAGCCGCTATTAAAGCCAACATAGAAATGCGCATGACGACGGCATGAACCCCTGAAAGCGCCCTTGCCAATATACCCAATGTCCCGGGCGCATTGACAAGTTCTGGCTGGTGGTCAGTAGGAAGGCCGCCGCTCATACAACCTTTTCAACCAACTTAAGCATTTTGGCGCAACCTTCACTCTTAGCGGCGTAGTCTTTCCATGCGGTTTCGCGTGCGATGTCCTGCCATTTCTTAACCACGGCTTCACTCATGTCATGTGCTTTGCCGCCCGCCTTGGTATAAATTGATGCGACTTGTTGGTCGTCTGCTTTGGCATTATCCAAAGCAAATTTCTCCATTTCCGCACCCAATGACATAATGAGATCCTGTTCTGGCTTACCCAACTTCTCGAAGACTTGACGAGAAATCATAAGCGGTTCAAACATAAACCAATAGGTATGACCACGACCCGTTGTGAGGTTTTTAGCCACTTCTTCCAATCGGAATGAAATCAAGCTGGTACTGGATGTGTAGGCTGCATCCAGAGCGCCTGTTTGCAGTGCGGCGTAGATTTCGCTTGAAGGAAGATCTAGTACTGCAGCACCGGCTTGCTTCATCACCATATCCATCTCACGACCCCCACCGCGCACTTTGAGTCCCTTCACATCATCGGGCTCAATGATTGCTTTAGCGCGAGAGGCCACACCACCCGCTTGCCAGATCCAGCTTACCAACAACACGCCTTTATCGGCCAATAGATCGTATAAAGCTTTACCTACTTCAGCTTTGTGCCAAGCGGCTCCTTTTTCATAGGAAGTCACTACACCAGGCATTAGTCCAATATTCACCTCAGGAACTTCGCCGCCCGCATAATTCAGAGGCACTAAGCTCATGTCTAGCCCGCCCTTCCGCATGGAACTAAATTGCGCTTTCACCTTCATGAGTGAGGAATTGGCGAAAACCGCCGCCTTTAATGAACCATTGCTACGTTTTTCAAGTTCGCGGGCATACAGTTGGCATAAACGATCACGAAAATCACCATCGGTAGCACTTCCACCCGGAAATTGATGCGAGATTTTTAACGTTGTGGCTTCTGCAGCCATGGCCTCAAAGGAATTCATTCCTCCCATCAATCCAGCGAATGGACTCGCCAAGGGAGTTAACGCTAGGCCTGTTTGTAAGAACTGTCGACGATCGATACCCATGAAAATCTCCTCTTATAGTGGGAAGTGCTGAACGCTTAACAACGCCATTGTGTATTCATTTATTAAAATATTGTATACATATTTAATCCGTTTGTATTCTTTTTTCGAATCAGGGCATACAATATGACGTATGGACACCGCTCAACTTGATCAAGACGCATCATCCCTCAGCTTGGCAGCTACGCTTGCTGACCGAATTGGTGAGGCCATCGCAACAGGAATATATGCGCCAGGGAGTAAGCTTGATGAAGTGGAGCTTGCTGACCGCTATGGCGTATCACGAACCCCAGTGAGGGAGGCCTTGATCCAACTTGGCGCAGCCGGGTTTATCACCATGCGCCCGAGAAGAGGGGCGAGCGTTGCTCAAATCAG
>CAIVHB010000022.1 GCA_903905585.1 uncultured Ferrovum sp. | reverse complement strand
TAAAAAATAAATTCTATTGTCACCAAAGACTCATTTTGTCGCTTTGAGTTAGGATGATACGAGGCAGAGGGGGCCTATTCTCTTTGATACTTCAGTCAATCCAAATCGAATAAAACATCATGAAATTTTCAGAGGCAGTTAGAGCCTTGCAGCTGTAAGCGATAACTTGAAGGGCTGAATCCATCTTTAACCATTAACTCCCATGTTTAGAAGTTAGGTTCTCATTTTGTTGCGACAAAATGTGTCGTTAATTTTTACCAAAACATCACGTTAATTGAAATTTATTAAAAAGTGTTTGGCTTAAGTTAACTAAAGCGCATGACTCTATGCTTTTGGGAGAGCGGCCATCATGCCTTTTTCAAGATACATGAAGTACCCAATTGCGATTGAAATTGGCGATTATTCAAAAGCATGGAGCGTGGCCGTTCCAGTGCGATTTAATGCTAAAGCATGGTCACGCCCGGCAGGGGCACGGCTCGAATGGCGTCTGCCAGCGCCTCGATGGCTTTATCGCGAGCGAAGCTTTTTCGCCAAGCCAGCGCCACCCGACGGCTGGGGGCGGGCTCGGTGAAGGGCACTACGGTTAACAAAGCGCTGCGGTAGCGATCGCTGTTGGCTGAGGCAGGCAGTACGGTAATCCCGGTACCCGATGCCACCATATTCCGTATTGTTTCTAAAGAGTTACCGAGAGGGCTTGAGCCTGATCCTCGGTTCAATTCAGGGCAGGCACCTACCACCTGATTGCTAAAACAGTGCCCCGCATGAAGTAACAATACGCGTTCAGCAGCTAAGTCTTTAGCTTCAATCGCTTTTCTTTCTGCCCAAGGATGCTTGACTGAAACCACCACCTCAAAGCGTTCATCATACAAAGCAAGGGTTTCCACGCCCGAGACATCAAAGGGCAGAGCGATGAGAATGACATCCACACTGCCTTCTTTAAGATGGGCTTCTAGCTGTGCCGTGGTACTTTCTTCAACCTCAAGGGGCATTTCAGGGGCCATCCCTTGCAAACTGGGGATTAAATCAGGCAGTAAGTAGGGGCCGATGGTATGAATGACCCCAAATCTTAAGGAGCCGATTAACTGATCCTTTCCTTCCCGGGCAATGACTTTGAGGCGATCGGTTTCTTCTAGTACTCGCTGAGCTTGTTCGATGATGCGCACACCAATCCGGGTTGGGCTCACTTCGGTTCGTGAACGCTCAAAGATCTGCACGCCCAGTTCATCTTCTAGCTTGTGAATGGCCGTTGATAAGGCGGGTTGGCTGACATAGCTCTTTTCAGCCGCACGTCGGAAGTTACGTTCTTGGGCAACCGCAATGACATAGCGTAATTCGCTGAGATTCATGGAAATGTTCCTTGAGTGATCGAGAGGCTCTAGGGATTGTGTATGGGATCAAAACCTACGGTTTCAATCAGCCGTGGTGCAAGCGCATCGCAGATCGTGATAACTAAAATATATCACGATGAGCAAAACAATCAATTAGACCGTTACCAATAAACACCGTAGACTGCACTTCATCGGCTCTCGCTGCAACGCACCAAAGCAGTAAAGTCATGTACTTAAATCAATATTCCAAATGAATCTTAACCATTAAAAAGGAAACCAACCATGCTACAGAATCAAGAAGGCCAACGTGTTCCTCAGGTCACTTTCCCCGTTCGTGATGGCAACGAGTGGAAAAATGTCACTACTTCTGATTTATTTGACGGAAAGCGTGTAGTGGTATTTTCACTCCCTGGCGCCTTTACCCCTACTTGCTCCTCAACCCATTTGCCCCGTTACAACGAGTTGGCTTCTACTTTCTTCGCTCATGGCGTGGATTCCATCCTGTGCGTTTCAGTCAACGATACCTTTGTGATGAACGAGTGGGCGAAAGACCAAGAAGCCGAACACATCATCATGGTGCCAGACGGCAACGGTCTGTTTACGGAAGGCATGGGGATGTTGGTCGATAAGGCCGATTTAGGCTTTGGCAAGCGTTCATGGCGTTACTCCATGCTGGTGGATGATGGTGTTGTGACCAAGATGTTTATTGAGCCCCAAGAGCCTGGCGACCCCTTTAAGGTTTCAGATGCCGACACCATGCTGGCTTTTGTGGCGCCTGCCGCTAAAAAACCTGACCAAGTGGCCATTTTAACGCGCGAAGGCTGCCCATTCTGCGCAAAAGCCAAGGCTTTGTTGGCAGACGAAGGCTATCAGTATGCTGAAGTATCGTTGCCCGTATCGATTCGTAGCCGCGCATTGGGTGCGATCAGTGGCCGTGGAACCGTACCTCAGGTCTTTGTGAATGGCGCTCTGGTTGGCGGTGCCGACGAGCTTGAAGCTTGGATCAAAGCGAAGAATGCCAAAGCTGCATAAACGTTTCTAAGTTGGACTGCAGGGATCGCCACACCCTGGCGATTTTTTGCAGAAAACCATACGCACAGTATGAAAAAGGAAACATAAGACCATGAAAAATATACAAATTGATGTTGCCGTATTAGGCGCTGGAACCGCGGGTTTAGCCGCATATCGCGCAGCCAAAGCTGCCGGTAAAACGGCGGTGATTATTGAATCGGGCGTGTACGGAACCACTTGCGCGCGAGTAGGGTGCATGCCCAGCAAGCTGCTGATCGCTGCAGCTGAAGCCGCTCATAGCGTGGATCGATTTGAAGCGTTTGGATTGAGATTGGATGGGGCCATTAGAGTCGATAGCGCAGCCGTGATGGGGCGGGTGAAACGCGAACGGGACCGTTTTGTGGGATTGGTTGTGGAAGGGGTAGAAAAAATCCCCCAAAGTGATCGACTCATGGGCCATGCAGCGTTTTCAGGTTTACATACATTGCTTGTGAACTCCGATGATCAGCTGCAAAATGTTGAGATTTCCTTTAAAACTGCAGTCATTGCTACGGGCTCTTCGCCCCAAGTATTTCCAGTGCTTCGTGAAGCGGGTGATCGGCTGATTATCAATGATGACGTATTTGACTGGGATGTATTACCGGATTCTGTTGCGGTGTTTGGTCCTGGGGTCATTGGCCTGGAACTCGGCCAAGCGCTCCATCGCTTAGGGGTAAAGATTCATTTGTTCGGGCGCGGCGGAATCGGTGCAGGTTTATCAGATCCATCAGTAAAAACCTATGCAGAACAAACATTTAAGAATGAGTTTTCAATTGATTTTGATGCCCAAGTCAGTCATATCGCCCGAACTGAAGCTGGGGTGCTGATTCACTGGAAAAACGCAGAAGGGGTATTAAGCTCGCAAACCTTTGATTACGTTTTAGCCGCAACCGGACGCACCCCTAACGTGCACGATATTGGAATAGATATGACAGGTATCACCCTGGATAATAAGGGGATTCCTGTGTTCGATCGGGAAACGTTGCAATGTGGATCAAGCGGGATTTTTATCGCCGGAGATGCGAATGCGCTCGTACCCCTGCTCCATGAAGCTGCTGACGAAGGCAAAATTGCAGGCACGAATGCAGCCAGCTTCCCCAAGATAAACAAAGGATTACGTCGCACTCCCATTGCAGTTGTGTTCTCTGACCCTCAGATTGCGATCATCGGCCAACGATTTAGTGATATTGATCCTCATGTACGTCTCGTGGGAGAGGTTTCCTTTGAAGATCAAGGACGTAGCCGCGTAATGTTACGTAACAAAGGAATACTACGCGTCTACGCCCATGCACATACGGGTCGCTTTCTCGGTGCTGAAATGATGGGGCCCGATGCAGAGCACTTAGCTCACCTTTTGGCTTGGGCGCATCAGGCGGGTATGACTGTTGCAACGATGCTGGATATGCCTTTTTACCATCCTGTCATTGAGGAAGGCTTGAGGACAGCATTAAGAGACGTAGCGGCAAAACTGACAGCACGTTCCGCTGTGGAACAAGTTGCAGCCTAAACGGTCTTGAAGGGTAGTCAGCAGCGCGTGGCTCCTCCTCCACTGTGCTGATGTGGTTGGCCCCCTCTCTAGATTTAGGGCGGGGGCCTTTTTTTAAGGGAAAGTCTCTGCCTTTTAGGAGAAATGTTCAGCCTTAAAACTGAGGTGTGAACATCTCGTGCTTCATTTTTTGCCGATTGGCGATCAACTCATCCACTGAAGGCTCGTTATTCATCGCACGGGTTACGGCCAGTTTGGTGGCCTCATAATTGGTGCGATACATGTCTTGAAGGTCCAGATTGGGGTCTTTGGCACAACGGGGATCAATCCATACCAGCGAAATAATACAGAGTTCATTGGCCAGATCACGGGGCAAAATGCCTTCAATGAGGCAGTCTACAATTGCGTCAGCCGTCCCTGCTTGAACCACGCCACCAAAAAGCTCAACGTTCTTGCTGTCCTTCAAAGTGACTTTAGGAACCATTAAAGTAGCTGGCTTAACCATTTGATTACATGCACGAATAGCGAACATGCGGGTGTGACCTGCGGTCTGTCCCATCAGATTTGCAAAGGCGTGGCCAACCGGGCCATCGATCGCGCCAATGACGATTTCTGGCATGGCGTCAGTGGCTTGGCCTTCTTTTGCAAACACAGTGGCTTCGGCTGCACGGAATACGATGTGGGACATAATGAACAAGGCTCCTAAGATAAAGTGGGGTGGGTAAAGCTCAAGGATTGAATTCACTAGCGCCCGATGGTGAAGGACTGCTTGATGTCCTGTCAATCTAGCCTAAGGTGGTAGGCAAGGATTGAAAGGTGACTAGGTAAAAAAACCTTTCAGATGAATGGCTTATTCATCGCTCGAAATACCCATCGATGCAAGGTACTGGAGC
>CAIVHB010000021.1 GCA_903905585.1 uncultured Ferrovum sp. | reverse complement strand
TTCAAGGCTTAATGGGCAATTACATGGAGCAAAGCGCTAACATCTTTGTTGAGATGCAGGGCGAGATGCAAAAGCAGGCCCGATCCATGTTTGGTCAATTCCCATTTCAAGGCGCACCCGGGGAGAAAGGCGAAAAAGAGTCAGATAAGTAGGCAATTAAACTGCTTAATGCTTCTCCGTTATAGCCCCGAAACATGAAAAATCCTCAATCGGCTGGACGCGTTGGCTTTGTGAGCTTGGGTTGCCCTAAGGCTCTGGTTGATTCTGAACAGATACTCACTAGGCTGCGTGCAGAAGGCTATGACATCGCCCCTGACTATCAGGGTGCTGATTTGGTGGTTGTAAATACTTGCGGATTCATTGACTCGGCGGTGGAAGAATCACTCGATGCAATTGGTGAGGCACTAAAAGAAAACGGTAAGGTCATCGTAACGGGTTGTTTGGGTGCGCAGGGTGATCGAGTGCGGGAAGCGCATCCATCCGTGCTGGCAGTGACCGGGCCGCATGCTGCAACAGAAGTTATGGATGCCGTGCATGCGCATCTTCCGGCTCCACACGATCCCTTTACAAGTTTGGTTCCACCTCAGGGCATTCGTCTGACACCTAAGCATTTTGCTTATTTAAAAATTTCTGAAGGCTGTAATCACCGTTGTACTTTCTGCATCATCCCATCTATGCGTGGGGATCTGGTCAGTCGCCCGATTGGTGAAGTCATGCACGAAGCCGAGGCCTTAGTGAAGGCGGGTGTGAAAGAAATTTTGGTGATCTCGCAAGATACCAGTGCCTACGGCGTAGACGTGAAATACCGCACAGGATTTTGGAGTGGCAAACCTTTAAAGACTCGCACTACTGAATTAGCACAGGCACTCCGTTCACTGGGCGTTTGGGTGCGCTTGCACTATGTGTATCCTTATCCCCATGTAGATGAATTGATTCCTTTAATGGGCAGCGGGGCAGGGGAGCCTGGTTTACTTCCTTACCTAGATATTCCTTTTCAGCACGCCAATCCCCGTATTCTTAAGTTAATGAAGCGCCCCGCGGCAGCCGAAAAAATCTTGAATCGTATTGTGGACTGGCGCAAGATCAATCCAGACATCAGTTTGCGTAGCACTTTCGTCGTAGGGTTTCCGGGAGAGACCGAAGCAGAGTTTGAAGAACTATTGCACTTTTTGCGTGAGGCACAACTAGATCGCGTGGGCTGTTTTGCCTATTCACCAGTTGATGGCGCTGCTGCAAATGATTTGCCCGACCCCATTCCAGAAGAATTGAAGGAAGAACGACAAGCCCGATTCATGGAAGTACAGGAAGAAATTAGCGAAGCTAGGCTAGCAAACAAGATTGGGCGCACCATGCGGGTGCTGATTGACGAAGTGGGTGAAATGGACGACGGGACGCCCGTAGCGCTTGCGCGTTCCTATGCTGATGCGCCCGATATAGATGGAGTTGTTCAGATTGATTCTCCAGGGGACTGTAAACTTGGAGATTTTATGGAAGTCCGTATTGTTGATGCGGATAGCCACGACCTTTGGGCAGAACCGATCAAACCTGCCTGAAATTCCACCAGCAGCGAGAGGAGATAAAAAAATGAGTAAGCGCGACGTTGTAGTGTTGAGTGCAGCCCGATCCGCCATCGGAAGTTTTGGTGGGTCCTTATCAGATATCGAGCCCGCTGAGTTGGCCGGTATAGTAATGAAAGAAGCCATCGCCCGTTCTGGCGTGGATCCTAAGGCAATTAATTATGTAACGGTAGGAAATACCATTCCTACTGAAGTACGTTTTCCGTATGTTGCGCGTGTTGCTTCGATTCAAGCCGGTCTGCCCATGGATTCTGTGGCGATGTCGCTGAATCGTTTGTGCTCCTCAGGCCTGCAAGCGATCGTGACCTCAGCACAAAATATTCTGTTGGGTGATTGCGATTACGGCATTGGTGGCGGTGTAGAAGTCATGAGTCGCGGCGGTTATTTGTCTCCTGCCATGCGTTCAGGTGCCCGTATGGGTGATACCAAGATGGTCGATATGATGGTTGCCGCCTTGACGGATCCCTTTGGTGTGGGCCATATGGGTATTACTGCTGAAAACCTCGTGACCAAATGGGGCATTACCCGCGAAGAACAAGATGCCGTGGCTTGCGAATCACAACGTCGTGCCGCTGCTGCTATTGCAGACGGTCGTTTCAAGTCGCAAATCGTTCCAGTGGTTAAGCAAACACGCAAAGGCGAAGTGACCTTTGATACGGATGAATACGTAAAAAGTGATACCACCATAGAAACGTTGGCTAAGATGAAGCCCGCATTCAAAAAAGAAGGCGGTACCGTTACGGCGGGTAATGCCTCAGGAATTAACGATGGTGCTGCATTCTTTGTTTTGGCTGATGCAGCGGTCGCTGCTGCTGCGGGCCACAAGCCAATGGCGCGTTTGGTGTCTTATGCGGTCGCGGGTGTGCCCAATGATGTAATGGGTGAAGGACCTATCCCTGCTTCTAAATTGGCTTTGAAGAAAGCAGGTTTAACGGTTGCTGATATGGATGTAGTCGAGAGTAACGAAGCCTTCGCTGCTCAAGCAATTGCCGTATCTCGAGGTTTAGAACTTGATCCTGTCAAAACCAACCCTAATGGTGGTGCGATTGCGCTGGGCCACCCGATTGGTTGTTCGGGTGCAGCGATTGCAACCAAAGCTATTTATGAATTGCACCGTACCGGTGGACGTTATGCACTGGTGACGATGTGTATTGGTGGTGGTCAGGGTATCGCAACCGTGTTCGAGCGTCTGTAAACTCGTGTAGCTGCTCTGATGCAAATCAAAGACCGCTGGCCTTACACCCCGGCGGTTTTTTTTTGCATAGTTAAAACAAATTGATTCCAGAACTTGTTATTTTCTGAAAATAATTAAGAATGATTCGATCTAATTCTGGATCATTACTAAATAACCAACAAAGAGGCACACCATAAAAAGAAGCTAAGCGTTCTATCATGTGAAGAGGAATGTTGTATTTTCCTGATTCGTATCTTGAGATCCGAGTGGCTGCACCCGATTCATCTAAACCAATCGCCACACCTACCGCTGATTGACTTAGGTTTGAATTCATCCTTGCGTGCCTTAGTTTCTGTGCCAGTATCGCCTGAGCATTTGACACCCTACACCCTCCCTATACGAAAGATGATCGAGTGTGCTCGAATGCGGCAAGATCATGCTTTACATACTTTGTAATTCACAAAGACAACGGAGTCTGTTCGATAGACAGCATTGAGGAGCATGAGAACGCTTATTGATCCGCTGGTTGTGATGAAACGAGGATTTTTTGCTGGTTTGCGCTTCAGGTTGATTCACACAACTAGGCGTATTGAATGCGCTATTCCACTCGGCGGAGCTGCGGGAAGAGGATTACATCCCGGATGCTGGGGCTGTCGGTCAGTAGCATGACGAGGCGGTCGATGCCGATGCCTTCACCAGCGGTGGGCGGCATGCCGTGCTCTAGGGCTCGGATGTAATCAGCGTCGTAATGCATGGCTTCGTGATCGCCAGCGTCTTTTTGTTCCACTTGAGCTAAGAATCGGGCGGCTTGATCTTCAGGATCATTGAGCTCTGAAAAACCATTGGCGATTTCACGGCCAGTGATGAATAACTCGAAGCGATCCGTGAGTTCAGGCTGCGAGTCGCTGCGACGTGCCAAGGGTGAGACTTCAGCAGGATAGTCAACGATAAAAGTGGGTTCCCATAGCAAGGATTCTGCGGTCTCCTCGAACAGGGCAAGTTGAAGTGCACCCAAGCCTGCATTCATCGGCACTTTGCCGCCTAGGCGTTTGATCTCGATACGAAGCCAGTCTGCGTCATGTAGAGGCTTATCTTTGTAGTCAGGGCAGTGGGTAGTGATGGCTTCAAGGATCGTTAAGCGATGGAATGGTTTTCCAAAATCGAGTTC
>CAIVHB010000020.1 GCA_903905585.1 uncultured Ferrovum sp. | reverse complement strand
CAGGAATGGTTTCTACAACACGCATACTGACAACGCCTAGTGAGCGTGCTAAGTCACGTGAGAGATTCACGATCTGACTGCCCTTTACACCAATCGCAGGATCAATCTCGTAGCGAGTCACTACTGGGCCAGGATAGGCGGCAATCACTTTCACCTGAACATTAAACTCAGCTAACTTGCGTTCGATTAAGCGTGAAGTAAATTCCAGCACGTCAGCAGAGATCGTTTCTTTTGCCTTTGGAACTGGATCAAGCAATGCAAGTGGCGGTAATTCTGAATCAGGAATGTCCACAAACAATGGCTGCTGTTTTTCGCGCTCTACACGAGCACTCTTTGGAATCTCAATGGGAGCACGTACGATTTGCACTGGCGCTGCAACCTCAACGCGTCCGCGGAACTCTTCCACAAACTCTTCACGCTCTTCAGCAGCTGCTTCACCTAACTTACGATCTTCTTCGCTATCGCGGCGTTCACGAATGCGGTGATAAGTCACCTCCAAGAAACGCCCTACTTTTTCAGCAACATCCAACCAGGAGAAATGCAAGAACAAAGACAGGCCAGCACAAAGGCCAAATAGGAGAACCAGAGTGGAACCGGTAAATCCAAGAGACATTTGCAATGGATCACCAATCAGCTCACCCAAAATACCGCCAGGAGGTCTAGGGAGCTCCCAGGACAGCGAATGCATGCGAATGGACTCCAAACCCATACTGCAGAATAGAGTCAGTCCAAAGCCCAACCAACGCATTAGTAGAGAGTCTGGCTTAGCATCCGGATCAGGCGGCAAAGGTATGCTCCAAAGCTCACGCCAGCCATTTAAGACACGGCGCCCAAAGAGAGCAACCCACCAAAAGGCAGAAATACCAAAGATATACAGCATTAAATCCGCTAAATAGGCCCCAAAACGACCCCCCAGGTTCTTGGGAGCCTCAAAACTAGCATGGGACCAAGCTGGATCAGCCTTGGAATAGGTCAGCAAAATGGCCAATAAGCCCAGGCACAAGCCCAGAGAGATGAACCAACGAGCCTCCAATAAGAGACGGGGCATCCTGCCCTGCGGGCCATTCTCTGGGGGCTGGGAGCTCATTGGAGCCTTGGACTTCGGGTATGAGGTTCTTGCCATGTTCTACCGATTGTAATCAAGCAAATCTATAATTTGAATATGACTACAAATACCCCAAAACACTCCAAAGTTCTGATCCTCGGATCTGGCCCTGCTGGCTATACAGCAGCCGTCTACGCAGCCCGAGCCAATTTAAACCCCACCCTAATCACTGGCCTAGCTCAGGGCGGTCAATTAATGACCACTACTGACGTCGAAAACTGGCCTGCGGACGCCGATGGCGTTCAAGGCCCAGAACTCATGGAGCGTTTTTTAAAGCATGCTGAACGCTTTAATACTGAAATCATTTTTGACCATATTCATACAGCAGCCCTGAAAGAAAAGCCGATTCGCCTAGTTGGGGATTCCGGAACCTATACCTGCGATGCTTTGATTATTTCCACTGGTGCTTCTGCTCAATACATTGGCTTACCCAGTGAAGAAGCATTCATGGGTCGCGGGGTTTCTGGTTGCGCAACTTGCGATGGCTTCTTCTACCGTAATCAAGATGTTTGTGTAGTCGGTGGTGGCAACACTGCAGTTGAAGAAGCGCTCTACCTTACTGGTATTGCTAAAAAAGTAACCGTGATTCATCGTCGCGATAAGTTCCGTGCTGAACCAATCTTGAATGATCGCCTCATGGCAAAAGTTGCTGAAGGCAAGGTAGAGCTCAAACTCAACTCCACACTGGACGAAGTGCTCGGTGATGAAAAAGGGGTTACTGGAGTACGCATCAAGAAACAAGATGGCAGTACAGAAGATCTCGCTGTGACTGGCGCCTTTATTGCGATCGGCCACAAACCCAATACTGAATTATTT
>CAIVHB010000019.1 GCA_903905585.1 uncultured Ferrovum sp. | reverse complement strand
CTGTAAATAAAGACAGGAATAATGAGTGCGCTGAATACTGCCCCAGTCAGCAAAGTGCCTGGCCCCCAGAGATCAGCGCCAAACCCCATTAACACTAAGTTGAAGAAGGCCAAAAAAGTACCTATCGCAAGCAATGGTTTTGAGACCTTAAAAGGTCGATTACGTTCCGCCCTATCAATACGATGGATCCAACACGCATTCAAATTTAGAAAATTAAAAATAAAGTAGCTCACATTCGACGCGGCCAAGACAAAAACGTAATCAGACATCAAAAGCAGCAAGAGATTAAAAACCAAATCCGTGACCATTGCTCCAACAGGTGCGCCGTATGGGTTCACGCGAGAAAGATAATGAGGCAGCCAGCCATCTACCGAAGCTTGATACAAGGTGCGGGATGAGCCAGACATGGCTGTCATAATGGTGAGCGATAAGGTTAAAGCCAAGAGTAACAAAATGATTCTTTGCACCCAAACCCCACCTGCGACCATTGCAGTTAAGACAACAGGTACGCCGGTACCATTGTAAATTTCAGGTGCCAAAAAGCTACGATGATTCACTGCCACAAATGTTGCACCATGATCAGCTTCTGAAAGCTGTTTTATATCTGCTAATTCCAAATAGGATTGAAAAGCAATGGGCAGCATCACGAAGACAAATAAGCAAAGTAGCCCTATATACAATGCGGCCTTAAAAGTATCGCGTTGGGGGTCTTCAAATTCTCTAGTGTAGGAAACAGCTGTTTCCATGCTGTAGGTAGACCAGGCAGCCACAAACAAGCCGCCTGACAAAACCGTCCATCCCGCCATATTCCAATGACCATCAGAAACAAACCCATCTGCATCGCGCATCATTGGCACGAAAGGCAGAAAGTGATCAAGGTTTAAACCTTGTTTAAATAGCGGGATGAGGGCCAAAACCATCAATGGCAGCAAGCCAAGAGCAGCCAGTGCCATGGTTGCTCGGGCTGAACGCAATATCCCTCCGTGCTGGATTGCGAAAGAAGAAACCAGAATCGAGGCACCCAATAAGAATGTCGCATTGACACGTAAGGTGAGACCGGATTTGAGTCCATTCAAATCCAATAATGTCCACTGCCAGGTATTCATCCAAGAATCTGGAGGAAAGAGCGCTGAGAGGACATAGCCAGCCAACAAACCTGATCCGATTGCTAACACTGGCGACCAAGCCAACCAGTGGCACCAAACCGATACAGGAGCGACGAGCTTGCTATAGCGTACCCAAGCTAAAGCACCGTACACAGATGCACCACCAGCCTTATTGGGAAACAAACCGGCCATTTCAGCATAGATGAGGGATTGTATAAATCCGATGATGATAGAAGCAGTCCAGACGAACCATGCAGGTCGCCCTACAGTCGCTGCCACCGCCCCCATAGAGAACAAAACCAGGGCTGGAACCCCACTTGCCACCCAGAACGCACCCGTCCAATCGATCTTGCGATGCAAGCTCGTACTGGATGTACTGCGTTGTTTTCCCTCAAAATTCCATGCGAGGAGCTGGGTTTGCATTACTTTATAATTCCATTGAATATCCTGAGTATTTGACCGCACCCCAAACTTCAGCCACAAGTCAGCATTGGGGGTAGCTCAAAGGTGGTAAGGATTTAGACGGATTCTAATGTTATGTTTAAGGCGACTTAAACGAGCACACTTGCATGAATGTTCAGGATTACCAGCAAACTTTAATCGACATGTATCAAGGGGAGGTATTGGGGGAAGCGCTTTTTTCTAGGCTGCTTGAAACCGAAACCAACCCTGAAATGGGTTATGCCTATAGTTGCTTGCTCCAACTCGAAACCGAGACCAAGGCACGCGTTCGATCTATTCTGATGCGTCACGGACTTCCGCTCGCTGAAACAGAATCCAGTCGAATCCAAGGGACCGCTTGGGCAAATTCACTTCGCACATTAGATCCTCAGGCGTTTCTAAATACATTTGCAGAAGAGATCGCACCTTACGCTAAGCGGTATTCTGATATTGCTCAGCAAGCTGTCTCTGAAGATGCTGAGTGCCTGCGATATGTGGCAGCACATGAGCAGGCTATTCATCATTTTCTGATCCATTTACAAACACACTCACCTCGCGAATCTATAAGCATAGCAAGGGGTTTACTCAGTTTTCCTATCGATTAAATGCTTTACCTCCTAAGGGGTATTACCTCATGAGCATTGTCCGCACACTGCGCGCGCCAGAGAATCGGCTTGATGAAAAATGCGCTTTGTGCGCTTTGCCGAAAACCATGAGGGTGTTATGCAACGCAATTCGATTTTAAATGAACGTCATCGTCAGTTAGGTTCTTTACTTGACGGAGAAACTTGGAACAACATGCCGCTCCCATGGCGCTACAGCACAGATGCGCATGAAGAAGTCATTGCCACGCGCACCCGCGCAGGTCTTTATGATGTAACCGCACTGAATCTGATCAACGTTTCAGGCAAAGACGCTGCCTCAGTCTTAGACCAACTCGTCAGTATTGATATTGCTCGCTTGAAACCAGGTTGCTCTCGCCTTGCTGCTGAAGTCAATGATGATGGCGCATTAGTCGATGACATCATGGTCATTCGCGATGGGCCTGACGCTTTTCGCTTATCACACGGAAGTGGCAAAACCAAAGAACACTTGGATCGCGTCGCTCAGGGTCGAGAAATAACTATTCAGGCTGACCTCGATACACATATCCTTTCACTCCAAGGCCCTAAGTCTTTGCAAATATTGGCCCCCCATGCTGCCCTTGGTCTTGAAACCCTCCCCTACTTTCAGCACACCACCACCACACTATTCGGCGTCTCCGTCATCATTGCGCGCGGTGGCTACTCGGGAGAATTAGGCTACGAAGTCTATTGCGCATCCAAAAATGCCGTATCGCTATGGGATCAAATTTTGGAAGCCGGAAAGCCTTATGGTGCGATAGCAGCTTCATGGAATGCGCTTGAATTAACCCGTATTGAAGGTGCTTTACTATTCTTCCCATTTGAAATGCCAGAAGGCGATACCACCCCATGGGAAGTCAACATGTCTTGGGCGGTAGACCTAGACAAAAAAGGCCCTTATATCGGCAAAGATGCCCTACTGAAACTACGTGGGCGCGAGCGCGTGAAACAGGCTGGACTCATCTGCGATGCGTCCTATGCGGTTGAAGCGGGATCCAAGATATTCAAAGACTCGCTTGAGGTTGGTGTTGTTACGAGTTCCAGCTACAGTCACTATTTAATGCAATCGTTAGCGTTAGTGCATTTACTTCCCACTCATACAGCATTAGGCACACGAGTGGTGGTAAAAGGATTAAAAGGGGAATGCACTGCATGCGTTGTTAAAACACCGTTTTATGATCCTCTGCGCCAAAGAACGCATGGGACACCTTGAATAAATCATCGATGTCTTTAAGCTAAGGGAAATCTTAACCACTATGAGAAAGGTGCGCTGAATGTCCGCTTACACCTATCGTGTTCGCAGCCAACCTAACTATCCCAGTCTTAAATGGGATGTATCAGGGGCTAGGCATCTTCTCGTTATTTTAGATCTAGACACAAATTCTATTGCTGAATTATGCCGCTCGCCTTGCCCTGGCCCACTTGAGATTTTAGTGCGAGGAGAAGCGACCCACCCTGCTCTCATTCCTTTCAACAAAGCGAATATCCTCATTCATTCCTTTGCTTCGATGGATACACTGATTGTGGCCCTAGAAAACGCTCTCGATCAGACTACAATGGGGTTGCGACTCTATGCCTTGGGGCATGAAGATGGCCTCTGGAAATGCAATAAAGCCGGACAAAAAGTGGGGATGAGCCGCGATGAAATTCAACTCGCTCAAGCAAGCACAACAGGGCGGCCGGTATACTGTGTGCATTGTGGCCACCACATGAATTTGATTCATACCAACATCACTGTTTGCACGGGCTGTAAACGCCATCTCTTAGTTCGTGATCATTTCTCGCGTTTACTCGGGGCCTATATGGGCTTTCAGATTGATGCCGAATCCCCGGGCTTGATTCCAGCAGTTGAAGAGGTGTTCCCATGAGCGCCATGAGAAATGTAGTCGTAAGCCGAATTCAATCCTTAGCGCCAGGTATTAAAGAATTTACTTTTGTTGCACCACCGGGAGAAGAATTATCGCGATTTTCGGCTGGCAGCCACATCGTCATTCACAGTGTGCTGAAGGGGAAACCCCATCACAACCCTTATTCACTTCTGGGTAGTCCCGACGATCCCCATTGGCGCATTGCTGTGCGAAGACAAGAAGTTTCAAGGGGGGGCACGGCTTACATGCATGAGGAGTTGAAAGAAGGGGATACCCTGCGTGTCAGCGAGCCAATCAACCTTTTCCCTCTCGTGCGATTAGGCCGCAAATATATTCTGGTGGCAGGAGGGATTGGCGTTACCCCCATCCTTTCTCATGCCCGAGAAATGTCGCGACTCAAAATGGATTTCGAAGTGCACTATGCAGTGCGTAGTGCAGAGTTTTTAGTATTGAGCGATGAACTTCGTGCACTCGCCCCAGGACGCTTTTATACCTACTTCGATTCAGAACAAGAGCGCCCAGATTTTAAACAATTATTTGGTAACCAACCCCTCGGTACGCACATCTATGTATGCGGTCCTTCAGGGATGATTGATGCCTGTCTAAACGCAGGACGCGCTGCAGGCTGGCCCGAAAGCCATCTTCATAGTGAAAAGTTTTTAGCTGCAGAGCATGGTGAAGAATTTACCGTCGTTGCAGCGCAATCAAATGTCACGATTACTGTGGCCTCAGATACCTCTCTTCTCGATGCGCTCGAAGAAGCAGGGTTAAACCCACCCTGTCTATGCCGAGGGGGTGCGTGTGGTCAGTGTGAAGCCGAGGTCGTATCTTGCGATAGTGAATTTGAACATCGTGACATTTTCCTCACTGATGCAGAAAAATCATCTAGAAAAAAAATTATGCCATGCGTGTCTCGTGTCAAGGGCGGTACCTTGATACTCAATATTTGAACTGGAGCAAACCGTGAGCATTCCCTTTCGCCAAGAAACCTTTAGAGACGACTTCACTTATCGGAATTCAGCCGAAGCAGTAAGGAGATTTCCTTTCCCCTTTCCGCAAGATGCTTACATGTACTCGGTGAATATTGAGCCCCATGTTTCAGTTGACCCAGGCTCTGTCTATGAGCATACCTTTGATATCGATGAGCACTATATCGCTGAATGCGAAGACCGTGCGATCACGCTAGGTAAAACCAAGAATCGTTTCTTAGCCCTACCCCATATGATGGATGCGCAATGGGATACCTTGGAATTACTGATGACTTCCATGGCGCGGGATTACCCAGATTTATTTGCCCTCAGCCGCGATGGCGCAAAATGGCACTGGATGAATAAGCCACTGAATATCGATCAACATTTTGTATTTGGCGATACCCGCACCCTACCCTATGCGCCCTTGGAATATATTTCGCGCCAAGGCCAGGGTGACTTCATTTTGTTGGATCAACGTGAAGGAAATTTATGGGTGGATGCCGGCGTGGTGACCACACAAGCAGATTGGTCACTCGCCTTTGATGTGGGAATGTCGTTCAATGAATGGCATGGTCCTGTTCCCATGGCTGCAGAAATTGGGGTCTTTGATCGTGCACTCAAATTCTTGTTGATGTTGCAGCATGGCGCGCCAGTGCGGCGCTTGAATTGGACCATGACCATCAACCCTCGTCTTGATACCTCTCCCGAACACTATGACCAATGGGGTCCTGATCGTGCCTCAGTGACACCTGAAAACGTGGGCGCAAAAGTACATCTGCGCGTAGAGGTTCAAACATTGTTCCGCTTACCACGGAGCAATGGCGTACTTTTTGGTGTGCGTTGTTACCTTGCCAGCTTGAATGATCTGGTGACCAACCCTGCATGGGGACAGCGTTTGCATCGTGTATTGCGTGATCTTCCTCAGCCCTTAGCGGAATACAAAGGCCTCGTGCGTTATCGCCAGACTGCAGTAGATTGGCTAAAGCAATTTGATCAAAGTCATTCATGATCCTATCTACTCAATGCGCTTTGCTCTATGTATAAGGTCTCCTCACAAAACCTATGGGCCTAGTCACTGCATCAAGTGATGCCAATCCAGCTCTTTCCTCTGCACTTGCCCAGCATTTCGCGCGCAATCAAAGATGGGGCTTTGTATGGGCGTTATGGACAGCAATTCTATGGGGCGCTTGGTATGTACCCGGTACTGCTCTCTGGTTTGAACATCCCTTTTCTGATATTCCTACAGATGCTCAAACTTTAAAACTCGCTGCTACAGCCGTGATGACTTGGGTGCATGCTATCGCGGTATTCGTATTCCTCATGCTTTGGAATGGCGTACTGGGTAAGGTCAAAGATTACGGTCGCACCATGGTGCGCTTCAAAAAAATCTCCAAGTGGTATGCCTTGGCCTCACTGTGCGGTGGCCCCATGGCGATCTTTGGTTCGTATATGGCCATGGGATTTGTAGGCCCAGTATTCGCTGCAGTGACTTCACTATTTTATCCAGTGATAGGCGCACTGGTCGCACGTCTTTGGTACAACGAAAAAATATCCGGACGAGCCGCAATTGGCATGGCAGTGATTATCTTTGGAGGCATGGTGATCTATGGCCCCGGTCTCTTCGGTGAAGTCAGCAAAGACGCCAATCCCATGGCATGGCTGGGCTATCTAGGCGGTGTCATGTCAGCTATTGGCTGGGGCACAGAAGGCGCAGTGGCAGGGCGGGCTATGGATGTCTCGGATCCTGATGTGGGTATACAGTGCCGCTTCACCTTTGAGATTTTTTTCTGGGGCTTAATCATTCTTCCAATCTTGGCGCTATTCACTGATCTGCCTATTCTCGCTTTGATCAAAGACACCGTGTTTGAACCCAAAGCCATGATCTGGATTTTTCTGGCCGCCTCCTGCCATGCCTATTGCTATACCTCTTGGTACAAAAGCTTCAGCCTCATTGGAGTGGCACGCGGCGAAGCTATCGGAAATTTGTATGCCATCTTTGCTCTGATTTTCATTGCAGCATTTACCCTACAGTTCCCTCAGTGGTATTTCATCTTAGGGCTCATTCTCACGATGTCAGGGAGCTTCATCATGTTCAGTGAACCTGCGGCATCAATCGAAAACTTGCGCGACCACAGCAGCGCTGAGTGTGAAGTATGAAGCTCCATCAAAAAGGCTTTTTGCTTGTATATTTAAAACGGGCAGACAGCCTGTG